>CAYNXM010000182.1:0-18846 GCA_964401105.1 uncultured Lyngbya sp. | reverse complement strand
ACTTAGCCTATTCTCAGGGTAACCGTTCTGCCTCTGTGCGGATTCCGTTAACCGGTTCTAACCCCAAAGCCAAGCGGATGGAGTTCCGTTGTCCTGATGCGACTGCGAATCCTTATTTAGCGTTTGCAGCGATGTTGTGTGCAGGCTTAGATGGCGTTAAGAACAAAATCGATCCCGGTGAACCTTTGGATGTGGATATCTACGATCTGACTCCTGAGGAGTTAAGCAAGATTCCTTCAACTCCGGGTTCTTTGGAATTAGCCCTAGAAGCGTTAGAAAATGACCAGGCTTTCTTAACTGAGTCGGGTGTGTTTACCGAAGACTTTATTGCTAACTGGATTTCTTACAAACTCGATAACGAAGTTAATCCCATGCGTCTGCGTCCTCACCCCCATGAGTTCGCGCTGTATTATGATGTTTAAACAGATTGAAGTTTAATCTAACAATTTCATAAGCATTGTTTGTAGGGTCAATTCTTCGGAGTTGGCCCTATAAAATTGGGTGTAAAATAAGGCGATCGCAAAAAGATGCATTGCACTGTACTAAGTTGATATCTATGATTCCTTAGATAGCAGGTAATATTTGCTATATTTTATACTCTAGATAAACTGACATATCAGTATTATTTTTTTTATAAATAAAGACAAAATTAAATTCACCTAGATATGAAATTAAGTAAAGCTTTCATTCTATTAATCACTCTTTTATTCGTCATACTTGGCGGTTCAATATTTATTAATCTAATTTTATTTAATCGAGCCCAACAATATTACTTTGAACTTAATAAAGTTCGTTTAGATCCGGTTGGCTTAAATAAATATCCAATTACACCTCAAGCTATTACAGATACTAATCAAATTCGCGTTATCTTTTTTGGTGATTCTAGGGCGGCGAGTTGGACATCACCTAATCTTAAAGGATATGAATTTATTAATCGTGGAATTGGATCTCAAACTTCTATTCAAAATCTTCAACGTTTTGCCGCTCATATCAATTCTTTGAAACCCAATATAATGATTATTCAGGTAGGGGTAAACGATCTCAAAACAATCCCTTTATTTCCACAACGAAAAGCATCTATTATTGAAAACTGTAAAAATAATATTCAGCAAATTGTAGAACAGTCTAAACAATTAGACGCAGTTATAATTTTAACCACTATTTTCCCAGTGGGAGAAGTGCCCTTAGAACGTCAACCTTTTTGGTCAGATGAAGTCGCTGAAGCTATTAATGAAGTTAACACTTATATTTCGACATTAGCAACAGATCGAGTCATTATATTAGATACCTTTCCGATCTTAGCTGATAGTCAAGGGATGCTATTATCAGAATATCGTTCCGATGAACTACATTTAAATCAAGATGGTTATGCAGTCCTAAATCAAGAACTTGTTAAATTACTCAATTCTGTTCAATGACAATATCTATAGCAATTGCTATTTTGGTTTGTGAGAAATAAGGAGTCACCCCCGTCTGTTTTGACCTTCCATGGAACGTCTCTAAACCCCCGTAAGGATTTTTGATCAGTTTCATGATTCTCTTAGCTTACAACTCAGATAGGATTGCTATATATAGATGATATAAAGTGATAAAAAAAGAGGTAAAAATAGTGGAAAATAACTTTAGTAATATTGTTGTCGTTGGCGCTAGCCGAGGAATTGGGGCTGCTGTTTCTCAACATTTAATCTCTCGAACTAATCGACTAATTACAGTATCTCGTTCTCCATCTCAGTTAGGAGAATGGGTTAAAGCCGATGTCAGTACAAAAGCAGGAATTCAGGCTGTTAATCGGGCTGTAGGCGAGGCTAGACTCGATGGATTACTTTATATGGGAGGAACTTGGGAAACTCAAGCATTTACAAAAGACTATTGCTTTGAAGACTGTTCTGATGAAGAGATAGAAAATGTATTTTTAGTTAATCTTTTAGCGCCTATTCGTTTAGTAAAATCTTTATTACCTGGACTGCGTAAATCACCAAATCCAAAGATTATTTTTATGGGCGCTTTATCCGGACTTGATAATTTTCCCGCTAGAGAAGTGGCTAATTCTGCTTCAAAATTTGGACTCCGAGGTGCAGTTCATGCATTGCGAGAAGAACTACGTCAAGATAGAATTGCAGTGACGATTATTAATCCAGGAAATATCGGCACGCCTGAAGTTTTAGCCGACTTAAAAGCGGCGGGAATGAGGGAATCAAATGCAATACCACTTTGTGATATTATCAATATTATTGATTGCGTATTATCTTTATCTCGTTCAACTTGTATTAAAGAAATTCAAGTCCCAGCAATGAAGGCAAGCGGTGCTTAACCTAAAGATTAACGATAAATTTTAAATTCAGATTGAGTTATTAATAATAATCGTAGGAAAAAATGGAATCACTTTTTAAACTTGCTAAACCAGCAGATATAGAAATATTAACTGAATTGATCCGTGAGTTTTACGCCCACGAACAAATGGATTTTGACCGACAAGCTGTATTTTCTACTTTAGAACAAATTGTCAGCAATAATATTTATGGTTATATCTATTTAATTGATATGAATCATAAAATAATCGGTTACTTTGCAATAATGTTTAGCTTTAGTTTAGAATACCACGGACAAAATGCTATTCTCGATGAATTATATATTCGAGAACCCTATAGAAGACAGGGAATAGGGAAAAAAGTGATTCAATTTGTTATAGATATTTGCCGCAAAAAAGGCATCAAAGCACTACATTTA
Source organism: uncultured Lyngbya sp. (assembly GCA_964401105.1). Taxonomy (GTDB): domain Bacteria; phylum Cyanobacteriota; class Cyanobacteriia; order Cyanobacteriales; family Microcoleaceae; genus JAAURB01. The sequence continues at coordinate 16,119 of CAYNXM010000182.1, read as the reverse complement.
GAAGTAGATCGTAAAAATACTAAGGCTCAAAGTTTATATAATAAAGTCGGTTTTATTAATTCTCATCGATATCTAATGAGCAAATGGTTATCAGTTGATTAATCACTCTTTTCTGATATCTGATTAAGACTATATTACTTAAAATTTTATTGTGTAATTTAATCTAAGTTCACATTTTTGCTGATAATAACAATAGTGATACGTCTGACGACACGCTACGCGGACGCAAAATTTTTAACTCCTAATTATTTTAAGTAACGGCAGTGAATTTATGATGAAAAGGAAAGTATATTTTTGTAATTTACTAAGTTAATTATTTTTAAGATCAATGATAAAGCTTCAATTTACTGTATGATAGTAATTTAGCGATCGACTCTTTTATAGTTTGTCAAAATCCCTAAATTTTAAAGTATGTCCAATCTCTTGACTCCGTTCTCTCTAAACCGTAAATGGATTAAAAGATTGCTAATTCCATTCTGTATTATTTTACTATTTTCTCTCAGTGTGTCAAGCAGTGACGCACAAACCCCTGAAACTGAAGTGGTTAGTCCTAAAGTTCCTGTAGTTCTTGATGGACGAGAACTATTTAAAGTGGGGCCTGCTGGTGATTTTAGCGCAGAAGAAAGGGCGAGTATAATTAATACCTTATTGCAGGAAAAACTCGATCAAAATTTATTAAAAGGAGAGAGAGTTAACGTAGGAATTCAACAACAGGATGGAATAACCGTTTTAAAAGTTAATAACCGATATTTAATCTCAGTCACAGAAACGGATTTAATGCCGGGAATGACCCCTCAAGAAAAAGCGGGAGGTTGGCAAGAAAAGGTAAAAATAGCTTTAGAAAAAAGTTTGATAGAACGAAGTGATAAATATAAAATTTGGGCTTTTAAAAGAATAGCGATCGCCTTCTGTCTAGCTGTAATTTTTCAAGGCGGTTTATTTTGGCTTTATCGTCGATGTCAACGTCTAAAAAACATAGATAAACAGAGTCAAGGATCATTACAATTATTAGGATTATTATTATTACAAATTGGAGTCTGGTTAGGATTTATTTATTATAGTTTTAATTTTTTCCCAGTTTTGCGGCGAGGAATGTATCGGGTCACTCATTTAATTGAGGATACCTTTACGACTCGAATGTTTAAGTTAGGAGGAGTTCCCATTTCTCTTAACCGAATTTTATTAATTGTAATTGCAACAGTAATTTTATGGTTGGCAAGTAGTTTACTCACTCAATTTTTAAAACAGCGGATTTTACCCTTAGCGGGAGTGGATCGAAGTTTACAAGATGCCATTGCTTTTTTTGCTCAATATGGCTTACTATTTCTCGGGTTTTTATTAATTTTAAATGCAGGTGGAGTTGATTTTCAAGCCCTTGCTATTATCCTCAGTGTTATTGGGGTGGGAATTGGTTTTGGCTTACAAAATATTGCCAAGGATTTTATTAGTGGTTTAATTTTAATTGTAGCCCGTCCTATTAAAGTGGGGGAATTAGTACAAGTAGGAGATTTTCAAGGATTAGTACAACGAATAGGCGCAAGAACAACAGAAATTTCACATATTGATCGCTATATTATTACTTTACCTAATTCTCAGTTTATTGAAGGAGAAGTATTAAATTGGAACCGCAGCGGACTAACACGAGTCAAGGCTTATGTGGGGGTTTCTTATGATTCTGATATTGATTTTGTTTATAAAGTTTTGCTAGCAGCTTCCCAGGTTGAACATCCTGATATTTTACGTCATCCCCCCCCTAAAGTGAAGTTTAGAGGGTATGGTGAAAGTGAATTACGGTTTCGAGTGGTGGCGTTTGTTCAAGATCCTTTAAAGGAACCAAAAGTTAGAACTCATTTATATAATCAAATAGAAAAGTATTTAAAACAATATAATATTCATATTCCTTATCCGCAGCAAGATTTACACCTGAAAACACCTAAAATTAGTCCTATTATCAAAACTTGGTTAAAAGCGAATGATTCAGATTATGAGCAAGAAAAAACCCTATTAGAAGTCTCCCAAAATCCTGTCAACCCTCCCCAAGTAAGAGAAGAATATGATTGGAATGCAATTGTCACTGCAATGCGAGAAGAAAATGGAGTTGAAATTAAAGATCGACGGTTTCAGTTTAAAGTTTTTTATCAGGTTTTCTTAGGTTCAGATGCAGTAAACTGGTTGATGAAATATGAAAAATCGACTCGCGAAGAAGCAATTTTAATTGGGAAAATCATGGTACAGCAGGGCATTATTCATCATGTATTAGATGAACATGATTTTAAAGATGAACCCTTATTTTATCGGTTTTATGAGGATGAAGATTTAACCCTCTCAACTCAGCCAGTTCCTCAATACAACCGTTACAGAGATGAAGCAGGAATAGAACCTGAAGACCCTCATACCATTCCTCCAGAAGATGGAGATGATTCCCCTCAATTTGATTAAGTTATAAATTATTGATAACAAAGCTGCTATAATATATTGTTTGTCCTTAATCGTTAAGTTCTTAATTAAATATTCAAAAAATTATATGTTATCAACAGAAGAACAACTTAAATCAAAATTTAAACAGGCATTAATTACAGCTTTTGGTGATGAGGTCGCTGATATTGATCCGATGTTAGTTCCGGCAAGTAATCCTAAATTTGGGGATTATCAATGCAATGTTGCCATGTCTTTAACTAAGGTTTTAAAGAATAACCCCAGAACAATTGCATCTCAAATTTTAGAACAGCTTGATATCACAGATATCTGTCAATCTGCTGAAATTGCAGGGCCTGGTTTTATTAATTTACGCCTGAAACCAGAGTATTTAGAACAACAGCTTAATTCTATTTTAAACGATCAACGTTTAGGTATTGCTTTAACTCAGCCTCCTCAACGAATTATTGTTGATTTTTCTAGCCCAAATATTGCTAAAGAAATGCACGTCGGACATCTTCGTTCTACGATTATTGGGGATTGTATTGCCCGAGTCTTAGAGTTTCAAGGACATGATGTCTTACGCCTGAATCATGTCGGAGATTGGGGAACTCAATTTGGGATGTTAATTACTTATTTAAAAGAAGTTTATCCCGATGCTTTAACTACAGCAGATGCCTTAGATTTAGGAGATTTAGTTGCATTTTATCGCCAAGCAAAGGTTCGATTTGATCAAGATGAAGCATTTATAGAACAGTCTCGTCAACAAGTGGTAAAGTTGCAAGCCGGAGATACAGAGAGTCGTAAAGCTTGGCAATTGTTATGCGATCAATCCCGCCGAGAATTTCAACTGATTTACGATCAATTAGGGATTGAATTAACAGAAAGAGGTGAATCTTTTTATAATTCCATGTTGCCCAATGTGGTAGATGAGTTGAATAAAACAGGTTTATTGGTTGAAGATAATGGGGCACAATGTGTATTTTTAGAAGGATTTACCAATAAAGAAGGGAATCCTTTACCGTTAATTGTACAGAAATCCGATGGGGGTTATAATTATGCCACCACTGATTTAGCAGCATTATCTCATCGTATTGAACAGGAAAAAGCAGATCGAATTATTTATGTAACAGATGCCGGACAAGCCAATCATTTTACCCAAGTTTGGCAAGTGGCAAAACGGGCGGGTTGGATACCGGAAACGGTAGAATTAGTTCATGTTCCATTTGGTGTGGTCAAAGGAGAAGATGGCAAGAAACTAAAAACTCGTTCCGGAGAAACGGTGAGGTTAAAGGACTTATTAGCAGAAGCGATTAACCGGGCAAAAACGGATTTAAAACAACGTTTAGCAGCCGAGAAACGTTCGGAAACCCCTGAATTTATCGATCATGTTTCTCAGGTGGTGGGTTTAAGTGCCGTTAAATATGCAGATTTAAGTCAAAACCGTACCAGCGACTACATTTTTAGCTTTGATAAAATGTTAGCATTACAAGGGAATACTGCCCCATATTTACTCTATGCTTATGTGCGAATTCAAGGCATTAGTCGTAAGGGTGGCATCGATTTTAATCAAGTAGGAGAATCTGCTAAAATTAGCTTAGAAGAAGAAGCAGAATTGGTATTAGCCAAACATTTATTGCAACTGGAATCTTTAATTAATACGGTGGCTGAAGAATTAATGCCCAACCGTTTATGTCAATATTTGTTTGAACTCAGTCAGAAATTCAATCAATTTTACGATCAATGTCCGGTATTAAAATCAGTTGAACCCCAACGAACATCCCGACTGGGATTATGTGATTTAACGGCACAAACCTTAAAACTCGGACTATCATTGCTGGGGATTTCTGTATTAGAACGAATGTGAAATTAAGGGTGCGTCATTGACGCACCCTACTAAAAGCGATTAATCAATAAATTTATTATTATTGGATGTAATCGGTTTATTCAACTCAGGAACAGGCGCATTTTGGGCGGGTGTTGAACCCGCAGGTTGTGATGTTGAACTGTCTTGATACGGCTGAGGGTTGTAATCCTGCTGATAATTGTCATAACCACCATAACTGTCATAACTGTCGTAACTGTCATAACCGCCATAATTATCGTAACTATTATAATTATCGTAGGAAGGACTATTATACTGAACTGACGGCGGATTTAACCAACTCTGCCAAGTTTGAATTTGAGATTGGGCTGTATCATAAACACTAGTTCCAGACGGAATATTCTGCAACATCTCAATCGCTTTAGACAAATCTACCGTTGAGTGATCGTTGGCGATCGCTAAAAGCTGTTGACTCCATTCGTTAATAAACTGATCCGCCTGCCAGCCCCAAGAACTCGAACTTGACACCCGACTGGCCAAAGTAATTGCCGTTGAAAGGTTATCAGCAGTACCTCCAGAAGCAAAGGCTTCCGCATCCTTGAGGTTTTGAATATCTTGGACTTGGGTTTGCCATTGGCGAATATCATCTCGGGCTTGTTGATAAATCACAATACCCGGTTTAATTTTCTCTGCCATGGCGATCGCCTCTGAGTAGTTGCCCTCTGCCGCCAACTCTTGGGCTTGATCCAAAACCGGTTGATATTCTAGACGTTGGCTGCGATCTTGCCATTCTGCAATCCGAGATTGGGCTTCTTGGTGTAACGCCCGCCCGCGACTAATTTTACTAGCTTGCTTAATCGCTTGTTTCAAAGAATCTAAATCCCCAAAACTAGCCAATTGATCCGCCGTTTCCAGTAACGGTGCATCCTCAATTTCCTGAATTTCCGCAGTCCAACGCACCATTTGAGTTTGGGCTTCGTCTCCCCGAGGATTAGATGTAGAAATACTGCGTAACTGGGTTACCGCCTGTTTCAAATCCTGTACCGATCCGGTGCGGGCAATTTTACGGGCCTCTTCTAAAGTGGCTACCGCTGCAATTTCCTGTTGCCAACCCCGAATATATTTCTGTGCTTTGCCATAAAAAGGACGATCTTTGCCAATTTGTCGGACTTGGGCGATCGCATCATTAAGCCCTTTCACCGTATCCAAAGAAGCCGGGACATGGGCGCGGGCGATCAGAATAAAGTCTTGTACCTGATTCTCAATATTAGCCCGTTGCGGAATTTCTGTAGCCGCATTCACCGCTGTGCGCCAGTCCCCTTTATCTAAAGTTTTTTCGGCTAAAATCAACAGTTCTTTGCTGTACTTGGTAATTTCAGTCGTGGTGCGGTCATACAAGTAACTTTCGACCGGAATTTCACGGGCTTGTTGCAAAGCTTTCCGCATATTCTCCAAATCACCCTTTTCTGCTAAATCCCTGGCTTCTCCTAACAGTTGGCTTTGTTCGCGGGTAATTTGAACTTTATCAGCCAATTCTTGATATTTTGTGGTTCCCCAATAGCTATTCTTTAAATTCAATAACCGAGTCGCAACACGAAACGCCAAATTCATCTCTTCTCGCCGCAGATGCTCTTCCGAGGTTTCATAAACCGTTGTGGCATCCTTCCACAGCGCTTGCCAGACTTGAACCCGTTGTTCTACCATGGGGTAAGCAGAAGTATCTTCAGGAACTTGACGCGCCATGGCGATCGCTTTTTTGAGTTCTCCGGCTTGATAGACTTCCTCACTTAACGTCAGAATATCCATCGACCATTTTTCGATATTGCGGTTAATTTCGTGGCGTAGGGGATGTTCTTCAGATAAACTATTGACCAACTCAATCGCAACCAGTAAATCTTTAACGGTTTGTTTCTTCGCCGCTGATTCAGCACAATAGAGACGCAGAGAAGCGGAGGCCACTGGCCAAAAGATCTTGGGACAATTGGGTAAGCTGGGAGACTTAAGTAATTGTGCACTGGCCATAAATCCAATCCCTGCTGGACTGACAACCATTAGCGCCAACCACAAGGGAGTTAGTTTCACCCACAAACTTTTTTTAGGAGTCGGTGGAGTGGGCGGTGGAGTTTGCTCGGCGGGAATTACAGGCTTCCATGTGGTCATTTGATTGTGAGATTGAGTGTTCATACTTTGAGATTGAATTTTTCGCTCCTGCACACCAGACTCAAGCATGGCGCGAAGTTCTTGTAATCGCTCTGTCCGGCCTTTTCGCACGGAAGATTCATCCGGGGTTGGAGAGGGTTGTCGCCGTCGCCTGGGCGAAGATGATAAGCGATCATTGTGTTGATTCTGATAATCTCTCATAGAGTTTACCCCAAAAACTTTCACCACACTAAATACTGAAAAACTCACTCACAATCGGAGAAGGATTGACTTTCCGGTTTTATACCACTATTTGCCCCGATCCTGCAATCTGATCTTCGTTATCCGAGCCAGGAATGAGCCATTATAGGGAGATAGAATGATTGCTGCCACCGCCCTCAGATGGGTGGATGTTGAAAACGATCCTATTGTACAGCAGACTCGAACTCGCAAATCATGAACGGGTGATTTTAACCCCTCAGAAAAATTAATCTAATGCCTGAGTGAGTTACTAAAATAAAATCGAACGTTTTGTCAGCTTCTGGGAGTCGGGATCATTGTTTAATTCTTCAATCAGTTGATGAAGATGATCGGGGTTAGCCTGATAATATTTTCCGCAGAATTCACATTTAGCTTCTGCACCATTATCTTTTTCGATCATATCCCGTAGTTCGGCTTGACCAAACATTTTTAATGCCCCTAAAACCCGTTCAAAAGAACAGGGACAATGAAACCGCACCATTTGGGTTTCGGGTAAGATATTCAACCCCATATCTCCCAAGAGATGTTGAAAAATATCCGGTAAAGTTTGACGTTGTCGCAATAATGGCGTAAAACCGGATAAGGTACTAATGCGAGATTCTAAGGTTTCGACTAACGCTTCGTCTCGGGCTGCCTTAGGTAACACTTGCAGCAGAAGCCCACCCGCTGCCTGTACTCCCTGCGGATCGACAAATACCCCTAAAATTAAAGCACTTGGGGTTTGTTCAGAGGTGACGAGGTAGTGAGTTAAATCATCCCCAATTTCCCCAGATACCAATTCTACAGTACTGGAATAGGGATAGCCATAACCCACATCCCGAATTACATAGAGAAAGCCTTCTTTTCCGACTGCACCGCCTACATCTAGTTTTCCCTGGGAGTTGGGTGGCAAATGAACATCAGGATGGTCTACATAACCCCGGACGGTACCGTCTAACCCAGCATCGACAAATACCCGCCCCAGAGGGCCATTTCCTTTAATATTAATATTGACTCTAGATTCCGGTCGCTTCATACTAGAGGCCAGCAACAGTCCGGCTGACATAGCACGACCTAAGGCAGCGGTGGCTACTGGAGACAGGTGATGACGTTGTCTGGCATCTTCCGTTAAGCGGGTGGTAATCACCCCAACGACCCGAATTCCATTGTCTGCTGCGGTTGCACGAATTAATTGATCGGCCATTTACATTTCTTCACGCTTTTTTACCCCTACTATTGTGACATTTTCGACACAGTTCAGTTAGAGAGCTAGCAGTCAGAATAAATGATCGATTAATTATGGATGTCTCAACAAACCCATTGCTGCGCTTCTGAATTGATCAAATCTAACAGTTGTTGATCCCCCTGGGCTTCTGCTCGTTGTCGCCGACGTTCTAATACACGGCAAACATTGGCTTTGTGAGCTTGTTTCCATTCCTCTTCGGGGGCTTCCCCACGAGGAATAGTAGAGGGTGTTTTAGGCTGAGTCTTTGCGTTAGTGATGCCCACTCCCAGATTGGCTTGATCTTTCGGGTTATTCATATTATAGGTAGTTCCACGATATCTCAACGTGGGACGGGGTTGAGGAACGTGAAAATGTCTAGGATAGTGGGTGTGCCACTGGTGTCCTCGGTATCTGCCGCCGACTTCTCCTTCAACACAGTCAATACCTGAACAATCGGGTTCGTAAGTAATGTGACGATATTTTAATGTCATGGGGTTAACTCCTGTCATCAACTGTTATCTACTAAATTCTGCCTACTTCTAGGATAAATTAGATTTTCTGTGTTGTATGTTACATTTCTTTGAGAGAAAAATATAACCTAGGATAGTTAACCCTTGAAATGCATTTTAAATAAGCTTTTCAGCAGTTCATAAAAATTGATAAAAAAATTAAAGACTTCCAGGATTTGTATCCCATCCCTGAAGCGGAGCAACTTCCAAAACACCATCCGGTTTCATCACGACTTTAAACTCCATAAACTGTTGCGATAAACCATCCGTTTGAGGTAAACTTTCTAGAGGTATTGGATCGATCCAACGAGAAGCAGAAGGATTCATGGCTTCATAAGAAGTTAGTTTTCCATCCATTGTCAGCCTCACCCGATACACTAATGTCTCTTGAAATTGGATGGATTGCCAATTTTGGTCAATCATCTCGTATAACAGTTGATTTAACTCAACCACCGTCTTAGGATTTGTTATTTCAGATGTCGTCTCTTGAGAGGCTAAATTCACCGAAGCCGGTTTTGTGCTTACCTGAGATAAGAATTCCTGCGATGAAGTCATCTCCCACAACTTCACCTTTTCATCGCTACTGCTACTGGCTAAAATTTGACTATCTGGACTAAAAGTAACGGACCACACAGGCTTGTGATGACCTTGCCAGTCGTGAATGAGTTCACCTGTATTGGGGTTCCAAAGTTTAATCGTTTTGTCATAACCCCCACTGGCTAAAGTTTTGCCATCGGGACTAAAAGCGACTGACCAAACCGCGTGAGAATGTCCCCTTAGGGTCCGTTGTAATTGCAAAGAACTCAGTTGCCATAGTTTAATGGTTTTATCGGTACTGGCTGTTGCTAAGGTTTTGCCATCGGGACTCAAAGCGACTGACCAAACCGCTTTAGAATGAGCCGCAACAGTCTGTAACAGTTTTCCATTTGTTAATGACCACACTTGAACAGACCCATTTTCACTGCCACTGACTAAAGTTTGAGAGTCAGGAATAAAGGCAACGCAACGAACCCAATCTTTTGTGTTGAGACTCATCCGATGTTTGCCTGTTGGTAAATGCCACAGTTTAATCGTTTTATCGGTACTGCCACTGGCTAACCAGTTTCCATCAGGACTGATTGCTAAAGTTTTAACATCTTCAGTATGACTGTTGAGGGTACGAAGCAGTTGACCGGTTTCGAGGTTCCATAGTCTAATACGATTATCCCAACCGCCGCTAGCGAGAATCTGGTTATCTGGACTAATTGCAAGAGTTTCAATCGCATCAGTATGACCCAGAAGGGTATGAAGCAGTTGACCGGTTTGTCGATGCCAAATCTTAATTTGACCGTCATAACTGGCGCTGGCAAGGTATTGATTATTGGGAGAAATTGCTAGGGCATAAACCCAGGTAGAATGTCCTATGAGAATTTGAGACGCTGGTAAACGTAAGGGGGTTTGAATCTTTGCGGCGATTGAAATAGAGGGTTGAAATTGCGGCTTAGGCCAACTCATTCCCAGTACAAGAGTGATGGTAGAAAGGGTCAGAATTGCCGGATATTTCCAGTGATGATATTGTGATTGTCTCATGAGAATTATATCTGATTTTATCGGTGCAATGGAAGAGTGTTGAGTATCTTAGCAGCAGGAATTTTTTTCATTTTTTCTTTGCTATTAAGAGAGTTAAATACTCTAGAAGTGCCACAATTTTCAAGCCTCCTGAAATGTTGAGAATATTAACCCGTTACTGAGGATGATTGACGGGTGAGGGGGTTTTCTTTTTCCGCTGATTTTCTATCCACAAACGCACCAGGTATAATACCGTTGTTCCACTCATCAGGCCCATCGCAATTGGTGTTACATGAGTCCAATGACCCGACATTTTATCCCAGACGTGCCAAGTTAAGAGAAAGATTGCTAAGTATGTTAATTGGTGTAATTTCTTCCAATTTTTCTTCAGCCGCTTCATACTCCAATCATTAGAAGTGAGAGTCAGCAATGCAAAAATGATAAAAGTGACGACACCTTGAATATAAATCCAAGAGGTTTTGAGGTCGAAAAAGTCAATACTGCGTTGACGAGTGAGTATAAAGCCATGACCTAAAGCAAAAATAAAAGCGAGAATGCCTGTTAAACGGCGCTGCTTTAGTAGGAATTTAGGAACTCCTGTTTTTCGGGTTTGAGGAAAGACAATTCTCAGCAGTGTTGGTAATAATGTTAGGACATAACTGACTAATGCTAGAAGTCCTAAAATATGAGCATCGTTTGGTCTATCTAAGGTGAACATTCTTTCTGTGAGTGAATAACTAATTGAAGCTTCAGTTAAGAATGGGTTGTTTCCGGTTTACTTCGGAAAAATACTATAAATGAGTGAAACACAAATAAGTTAATGACAACTGAGTCGCTATTAACTAGAATGAATGCAGATGAGTTCAGTGATTGATTTATTGTTTTTAACAATATGTGTTTGACAGTGATTTGATCTGCGATACATTCTTGATAAAGACTGTTATAGCTGGGAAAGCAGGTAGTGCATTAAAACTTACTGAATAATGAATTATTCCATCATTATCTTTTTATCCTACTGTTAATCTTATTTTAAGTTTAATCAAAGTCAGCAAAGAATGAGAGTGATAAAATTACTGATTTTAATCAATGACTATTGCTTTGATTTCAGTATAAATACAGATATTAAACTTTGTGTGATGGAGGGAATTAGATAGACATTCTATTTTTAAGCTTAAATAATATATGTATCTTTGATGATTTGTTATAATTGATATTCAATTCTGATCACAGTCTATCGGAGTAACGAAAGATGATTACTGTTGCCCAGGCTCGGCCCAGCGAACGCGCTCAGTTTATTCAAAAAACCTATCTTCACTTAGCCGGTGCAGTTGGTGCATTTATTTTAGTTGAATTCTTACTATTCCAAATTGGTATTGCTCGTGCATTAGCCAGCTTTTTATATGGTAATGGTCGATTCAGTTGGTTAATATTAATGGGAGGCTTTATGCTTCTGGGTTGGTTTTCCCGCAGTTTGACTGCTAAAGCCGATTCTATCAATACGCAATATGCAGGACTTGGAATTTATGTGGTTGCACAAGCCTTAATCTTTGCACCCATATTATATTTTGCGGCTGAATTTTCTAATTCAAATGTCATTCCAACAGCGGCAATTTTAACCTTATTAATGTTTGCTGGATTAACAGCGATCGCGTTGACTACTCGGAAAGATTTTACATTTTTAGGGGGAGTTTTAAAACTGGGTGGATTTGTTGCCCTGGGTTTAATTGTTTGTAGTGTTCTGTTTGGTTTTACATTAGGATTAGTCTTTTCTGTGGTGATGGTGGCGTTTGCCTCGGCAGCCATTTTGTATGACACTTCTAAAGTCATGCATCATTATTCTACTCAACATCATGTGGCTGCATCCCTTGAACTATTTGCCTCTGTTGCCTTACTATTCTGGTATATTTTACGGATTGTAATGGCTTCTCGACGTTAAGTCATTCCTCTTTGAATTAGGGTGTGTTAATCCTGTTCTAACATACCCTATTTTAATCTTAATTCTTTGGATGAATTTAAGGGAATAGGAAAAATAAGGACATCTGACTATAGGGTGATTAAGCAGTCTCTCTGAGTCTCTCTATTTCCCCCTGTGTTAACAATTTGTAGCAATCAGCGCTAAAAGATTTGCCACAATAGAAATATAGCCAACGATGTTTTGTCCGCTCATCAACAGCGCTTATGTTAACGCTTTATATTCTCTGTCTGGTTATCGGTGGTGTTTTTGTTGCACTGGCTGCTATTGCAGGACTAGATGGAGTTGATTTTGACAGTGATTTTGATCCCGATATTGAACTCAATGATCGCTCTAATTCCATACATAATAATGGAAATAATCCCTATAATCGTTCCAAATCTTTTAAGTTGGGATTCCCCTTTCTTAGCTTACGATTTTGGACATTTGGCGGCTGCTTTTTTGGATTAACGGGAGTCATTTTATCACTACTGACTCCTACTTTATCACCGTTATCGATGGCAATCATTGCCATAGTAATGGGGGTATTTTGTGGAACAGCAATGGTTTGGACATTACGTAGTTTACGACAACAACAAGCAGATAGTTTAGTTCGGTCTCAGGACTTATTGGGGTTAATGGGAGTGGTAGAATTACCGTTTGACTGTCATAGTCAGGGTAAAATTAGGATAGCAGTAAAAGGCTCAACTGTCGGCTTTGTGGCATTAACAACAGATGAAAAGTCTTTTAACCCCGGAGATCAAGTCTTTGTTGTCGGTCGAGAAAATAATAAAGTTTGGGTGGTTTCGAGGGAAGCTTTCGGAAATCTCTCAAGCTAAGCTGTAGTGGCTCATCAGTATGTTTGTCTACAACGCTGACAGAAAGCATTCAATTTCAATATAGTCTCTTAGGCAAAATTATGAACAATCGATATCTTATTACAGATGCCGATAATATTGTGACTGTAGAAGTCGCACAAGCAACAACTGACCCAGTTAATAGGGCTGAAAACAATAATTTAACTGGGCAAATTATTACCAGTTTACCCATTGCCCTTTCTATTTTTGGGGTGATTATTGTTATTGGATTTTTGAATACCTTTTTACAAATTTGTAAACCCAATGAAATTCTGATTTTATCCGGCCGTAAACATCGCAATAAAGAGGGTCAAGAAGTCGGATATCGAGTGATTTTTGGCGGACGAACTTTATGTATCCCCATTCTCGAAACCGTCAAAACCATGGACCTGCGTACTATGCCTGTCCCGGTTGAGATTAAAAATGCTTATTCTCAAGGGGGTACACCCCTGAATATTCAGGCGATCGCTAATGTTAAAATATCCAGTAATCCTGATATAGTAGGAAATGCGATTGAACGATTTTTAGATCGCGATCGCTCCGAAATTACCCGGGTTGCCCGTGAAACCCTGGAAGGAAACCTGCGGGGGGTTGTGAGTACTCTCACCCCAGAACAACTGAATGAAGACCGTTTACGCTTCGCTGAACGCATTGCAGAAGATGTTTCTCGCGACCTTAGTAAGTTAGGGCTACAACTCGATACATTGAAAATTCAGAGCGTTTCTGATGATGTTGATTATCTCAGTTCTATTGGTCGTCGTCAAATTGCTCTAATTGCCCGTGATGCTGAAATTGCAGAGTCTAACGCGGTGGCTGAAGCAGAACAAATTGAAGCCGACTGTAAACGACAGGCTGAAGTCGCGAAAACTCAAGCCCGGACGGTGACTGTGCAGCAAGAAAACCAACTGCGTAAAGTTAAAGCTGAACTGGAACAACAAGCCCGTTCTGAAGAAGAGCGTACCATTGCTGCGGCAAAAGAGGCAAGAGCCAGAGCAGAACAATTATTACAAACGGTACGGGCTGAACTGGAACGTTTACGTCTGGAAGCTGACCAAGTCTTACCGGCTGAAGCCCAACGACAAGCCCAACAACTACAAGCGAGGGGCGCAGCGGCATCACTGGCAGAAAATGCCCGGGCAGCGGCACAAGTGAATGATTTACTGGCGCAAGTTTGGCAAGAAATAGGCCCTGATGCCGGAGAACTATTTTACTTACAGCAAATTGAGATGATTCTCAAACAAGCAGCCCAAGTCCCCAGCAGAGTTAATTTACAAAATGTCAACGTCATCGATAACGGAGACGGCAGATCAATCGCCAGTTTAGTTCAAGCTTATCCTGAAATTTTCCATCAATTCCTCGACAGTGTCAACCAAATTCTCGGAATTAATGTCGCTGGCCGTTTCACTTCAAACAACGGACATTCTCCTGAGTTAGAACAAGTCACTTCAATCAAGGGATAAGGAAATCAACTTTTGCAAGAGTTTTAAGAACAAAAATAACCAATAACGAATTAAACAACTATGGGTATTATCATCGCATTAATTGCTGTTTTGGGTGCAGGTACAGGGGCTGGATTATTTATTATTCGGAACCTGTATTATATCTGCCAACCGAGTGAAGTTTTGATTTTTGCCGGAGGTCGTCATTCTGTTGAAGCCGAACGAGAGGTAGGATATCGTTTAGTAAAAGGCGGTAGTAGTATTCGGATGCCATTGTTAGAAAGGGCGTTTCGCATGGACTTAACCAATATGATTATTGAGTTAAAAGTGGCGAATGCTTATTCTAAGGGTGGTATTCCTTTAACCGTTGAAGGGGTAGCAAATATTAAAGTAGCCGGAGAAGAACCGACTATTCATAATGCCATTGAACGACTTCTCGGAAAATCTCGTCAGCAAATTGAACAAATGGCGAAGGAAACATTAGAAGGAAATTTACGAGGCGTTTTAGCCAGTTTAACGCCTGAACAAGTGAATGGCGATAAGTTAGCCTTTGCCAAAAGTTTGTTAGAAGAAGCCGAAGATGATTTAGAAAAATTAGGATTAAATTTAGATACACTACAGATTCAAAATATCTCGGATGAAGTCGGTTATCTCAATTCTATTGGTCGCAAACAGCGGGCAGAATTATTACGAGATGCCCGTATTGCTGAAGCCAAAGCCCAAGCTCAATCGGCGATACGGACGGCTGAAAACCATAAAAAAACAGCATTAAAACGGTTAGAAACTGAGACAGAAATGGCTAAAGCCGAAGCCGAACGGCGAGTGCAAGATGCGATTACCAAACGAACTGCTGTGATTGCAGAATCTGAATCAGAAATTGCTTCAGAAGTAGCAAGAACCCAAGCAGAAGTGGCAGTACAACAAGAACGAATTAAACAAGTTGAGCAACAGTTACAAGCCGATATTGTTGCTCCGGCTGAAGCTAATTGTAAACAAGCGATCGCTCAAGCAAAAGGAGATGCAGCGAAAATTATTGAAGATGGGAAAGCCCAAGCAGAAGGAACTCAGAAATTAGCAGAATCTTGGCAAGCAGCGGGTTCAAATGCTCGAGAAATCTTTCTATATCAGAAACTAGAAGTACTCTTAAAAACTTTAGTTTCAACAGTGCCGGAAGTGCAAGTTGATAATGTTACTGTTATTTCTGCGAGTAATAGCAGCAGCGCTACAAAAACAGCAAAATTCCTCGAAGAACTCCGACAAACGACCGGAATTAATTTGGCTGAAGCGATTAACAGTATTGGAGGCAATTCTAATGCTAATTTAGTTCCTTCTAAAACGATTAAACCTGCTCCTGTTTCTCAACCGAAAAATACTTTAAATCCAGTCGATCCTCAATCATTACAATCTTTAAAATCAGATGTAGAACAATTTCTTGATCAAGTTGCCGCTAAGACTCAAACTAACCTTGAAGCGGAACAAAAAGTTCAACAAACTATTCAACAATCTCCTAAATTAAAGCGTCAACTCCAAAAAGTATTACAAGTCGGAGGTCAGGAAACCTTGAAAGCCATTTTCAATCATCCAACTGTTTATATTCCCACCGCGATGTTGCTGGCTTGGCTAACAGAAGAGTAATTATTTATAGTGCTAATCAGCGATAAATGGAAGAGAAATAATGAACTCTGTTCCTCTTCCTAAATCGGACTGACATTGGATGTTTCCGCCATGTTTATCTTCGACAATTTGCCGAGAAATTGATAACCCTAAACCTGTGCCTTGACCCACAGGTTTTGTTGTAAATAAATGTTCAAATATTTTCTGTTGTACTTCTTCTGACATTCCGGGGCCATTATCTTTAATTTTAACAATTACCTGTTTTTTGTCTTCTGTTATTTCAGTACTAATAATAATCTGAGGATTTTCGATATTGTTATTTTCATCAAAAACATCAACAGCATTAGCAATCAAATT
>CAYNXM010000181.1:0-26133 GCA_964401105.1 uncultured Lyngbya sp. | reverse complement strand
TTATCCTGCAAATGAATGAGTTTTACCCGATCCTCAATCAAGCTTTGTGGGGCAGACTTGACAAATCGTTTATTCTATGTATTCTGAGTAAATTTCAGATAGGAAAATGTTTGACGGGAAATGTTTGGCGCGCGGCCAACTTCCCAAAGGGGCGATCGCCCAACCCGTCAAAACAGCCAACCCGTCAAAATAGCCAACTTCCCAGAAGGCGACAGCCAACCCGTCAAAATAGCCCGATAAACATTTGAAATACAAAAAATTCAATCTCCCCCTATACTCATGAAAAATGTTTGACGGGAAATGTTTGGCGCGCGGCCAACTTCCCAAAGGGGCGATCGCGTGGGTAAACATTTCAACATAGATCAGCTAAGGGGTTCTATAGAATACTTTGACAGTGGCTTAAAGTTAGTTTATACTCATCCTCAAATTCACACTGTGGAAAAATTTAAGTTTTCCTCAAGATTGACTGATTAAATCTTAAACATTGTTAATTTTAATAGGGATAACCTCTTCCTGAAACATTTTACTTTTTAGGATTAAAATAGAGAAATTACTGATGATCTCCTCAGGAAGAGGACTTAATACTATCTAATTTTAGTGACTGGTTAACAATGAATCAATCTTATTAAAGCTTAACTCGTCACACTAGGTTGACCAGAGTCTTCGACTTCAAAATCAGATTTTTTTGCACCGCACTTGGGGCATTGCCAATCATCTGGAATAGCTGCAAATGGTGTACCTGGCTCTATTCCAGAATCTGGATCGCCTGCGGCTGGATCATAAATGTATCCACAAGTTTTACAAACGTACTTTTGCATGATTAGTGTTTTCCTCTGTTCGAGATCGTTCTGAACGCCAGGATATCAAAGTGTATTCTGTCTTTCATCTCTCTAGAGAAAGAGTTAATCAAGGAAAATCAGCATTAATGTGGGACAAATCCAGATTGACTATGATAAAATTAATTAATATCTCTACAGGGTAACATAGATAGGTTATAGCCTCTTTAAGCAATTATCATCACTGCTTAATATTTAGAGACTGATTCAGTTTCAGTAGATTATGCCCAATTTAAGCGGGTGAATTTTTACCTTGTCTGAGTATCAAACTTGAATAGCTAAACTACTTTTTTATATTATGTGGGAACTGATCAATAATATTTTTTCACCCAGTCAATATATGCCTCATGGCTATTGCTATCTTTGGCAAAGCTCACTGATTTGGCTACACGTTATTAGTGATTTTTTAATAGCGATTGCCTACTTTTCAATTCCGACAATGCTGGTTATTTTTGTTTGTAAGCGTCAAGATATTCCCTTTTTAAAAGTTTTTATTCTATTCGGATTATTTATTGTTTCTTGTGGTGTTGGGCATTTATTAGATATTTGGACACTCTGGCATCCGGCTTACTGGTTATCTGGGTTAGAACGAGCTTTTACGGCTCTTATTTCCTGCTATACTGCTTTAGAATTAGTTACTCTTTTACCTTTATTTTTAGCACTTAAAACTCCTGAAGAGCTTGCTGTAGTTGAGGCAGCCAATCAAGCAAAGAGTGAGTTTTTAGCGAATATGAGTCATGAACTGCGAACTCCTCTTAATTCTATTATTGGTTTTACTGACTTAATGTCTGAAAAATCTAGTTTATCAATTGAAAACAAAAAATATATTGATATTATTCATCAATCCGGTCAGCATCTTCTGACTTTAATTAATGATATTTTAGAAATGTCTAAAATAGAAGCAGGACGGACTCTAGTAAATTCGGAAGACTTTAATTTATCTAGTCTTCTCAAGTCCCTGAATGAAATGCTGTCTATCAAAGCTGAAGAAAAGGGATTGAAACTCATTATTGAAAAAGATCATAAGCTGCCTCAGTTTATATCCACTGACTCTAAAAAATTACGCCAAGTTTTAATTAATCTCCTCAGCAATGGGATTAAATTTACAGATTCAGGCGATGTCATTCTGAGAGCAAAAGTGATAGATTCTGAGAATAATGATGCATCCTATATAAGGCTTCAGTTTGAAGTGGAAGATACAGGTTCAGGGATTCATCCAAAAGAAATCAGTAGTTTATTTCAACCTTTTGTGCAAACGCAAAGTGGTATCAAGCAAAATAAAGGAACAGGACTAGGATTAGCAATTAGTCAAAAGTTTGTACAACTGATGGGTGGGGAAATCAAAGTTAATTCTAAAATGAATAAAGGTAGTCAATTCTATTTTAGTATTCCTGTAACTGTCATTGATACAAAATTACCAGAACCTTCAGAAGAAAAGCCAGTTATTATCAAACTGGCTCCCGATCAAGATCAATCTCGAATATTAGTGGTTGATAATGATTCTAGAAATCGTTTATTGCTGGTCAGCTTACTGAGTACAATTGGATTTGAAGTTCAAGAAGCAGTTAATGGTCAAGAAGCGATAGAAAAATGGTTGATTTGGAAGCCCGATCTAATCCTGATGGATATGCGAATGCCGATAATGGATGGTTATGAGGCAACTCAAAAAATAAAAGCATTGGCTAACACTGATAATCCTTCTCCCGTTATTATTGCGATAACGGCTCATGCGTTTGAAGAAGAACATCATCAAATTTTAGAGACTGGATGTGCTGATTTAATTAGAAAGCCTTTTCAAAGAGAAGAACTGTTATTAAAAATTGGTCAATTCTTGAATATTCAATATATTTATTCAAACGAAAGCTTATCTACAAATCATCCTGATATAGGTGAGCCTGAAAATCAGGAAAATCCTAGTCTTATCTTAGATTCCGAAGCACTAAAAGTCATGCCATCGGAGTGGATCGAACAACTCTATCAGTGTGCCAGTCAATGTAGCGATCTGTTAACTTATAAGGTAATTCAGCAAATTCCTCAAGAGTATTCCTCTTTAGCCGCTAAATTAACAAAACTGACAGATGACTTTCGCTTCGATGAAATTGTTAAATTGACTGAAAGTTATCAATTGAAAAACTAGAGATCTTAGCTGTAAACTGTTTCAGATCTTAACAGATATTACACCAATGCCACCCATCAATGCTGCCATCGGCCTCGGAAGTAACCTCGGAGACTCCCTAAGTATCGTTAAAACAGCTTTAGACATTTTCGATAAGTGCTCAGCAATTGCTGTAAAATCTTATTCAAGTTGGTATCAAACTGCCCCAGTCGGCCCCCCTCAGCCCGACTATATCAACGGTTGTGCGGTTTTGACTGTTCACCCTCAGTACGATACTCTTGAGCAAAATGCCCACGCTTTACACCAAATTTTACTAGAAACAGAAGCCAAATTTGGGCGAGTTCGGCGGGAACGGTGGGGGCCTAGAACCTTAGATTTAGATTTATTGTTATTCGATCAACTCATTTTAGACACCCCTCGCCTACAAATTCCTCACCCCCGGATGGCAGAAAGGGGGTTTGTATTAGTTCCTTTAGCTGAAATTGCCCCCAACTGGATCGATCCAATTAGCCAAAAAGCGATCGCGCAACTCCGAGAAACGGTAGACTGTACGGGAGTCGAAAAAATACACTGTTAAACACAGCCTCTACAGCCTATGAAACCCGGTTCTGAACCCCCGACCGTTTTACAAAACCGCTTATTTTATCGGGGGCGAAAATTTAACTTTGATGTCAACCGTTTACGCCTGCCTAATGGCGCTGAGGGAGACTGGGAATGTATTCGTCATCCGGGGGGTGCGTTGGTGGTTCCCGTCACTCCTGAGGGCAAATTGGTGCTGGTGAGACAGTATCGTTTTGCAGTACAAGGACGGACTTTAGAGTTTCCGGCTGGCACCGTTGAACCGGATGAAGATCCAGCAGAAACGATTAAGCGAGAAGTGGAAGAAGAAACTGGTTATCGCGCTCATAAATGGCATAATTTAGGACAATTTATATTAGCGCCAGGATATTCTGATGAAATGATTTATGCCTTTTTAGCCCAAGATTTAGAAAAGCTAGAACAACCTCCTGCACAAGATGAAGATGAGGATATTGAGACGGTATTAATGACTCCTGAAGAATTAGAACAAGCGATTTTAGCAGGGGAACCCGTTGATGCAAAATCTATTTCTAGTTTTTTACTGGCTAAGCCTTTTTTAGGATAAATTTATTTCTCTCTGGAGATACATTTCAGTGAAAGCGATCGGGCTTTATTATGAACTTTTGTTTCTGATATGAAATAGAAATAAATATGAGAGATCTATCGCTCCATCTTTTAGACTGAAATAAGGGAAAGTAACTTCATTCTGCCTTTCAAATAACGAATCAAGAATTATGTCTGATTTAATCTTATTTTGGCATCGCCGAGACTTAAGAATTGCTGATAATATTGGGCTTTATCATGCCTGTAAAAAGAGTTCAAAAGTGGTCGGGGTATTTTGTCTCGATCCTAATATTTTAGATAATGATGATGTTGCATCTGCACGGGTGACTTACATGATTGGTTGCTTGGAAAAGCTGCAAGAACAATATCAAGAAAAAGGCAGCCAACTCTTAATTTTGAAAAGAAAACCAGAAAAAGCAATACCTAAATTAGCAGAAGCATTAAAAGCATCAGCCGTTTATTGGAATCAAGATGTTGAACCTTATGCAAAACAACGAGATCAACAAGTTAAAAATTTATTAGAAAAAGCAGAGATAACAGTAGAAATATTTTGGGATCAACTATTACACGGGCCTGATACTATTTTTACCAATGCAGGCGATCCTTATAAGGTTTATACACCGTATTGGAATAAATGGAAAAATCAAGAAAAAAGTAAACCTGTTCCCTCTTTTAAAAAAGAAGTAAAAGGATTAACTAATAGTGAGCAAGAACAAGCAGAAAAAGTAGGCATAATTCAATTACCCACAGCCAAAGAACTAGGATTTGAATGGGAAGGAGAATTAATTTTAGACCCTGGAGAAAAAGCTGCAATTGAACGTTTAGAATATTTTGGCGACCGCGCTATTAATGAATATGATGAACAGCGAAATATTCCTCATATTGACGGGACTTCTCAACTGAGTCCTGCCCTGAAATTTGGTGTAATTGGAATTCGCACAGTCTGGGAAAAAACAGTAGAAGCGATGGAAAATACCCGCAGTGATGAAACCCGAAATAATATTCAAGCTTGGCAAAAAGAATTAGCATGGCGAGAATTTTATCAACAAGCAATGTATCATTTTCCCAACCTGGCAGAAGGCCCCTATCGAGATGCATTTAGAGATTTTCCCTGGGATAATAATAAAGAATATTTTAAAGCCTGGTGTGAAGGTAAAACCGGATATCCTATTGTCGATGCTGCTATGCGACAATTAAATGAAATTGGCTGGATGCATAACCGCTGTCGGATGATTGTTGCTAGCTTTTTAACTAAAGATTTAATCATTAATTGGCAATGGGGTGAAAAATACTTTATGCAGCATTTAATTGATGGAGATTTATCATCAAATAATGGGGGGTGGCAGTGGAGTGCCTCCAGTGGCATGGACCCCAAACCATTACGCATTTTTAACCCCGCTAGTCAAGCCCAAAAATACGATCCCGAAGCTGAATATATTCGACAATGGTTACCCGAATTACGCAACTTAGAGACAGAAGTTTTAGTCACGGGTAAAATTTCAAGTGAAGATCGAGAAGCCTGTGATTATCCTGAACCCATTGTTAACCATAAACAGCAACAGCGTCAATTCAAACAGCTTTATAGTGAACAAAAATAAAATGTCTTTTCTGGGGGGAGAGTTTAAAGAAGGGTTATCAAACATTTTAATATTTACGACCAAAAACTGATGGTGATATCTATCCTTTGAAATAGAAAATATCACAGTAAGTTTAGGAATTAGCAGCCAAATTTATGAGAATAAAACTGAACCTAAAATATTAGTAAATCAAGCCGATAAAGCGTTACAAAATGCTATTAATCAGGGACGCGATCGCGTAGTTATAGCGCTACGTTCTAATGTGAGGACATTCCGCTCATCCTAGAAGCCTTTTACAGTCTACTGTTGCCCGTTGCCAGATGAGCTGTTGCAAGGGCGCGTAGCGCTATATATTTCCTCATGATCATTAATTATGATCCCACAATTACTACTAAAACTATTACTCAAATAAAAGATAGATGAGGTTGAATTAATTTTGTTAAGATAGTATTCTATATAAGAAGCTTTTTCGTCTGTGATTGATTTACAGTTTGCTTGCGCCGCGCTATCACTATCAGAAATGAGTGGAATCAGAGATTTTTTTGATATTTTTTCTATCAGGATTTTTAGCAATATTTTCTATCGAATTTGAGTCTGGATGAGGTGGATTTTGAGGTAAAAGTTGAGGTTTTTCATATTTCCCTCGATAAAGCTTTAGTAATTTTCTAGAACCATTACCCACCCCAATAATAGTCCGAATAGCATCTTCAACTGGAACATCAATCGGAAAAACTTGATCCGAACTCAGATGATAAATATTACCAGATGTAGGGTTAGGGCCAGTGGGGACAAAAACAGTTCTTCGACCATCTTCATGTTCATCTGTAATAAATGCTGTCATTAACGTTTCATTAGGAAAAACCTTAACCAAAGCAACAGAAGAAAATGTATTACGATCTACTTCCGTAAACTGGGCAACTGTACTATTAATCCATGAATATCCAGGAAGATAGTGAAAGAGTTTGGTCACTAATGCATGATACAAATATGAACCCGTTGGGGTTTTCATTAAAAATCCAAAGCAAATAAATAAGAGGAAAAATAACAGAACAACTGTGATATTTTTAGTAAATCCCTGTCCTCCAAATAATTGAGATGCAATCGGTTGAGCCGTTACTGAAATAAATCTATAGATAAAACTATAAACCCATAATAAAAGTAATATAGGCAGCAATGCAAATACGCCGTCTATTAAATATTTTCGTAACTTTGTAAGGTTCCACATCTGTTGTTTAAGTGAGTAATACCATTGACATTGTTTTAAGTTTTCTTAGTTTGAGCAACTAAAGCTCAAAACAGCATATAACAATTGTAATTCAATGGAAAGGCTTTGTGAGAGGATTTTACCAATATCGCTAAGATGCTGACATCCCTATTTGTGATGATCTCTGTGAGATGGCTCTGCTCAGACTTTCTTTGTTTAAAAGAAACTATCTAAAAGCATTTCAAACACCTGCTTTAACTTCTGTAAAAATAATCTTATCATTTGATCAAATACTGATTGGTTTTCTGCTGTGATATATCAGCCATTATTATTGAATACTTGATAGTAATGAGTTCCGTGATTTTACAGATCAACTCAACAATAAAACATTAGCTAATCAGTGAATATTGACTAAAAACACTATTTTATTCATCAATTATTAATCCGTATGATCTCGAATGGCAAAAAAAATAACATGAACTAAAATTAAAGTAGGGCAGCAAAATAAATTAAATAGAGAATACAGATCGCCGATCAATGCTTAATTTCTGAATTATTTTTCGATTCCTAACCAATCAAATTACCTCTAAATCTAACGTCTTTTGACTAACTGACAATACGTCCAGGCATTATCCCTGAATTTCATTGTTGATTTGTTCACTTTAATTTGAACCCCAGTAACTGAGATTATGGCAATTAATTACAACTACAACAACGTGGGTCGCTACAATACTGATGGCACAGCCCAAGATGTGTTCATTTCGGGCAATACTGCTTATGTTGCCGATGGTTCTTCTGGCTTACAAATTGTAGATGTTAGTGACCCTGCAAGTCCTAGCCTATTAGGCAGTTATGATACCCCAGGGACAGCTTCTGGAGTCTATATTTCTGGGAATTATGCCTATGTTGCTGATGGTTCCTCTGGTTTGCAAGTTATTGATGTTACTGACCCTGCTAATCCGACTCTTTTCAACACCTACTCTGAGGGAAATTATGAAAAGTTGTCTGACTTGAGTGATTTAAATAATACTATTTACGAATCAAACTTACCCGATTCTCTGGTAGCTGTATATGATTCAACAACAATGAATTGGGATGTGCTAGACTTAGATGATCCTAGCTCTATTTCTAGCTTCTTCGATGACTTTTTCGTTAATCTTTTATTTCCTAATGCATCCTTTCCTAATGCATTAAGCGCATCTAAAGATGCCTATATTTCCGGTGACTATACTTACGTCGCAGATGGCGCATCGGGTCTGCAAATCGTTAGTGTTGATAATCTGATTAGCTCCGTTTTGACCGGGTCTTCTATTACTGCCACCTCCTATGATACTCCTGACACAGCCTCTGATGTGTCTGTTTCTGGCAACTTTGCCTATGTTGCTGATAATTCTGGCTTAGCAATCATTGATGTTAGTGACCCTAGTGCCCCCACTACTGCCTATGTTTACGAGGCTACAAAGGAAACATCCGGAGTCTCGGTTTATGGCAATTATGTCTATGTCACTGATGGCAATGCGGGCTTGAAAACCCTGAATTTCATCGATGGCAGCGGTGCACTCGACGGCACTAGCAGTAAAGAGTTGATGTTAGGGAGTTCCGGTGCAGATACCCTCAAAGGTTTTGGGGGTGCAGATGTGCTGGCAGGGGGTGCAGAGAGCGATAAGCTAATCGGTGGTGGCGGCGCAGATACCATGGTTGGGGGCATGGGAGATGATAACCTGATTGGTGGTGGCGGTAGTGATGTCCTGATTGGGGTTAATCCCTACGAAGCCAACCCTGGTGCTGGAGAGCGAGATATCCTCAAAGGCAGTGCAGGGGCTGATACTTTTGTCTTAGGGGATGAAATGAATGTCTTCTACCACGATAACGGCACAACCAAAGCAGAGGGTAACGCAGGCCGCGCCACGATTAAAGACTTTGACTCGGCTGAAGGAGATATTATCCAACTCAACATCAATAGCAGCTACGAACTGGTTGAGAGTAACGGTTCTACCAAAATTTATGAAACCAGTGGCTTGAAGGATGATTATATTGCCATTGTCAGTGGAGTAACAGGTTTAGATTTAACCAATAGCAGTCAGTTCGATTATGTTGGCAGTGTTCTGTAGTATCCAAGCAGGTTAAAATTTAATAGATTTTTGGAAGAGGCGTTATGTGTTGAACGTCTCTTCTTTTTTGATTACAATAACCACTCAGAGGCACGCTCACCTAACTCTAGAGGAATACTGACCGCTTTTCCAACACGGGGTTTTTCGCGAGTGGTTTCAATCACTTGTTTTACCCTTTCAACACTGCCCCAACCGTTGAGATACTCCACAATCGCATTCAAATGAGCAATATAATCAGCTTCTGTCATGGGAAAAGAGGCTTGTTCCAAGTATTTCCACATGATTTGTAAGAAAATCTGACCCCTTACCTGCCGAAGCTGAACATCGTAGGATACCCCCCATTTTTGCTGAAGTAGCTGTTGCAACTCTTTACCCGTCATCGACGACTCCTCTGTGAACCCCAAAAGTTTACATAAATTAACAATATGAGACTGTGTTAAAAAAATGTAATAATACTCTTCAGACCAATCGCGAGGTCAATAGTTCAATCACTATTGTAAATTCTCGCGTAAGTGCAGCAGATTAAGTACAATACTCCCTTGTGATCTGCCGCTATAGTTTCACCCCCCTTTGCTAAGAAAAGTAACATAACACAGACAAACTGCGTTAATTATGGCTCAAATTTCTGAGACTCCAGACGTTCCCGGTATGGGTCGTCGCCAATTTATGAATCTTTTGACATTTGGGAGCGTCACCGGTGTTGCCGTGGGCGCACTGTATCCCGTTGTAAAATACTTTATTCCACCGTCCAGTGGTGGGGCTGGTAGTGGTGTAACCGCTAAGGATGCGTTAGGAAATGACGTAATTGTCAGTCAATTCCTAGAAGAACACAATCCAGGCGACCGAGTGCTTGCCCAAGGACTGAAAGGTGACCCGACCTACTTAACTGTAGAAAGTGATGGGACTCTAGCTGACTACGGACTGAATGCAGTCTGTACTCACTTGGGTTGTGTCGTGCCTTGGAATAGCAGCGAAAACAAATTCATGTGTCCCTGTCATGGTTCCCAGTACAACTCCGAAGGTAAAGTCGTTCGTGGCCCTGCGCCCTTATCGTTAGCACTGGCTCATGCTGAAGTTGCTGATGATAAAGTCAGCTTCGTCCCTTGGACAGAAACTGATTTCCGCACCAACGAAGATCCTTGGTGGACTTAATTTTCGATTCAGATTTGGGGGATTTATCTCTACTCAAATCGACTGTTGATTGATTTTGAAAGATAGAACACTCTAATGTCAAGACTAGAACGACTCTTAATGTTGCGTCGTCCTGGGCGGGCAGCCTGGAATTTTATTCTAGTGGCGGTTGCAACCGTAACCTTCTTTTTTACCACAGATATTGCTCTGCCCCAGCCCGCCGCAGCTTATCCTTTTTGGGCACAACAAACCGCCCCGGAAACCCCGAGGGAAGCAACGGGACGAATTGTTTGTGCAAACTGCCATTTGGCTTCAAAACCCACTAAAGTTGAAGTTCCGACATCTGTTTTACCGGATACGGTCTTTAAAGCAGTGGTTGAAATTCCTTACGATACCAATGTTCAACAGGTATTGGGAGATGGCAGCAAAGGCGGTTTAAACGTCGGTGCTGTATTGATGTTGCCAGAAGGGTTTACCATTGCCCCAGAAGATCGGATCCCCGAAGACCTGAAAGAAGAGGTTGGGGAATTATATTTTCAGCCTTACAGAGAAGATCAAGACAACGTCTTCATTGTTGGGCCACTGCCGGGCGATCAATATCAAGAAATTGTTTTCCCTATCTTGTCTCCAGATCCTGAAACCAATCCCAATGTAAATTACGGTAAATTTGCGGTTCACGTCGGTGGTAACCGAGGTAGAGGACAGGTTTATCCGGCAGGTAATGCCAGCAATAATGCAGTTTATAAAGCCTCCGCTGCGGGAACGATTTCCCAGATTACAGAAGAGGAATATGTTGGCTACCAAGTTAGCATTGAAACAACTGATGGTAAAACAGCCGTTGACAGTATTCCTTTTGGCCCTGAATTAATTATTTCAGAAGGTCAAACGGTTGAGGCGGGCGAACCTTTAACCAACAATCCCAATGTCGGTGGATTTGGTCAAGCTGATGCTGAGATTGTTTTACAAAGTGCCGGCCGTATTCAGGGATTACTGGCCTTTATTGCAATTGTAATGTTAGCTCAAGTGATGTTAGTTCTGAAGAAGAAGCAGGTCGAAAAAGTTCAAGCTGCTGAAATGAACTTTTAATCCTTAGCAGGATTTTGAGTCTTTTTGGGAGTAAGGGACAAGTTGTAAAGCTATGCTAAAGAGCTTGTTCTTTACTCCCGATTTAATCTAAATCCTTCAACAGAGATTTTCTAGCATAATAGTAGTGTGTGTTCCTCCATCGCGCGATCACTTCAACTCGTTATGATCTTCAAAGCAACACTCTCTCTGTTAACAGGACTCAGTTTACTCACAGCTAGCCCCTTTGCCCCGTTATCTGGCTCGGCTTTCGCTGAGGTTGTCGCCCAAGCAGAATCCTCTGCAACTGGATCATCAGAATTCTATGAGCAAGCCAAGACTGAATTTGGTGTTCTGGGAGACTATGGTGAGGATCTATATCTTCTTTATCGTATTATTGAAAAGCTAGCTCGTGCCAACGGCTTGGATGAACGCAATTGGCGCTTTCAATTGGTCGATCAATATGAAATTAATGCCTCTGCTTCCGATCTAAATTTACTGACGTTTTATTCTGGTTTGATCGATCAACTTCATGGAGATTATGAAGCTATAGCCTGTGTTGTTGGGCATGAAATGGCGCATCTTGAGAAAAATCACCTGCCTTTGAGAGTTAAAGTGCAAGCAGAAATGCTCCAGCTTCAAGAAGAAGCCGAGCAGGAACTTTTAGCGGAATTAGAAGAAAATCAAAAGCGCTCTCGTAGTGTTGGGGGTGGTATTGTGGGTGCTGTGGTCGATCGGGTTGCAGGTACCAGAGGACTTGCTAGCGTAGCAGGTAGAACTTTCGATCAGGCGCTGGAAGATATGGACGCAGCCGAGAAACAACAAGCTCAGGCACGGGCAGAGGAGATTTATCAAGAAAAGTTAGCAGTGTTAAATCAAGAGTTTTCAGCCACCATTCAAGAGCATGAATTAGAGTCTGACCGTTATGGTTATATTTATGCCACTCGGGCTGGGCTCGATCCTCAGGGCTGTTTACGAGCGATGGATGTACTGAATGATTTACCCACCAGTCATTTACCCGGTATTACCCACCCCTCTACCCCAGAACGCATTCAGAAATTAAAAGCCATTCAAGCTGAATTATCAACCGCTGACTTAGTTGCAGAAGGGGAAGCCAACTTACAAAACAGTTCAACTCCCCTTAATTATGCCATCTCACGGGATGGTCAATCTATTCGGGTTGAGTCCCGTTATGACCGGGATATTGATGATGTGTTGTAAACACTAATGGCTTTATTCCCATTCAATTGTTCCTGGGGGTTTAGAAGTGATGTCATACACGACTCGGTTCACCCCAGTCACTTCATTGACAATACGGTTAGAAATGGCTTCTAATAAATCATAAGGAACCCGCGACCAGTCAGCGGTCATGCCATCTTCACTGGAGATACAACGCAGGACAATGGGATGAGCATAAGTTCGTTGGTCACCCATAACTCCTACACTGCGGACAGGAAGCAAGACAGCAAACGCCTGCCAAAAATCATGATACATTCCCCGATTGGTGATTTCATCCCGTACAATATAGTCGGCATTGCGGAGAATCTTTAAACGTTCTGGGGTAATTTCCCCAATAATCCGTATAGCTAAACCGGGGCCGGGAAACGGATGACGGCGAACAATTTCTTCTGGTAAACCAATCGAACGCCCCACTTTACGGACTTCATCTTTAAACAATTTCCGCAACGGTTCAATCAGCTTAAACCGTAGATCCTTAGGCAGTCCCCCAACATT
Organism: uncultured Lyngbya sp.; assembly: GCA_964401105.1. Lineage (GTDB taxonomy): Bacteria > Cyanobacteriota > Cyanobacteriia > Cyanobacteriales > Microcoleaceae > JAAURB01. The sequence continues at coordinate 13,219 of CAYNXM010000181.1, read as the reverse complement.
ATGATGGCTCTTAATTTTAACCGCAATCCGTTCTCCTGTTTTCGGATCAACATTGGTATCGGCTGACTCAATCACATCGGGATATAGGGTGCCTTGGGCGAGATAATCGAATGGCCCCAAACGGGCTGATTCTTCTTCAAACACCTTAATAAATTCATGACCAATGATTTTGCGCTTTTTCTCGGGGTCCACCACTCCCTGCAATTTTTCTAAAAAGCGATCGCGAGCCTTAACATATTCTACTGGAATATGAAACTGTTCGTTAAATAACTTTAATAATCGTTCCGGTTCGTACTTTCGCATAAACCCTTGATCGATAAACATACAAGTGAGTCGATCTCCAATAGCGCGATGCAGTAAAAACGCCAAAGTTGAAGAGTCTACTCCCCCAGATAAAGCCAGTAAGACCCGCTGATCTCCGACTTTTGCCCGAACTTCGCGAATCGCTTCTTCCACAAAAGCCTCCGTTGTCCAGGTGGGTTGACAGTTGCAGATGTGATAAACAAAATTACGTATCAGGGCTAAACCATATTCGGAATGAACCACCTCCGGATGAAACTGAACGCCGTAGAATTTTCGTGGGTGATGGGCAATCGCGGCACAGGGGGTATTCTCGGTATGGGCTAAAATTGCAAAACCACTGGGGAGTTGAGTACAGGAGTCTGCGTGACTCATCCACATGGTCGAAGAGTCTTCTACATTCGTTAGCAAGTCTGTGGGATCGTCAATCAACAGAGAGGCTTTGCCATATTCAGCCCGTTTCGCCCGTTCTACCTCGCCACCCAACTGCTGCACCATCAATTGCATACCATAACAAACCCCTAAAACCGGAATATTTAAATCCCAAATTTTGGGGTCACATTGAGGCGCTCTTTCATCATAAACTGAGTTTGGCCCTCCGGATAATATAATTCCTTTTGGATTGAGTGCAGCCAATTTTTCAGCACTGGTGCGATACGAAATCACTTCCGAGTAAACTTCTGTTTCCCGAATTCGACGGGCAATGAGTTCTGAGTATTGAGACCCAAAATCCAGAATAACAATCATTTGTCGGTTGAGTGATTGGGTAGAAGAAACTGTTGGTTCCGATTGAGTCGGTCTCTCAGTTTTGGAAGCCATATTGAGTCAATTAGTAATAAAGATTAAGGGTTTAAAAAGGATGTCAAATGCTCTAACTCAGCTCCATCTTTTCAATGCAAGTCAAGCAGATCGAGAAGGGAAAACGTTTAATTGAGCTTATGTTGGGCGATCTCGCCGATCCAGAATTAGAAAACTTAAGCCTTACTCCCAGTAAAAATCAGAGTTTTAACATTTCTTAAGTCCTCTGTTATTTTTGACAAAGGTTCTTCTGAAATGAAGAGGATTTATTTTAACTAAAATGGCAAATTTGTGAGAGTAGTTTTTCGCCTATTTTACTTTGAATAATGATTTGACGACGACGATCAAATAGTACTGATCCCACTTGAACCGTTTGAGGACTGTACTGACGGATATAAGCAGCAGTGCGTTGGTCAATTTTGGCAGCGATCGCCTGATAAACTTGAGAAACCCAACTCCGATCGCCCGTCAAATTTCCTAAACTCTGATCCAACTTTCGGAGGTAATGTAACGCGGCTTCTGTCGTTTCACAATTAAACAGAATTGTTAGATCTTTGGTGGGTAAACCCAAGATCCCGCAGTGAGCCGTTAAAATCTCTAATCGTCCATCAGCTAAATGATGATGGGTGTGAAAAATACCTCCTGCTAATTTAATTAATTTACCATGATAACCCAAGAGCAAAATCGACTCAACCCCAGCGATCGCGGCCGTGACTAGCATTGGCCCGAGCCAGTTTGCGGTTTTTACCGTTTGTTCAATTGGAATTCCTAGAGTTTGAGCTAAGTCTAAACCATTTTCACCCCAACAAAAGACTAAACATTTGTGTTGAGCCGCTTTAGATTTTAACTGCTCTTGATATACTTCTAACTGTTCTGGTGAACTGAGGGCTTGAGAAATTCCGGTTGTTCCCAATAATGACAGCCCTTCTACTACACCGAAGGCTTGATTAGAAGTGCGTTGTGCCAGTTGACGACCTTCGGGTAAAATAATAGTGACTTGAATTTTCTCACTCAAGTTCAACTGCGGGGTTAAATTCTGCTCAAATAGTTGCTGTGAGTAACGATAAATGGCGGCTTGTCCACTAGAGCGATGATAGCCAATTCCCGCCCCTCCTCGTAAACTCATTTGAGAATTAATTGCTTCAGCCTCATCAAGCTGCTCAACCCATTCTACTATTGCCCAAATTGGCGTATTGCGAGTTAGATCTAAATTATCTCCAGGATCAGATCGGCTCATTGCCAAAGCCATTCCGGGTTTGAGCAGTGCCACTTGTTCGATAGGTATTTTAACAGTTTCAGCAGGTTTAACTAAATTCAGACTTATTTCCGTCATTGCCATCTCTGGCTGACGTAGATGCTGTAATGCCGCCACTGCCGAAGCACAAGCAAAAACAGGTAAAGTATAGCCAGAACGAGGAGCAGAAAAAGTCATGTTGTTAAACTGTTATATATCAAAATCATCAAGTAATTTTTGCGAATATAATTTAGCAAGAATATTAATCAAGATTACCACTGGGGAAATATGCATCTAAATTTTTAGAATTTTAGCACTCAAATTAACCTTACCCCAGTTTATTTCAACTGCATTACCTCTGACTATTGGAAACTGAATGATGCAAACATTAGATGGCCCTAAAACTCCCCGGATGCTGAGAATGATCAAATTTATCACTCAGCCCCTAGAGTATCTGGAAGATTATCAACAGCGCTACGGCGATATTTTTCAGGTAGGTCAAGCTCCTTCTATAGTTTATGTCGGTCATCCAGACGCAATTCAACAAATTTTTAATGCCCCAGCGGAACAATTTCATACAGGCGGCGGCGGCGGTATCTTATTGAAGCTGTTGGGAGAGAATTCTGTTTTGCTACTCGATGGCGATCGCCATCAACGACAACGTAAACTCTTAATGCCACCGTTTCATGGCGATCGCTTACGGACTTACAGTCAGATCATTTGTGATACAACTCAACAAGTATTTTCTCAACTGCCCCAAAATCAATCTTTTCGTTTACGTCCTCCCTTGCAGGAAATCACCCTACGAGTGATTTTAAAGGCAGTATTTGGCTTGAATGAGGGGGAACGTTATCAGCGTCTGAGACATCTGCTCAGCACTCTTCTAGAGACCTTTGCCACCCCATTAAGTGCGGTGTTGATTTTCTTTCCGCAATTGCAACAAGATTGGGGAGAATGGAGTCCTTGGGGTCGATTTGTTCGCCTCAAACAACAAGTGGAGGACTTAATTTACCTAGAAATTCGAGACCGTCAACGCTCAGGAAATCTATCCGGGGATGATATCCTCACCTTATTAATATCTGCCCGAGATAGCGAGGGTAATGCCATGAGTGAGGTTGAACTTCATGATGAGTTAATGACGTTATTGGTAGCCGGACATGAAACAACCGCTTCGGCGTTGTGTTGGGTGCTGTATTGGATTCATCATTTACCCACAGTTGAAGAGAAATTACGACGAGAATTAAACGAGTTGGGGGATGGCTTTACTCCAGAAGAGATCGCAAAATTGCCTTATTTAAGCGCAGTTTGCCAAGAAGCATTAAGAATTTATCCGATTACATTAATGACTGGAGTCAGACTGTTGAAATCGAGTTTTGAATTAATGGGGCATACTTTACCAACCAATACAGCAATATTTCCCTCAATTTATATGCTGCATCAACGACCTGAAATTTATCCCGAACCGAAACAGTTCCGACCAGAGCGTTTTTTAGAACGACAGTTTTCTCCATATGAATATTTGCCGTTTGGTGGAGGACATCGCCGCTGTATTGGATCGGCCATGGCACTGTTAGAAATGAAGCGAGTGGTGGCAACTGTTTTATCTCACTGGCAGTTTAAACAACCCACACATCGCACCATCAAACCCGTTCGTAGAGGGCTAACAATGGCACCTCCTGGCAACTTAAGTTTAGTCATCACTCAGAAACTTAAGTAAATTGTTATTTTAAATTAACGATCCGCGTAATATTGCTTGAAATCGTCTGTCAGTACGAAGTGGCTCTAAATCGGGATCGGTTTTAGCAGCTAATAAATATTTTTGAGGGTTAAGCTGAATGGCTTGAGCAATATAATCCACTGCTAATGTTACCTTACCTTGGCAAGCATAACAGTAGCCTTTATTATAAATACTATTGGCATGATCGGGCTTAAGTTTAAGAGCTTTTTCAATACTGACTAAAGCCTCTTGATATTGACCTAATTTGATTAAGGCATAACCCCGATTATCCCAAGCCTCGTAGTTTTTGGGCTCACATTGTAGGGCTTGCTCGTATGCTGCGATCGCAGAGCGAGTATCTCCCATTTGTCTTAAAACCAATCCCCGATTATTCCAAGCATGGGTTTCATTGGGATCAATTTCAATCGCTTTATCATAACAGGCTAATTCATCTTCTCGTCGATTTAAACCTGCTAAAGCTACCCCCTTATTCAGCCAAGCACTGACATGACTGGGTTGAATTTCAATCGATTTTTCATAAGATTCAATTGCTTTTTTATAGTTCTCCATCGCTAGATACACACAACCTTTGTTGTACCAAACTTCTGGATCGTCTGGTTGTAAACTCAAGGCTTTATTAAAGCTAAAAATTCCTGCTTTTAACCGCCCTAAATTCACCAGTGCATTACCGCGATTACTCCAAGCCTTGTAATAGCTCGGGTTAATTTGAAGGGCGCGATCGTAACAGCCAATGGCTTCTTGATTACGACATAATTGAATTAAAGAAGTCGCTCGATTTCCCCAAGCTTCATAATGATTAGGTTTGCGTAAAATAATTTGATCAAAGCTGAATATCGCTTTTTCATGTTGCCCCATTTCAGCCAGTAGAATTCCTCGATTTAACCAAACACGCAGATCATCGGAATTAATTGCCAATGATTTTTCAAAGCTAATTAATGCCTGTTTGTACTGCTTTAAATGTCCCTCTGCTAATCCTCGGCATCCCCAGGCTTCAGCATTTTGAGCGCTGAGGTTTAGACTGGCATCCAAATGAATGATTGCCTGCTCAAATTGACGAGCCGCTAAACACTGATTTCCTTTCTCAAATAAGATCTGTGCTTCTGTTTCTGGGTGTTGAGCCATGATGATTCTGTCAGTCTAAGCCTTCAAGTTAGAGGATACACAGGAGGCTGAATAAATCCATCTCTTTTCCAGATCGATTGTCAAGGACTCAGGAGAACAGATCAGCTCTAAAGCCTTAATATTGTTAGGTTTCAGCAGATTGATATTCTTTCGATATTTCTACCGATGAACGATGAAAGATTTTAAGTTGATAGACTCAATCAATACGAATGTCTCTTGAGATGGCTACCTCGGTGCTTTGCGCCAACCATTTGCTTTTGCCTCTGCCTCTGTGCAAAACCACCTTTCGCCTCTTGTGGGGTCAATCACTGTTGATTCATAATCTTCCATACCGGGGAGATGGTAAATCTTTTCACCTGTTGCATATGAGATATTACCTTTAATCACACATCCAGGCTTTCGGGTCGATCGGGTTACCTCCATTCTAACAAGTGCAATGATACTGATAATCACAACACTCAAAATAAGTTTGAATAAACCCTGTTTGTCTATTTTTTTTGGGGTTGGTGAAGAGGGAAGTGTAACACCTTGAATTGAAGCTTTAGCAGCACGTATCTTTCCACCCGGTTGAGTCACTTGCTCGTACACGATTGTATCTCCCACCTGGGGATGACGATCGTCTTTCTTGAGGGCGCTGATGTGTAAAAAAACATCTTTACCTGAATCATTCGGTTTGATGAAGCCAAAGCCTTTATTATCTTTCCAGGCGATCAGTTGTCCTTTTCGTTGAACAGGTTTCATCTGACATCCTCTTGTCAATATCCATCTGTCTGACTATATTATCTCGGTAATTTTGCTAAACGCTCTGGAAAAATCTGGATCTGTAGGTTATTATCATCTCGTTGATAAACAGAACGCTTCACTTCCCCCAGATAAAGGGGTTCAGAGACTCCGGGTGAGGGATGAATCAGTGTGCGGGCGCGAATTGTCAGGAATTGATCTGAGCGTCCGACTCGTCCTGGAGAAAACAAATTATCTGCGGCTTGTTGTAGAGTTGCCTCAAGTTGAGATTGTGTAATCTCTGGGGCTACTGCAATCACAATCTGACGCGCCCCATTATCAAATACACGGGTATAACGAACTGCACCGGGAATTTCAGTGCGGTTAAATAGTCCTAAGCCTAACCCTAACACTCCTCCTGTTAAAACGCCCATGAAGGCAGTCACTCCCACCAGTCGGAAGCGAATACCCCATTTGAAAATAAACCCTAACACTGTGATGCCGCCACAAGCTAGGGTCAGCAGACCAAACCATTTAGAGTAATTTAGTAGTTCAGCAGTGCTTAGCATGGGTTGTCAGCCTTCAAATGATAGATAATTTCAGTATGATTATTCTATCGTAAAAGTTGATAGACTCCTATATGGCATGCTTGAGGCTAAGGTTAAAACTACGAAGTGTAGCCATTTGATAGAGACTTCTCTTCTGGCCACACTAAATCTGCTTGGGGCAGTATAGCACTACGCATATCGATGTTTGACATTTTACGATTGCCGTTGGCGCAGCGTAGCCTCAGCAGTATTCCCTGCGTGAAACAATCCGAGATGTCAATCACATAATCTTGTACTGCTATACTATTAATTCACAGCCTCGATGATAAAGTCGGTGGTTTTTTGTTTAACCCAGCCATTGGCAGCGGCAATTTCCCCAAATCGGAGTTGAGAAGATTGTTGTTCTTGCAGGATTTTATCAATTTTTTCGTCATCAATTAACCCGGCTTGTTTCAGATATTGACCGATTGGATATTTATTTTTATCTTGTTGAATCTGAGATAATTGTTCAGCAAAGAAGTCAATAGTTTCTTGTTCGAGCCAGCCTTGCTTGACAACAATTTCACCAAATAATTGATCGGGATTTTCTTGCTTATATTTTAGGATCATTCCGATTTGCTCGTAGGTTAATAATCCAGCTTCGAGTAGGAGATGACCAATTCGCATTTTGTAGCGATAAAGATTCAGCTTTTGCTGTAAAACTAACCCAAAAAAGGGCAAAGAATCTAGCAGATACCGTTTCCATAATCGCTTGGGTTCTTGCACAATGCGATAGAACCACTCTAAGCCCACAACACTCATCCATTGTGGCGATCGCTGACGATGTCCGGCTTCAAAGTCAATGGTGGCTCCAATGGCTAAAAAGATTTTAACAAATTCAAACCGATCTCGATATTTACAAATCCATTTTTCTTGTTTCGGTGCCCCCACACCCACTGCTAATACTGTGGCTTTAGAAGCATCAATCATTTGGATAATTTTATTACATTCTGCTTCATCTTTTTCAAAGCCAAAGGGAGGGGAATAAGTTCCGACTACCATTTCTCGCCCTACTTTTTCATTAATATTTCGTTGGGCAATTTCGGCGACTCCGACTGCTGCTCCCAATAAAAACATGGTGATTTCAGGATGATCGCGATAATAATCATAAAAGGCGGGAAATAAATCTGATCCTGATATTTTTTCTTTAATGGGTGAGCCGAGAAAGTCTGAAACATACATTAAAATTTTGCTGTCACAAACAATATAATCCGCTTGACTATACACTTCAAAAAAGTCAGGATCTTTTTGCAGTTTAACCAAGTGATCCACGTTGGGAGTGAAGACTATTCCACCAGTTTGCAGCTTTTCTAATAATGCAGTCGTGGCTAAGTTGTCAATTGAAACATTTAAAATTTTAACAGCATCCATTGAAGCACTGATCTCATTTTTTGGACTGCCCTTCAATTGTTCAATCATTTGATTTATTCAGCTAGATAATCTGTGGTTAATCCGGGTGAAATATGTAAGCTAGACATGAATGACAATATCGTCTAGCTCTCTATAATCAGGTAAGACTCTATTGACTATTTTACCCTTTCTTAGTAGAACTCGGTCAGATTGGGGACGAGATAAAAGTTCACTAAAACTCCGTGCTTTAAATAGAATTAAATCAGCATTTTGCCCAACATAAAGCTGTCCAACTTTAGATAATCCCATCAACTCAGCCGGAATTTTTGTCACAACTTGCGGCCAATTTCCATAATCGTGATCTAAATGAGCAATTCGCACCCCTTGATTAAAAACTTCTAAAACATCATGATCTCCAAACCCATAAAACGGATCTCGACAGTTATCACTGGCGATCGCGACAGGAATACCTTGCTGTTGGAGTTCGTGTACAGGGGTAATACCTCGCCATCGCGGTGTAATCGGTTGACGAATTGATAGATGCTGGTTTACCTTAACCTCAACTCCAGTATACTGTCGATCTTGAAGATATAGATTACACAGTGGCAAACTAATAATCCCAATTCTGGCTTGTTTAACTAAATCGAGGGTTTGATTGACGGCAACAGGATCTTGCAGCGCCAAACTACAACAATGTCCGCAGACAATTTGACCGTTGAATTGATGTCGAATTGCCGCGATCGCCACTTTCCGCAAGGTGATAGAATTAGGATCGCCATTTTCATCGGTATGAAAATCTAGATCAAGTTGTCGTTCTTTGGCTAAGGTAAATACGCGATCGATTTGGCGATCTATTTCTGGATTCATATAAGCCACACCCCCCAAAACTCCACCATAAGCTGCGACTTGATCTGCCAGTTTTTCTCCGGCTGGGGTTAAAAAGTCTTCTAAAGGCACCAATGAAACGGCCTGTAAAGTGATCCGATCGGCCCATTCTGTTTGTAAGGTATTAAATACTTCCCAACTGATTTTGGCTAAGTTTCCGCCGGAGTCTAGATGAGTGCGAATCGCCTGGGTTCCATGGGCATAACTGCACTTTAAGGCAAATTCCATGCGGCGATACAGATCTTCGGCAGTCCAATAGACGGCGCTATCTTTTAAAACAGTATCTAATGCCCCTTTAAATGTACCATCTGGGTTCGGCGATCGCGGCCAAATATGGGCTTTATCTAAATGGGTATGAATATCAACAAAACAGGGCCAAACAATTCCATGTTGGCAGTTAACGACTTCCGTTTCACCAAAATCATCATCTGTGGCGGGGATAATTTGGGCGATCGCGCCGGATTGAATTTCCAGATGGACAACCGTTAAGCCTTCCCGATTTTGCCCATTGATTGATGCTGTATCTGTCCCACTCAATAAACAGGCGGGTACATTCGCATTTTGTAGCCAGTAATGAGAGGATGTTGGAATCATCAACAGTTAAAAAACGGGTAGATTATATTAGTTGTATTGGGATCAAATTAAAGTCAATCAAATCTGCTGATATTATCATCTTTTAACGCCATCCCAAGGTACGCTGAGTTTCTCCGGCTGCCTGTTTCATTGCTGCTTCTGGACTCAGTTGCCCGGTAATGGCGGCACTCAAGTATCGTTGTAGGATATCAGACACTTGAGCATATTGTCGAATGGGGGGTCGCAAAACGGCTTGGTTGGCAATCTGTAAAAATTCAGGATAATGGGGATATTTCTCGAGAATTTCAGGATCAGTAAATAATGAACGCCGTACCGGAACATATCCAGAAACTAAGATAAACTGACGTTGTGCGGCTTCGCTGCTAAAAAATTCAATTACTCGCCATGCGGCATCCGGATGCTGGGTATCTTTCGCCATACTAAAACCCCATCCTCCTATACTAGACCCACTTTCCTGTCCCGGTGCATGAACCATGGTTTTAATCGCGACTTTTCCTTTTAACGCAGAGTTGGGTTTATTTAATTCTTGCCAAGCAAACGGCCAATTTCTTAAAAAAGCAGCTTTTCCACCGGCAAAGATGCGTAACGTATCAAATTCAACGTAGTTAGCAATATCGGTGGGAGAAATTTCTTGTTCAATTAAACTGCGAAGAAAAGCCGCAGCATTAATAGCCGAGGGTCGATCTAATCCTATTTGTTGCCCGTCTGCATCAATCCAAAATCCCCCATAGCCTTTTAATACTTCTAAAAATACGGTAATCAGTCCTTCATATTGAAATCCTTGCCAAATATAACCCCAATCTACTAAACCTTTTTCTTGTAAAATTTGGGACTGTCTCACTAATTCTTCAAAGGTTTCTGGTGGGTTTAAACCTGCTGTTTTTAGTAAATCTGTGCGATAATACAGCATTCCTAAACCGGAGACAAATGGCATCCAATAAAAGCCATTTTCTACCTGTCCGGCTGCCACTGTAGCGGGCATAAAGGCTTCGAGTTCTTGATCGCTGACCCAGGTAGATAAATCTTTTAGCCATCCGGCTGCTGCAAATTTAGAAGCCCAAATCATATCGGCATAAACGATATCATAGGGGGAATCTCCCAGAAGAAATGCTCCTGTATACAGATCTTCTACACTATTGGTAGTTCTGGGGCCGTAAACTAGGTTAATCTTAATACCTGGATTTTTGGCTTCAAATTCATCGACTAAAAATTCTAGTTTTTTGGCTTCGCTAGCAATCACCATAAAGGTGACAGTGACAGGTTGCGGTGAAACTGCCATTGCCATTAACAGAATTCCGATAATGGTAATAAGAACAGTGGCGATAATTTTTTTATAAAACAGAAACGGGGTCACATTAATCTTAAATCTTAGTTATTTTCGTTCAAAAGCAGCGATTAAAGGGTTATTATTTGTGTCTAAGTATTGATTTAAATTGTTTAAGGCTGTGGATTGATGGCTAACATGGGCTTCAATAAATAAAGTAATTGTTTCTGCCATTAAATTCCGCAGTTGATCTAGCGGTTGGGTGGCTGGATAATCTAGAGATGTTGTACCGAGAGTTGGATCTGATGGGGTCGCGATCGCAAAATGATTCGCCCCCTCCAATAGTAGCAGATAACTATCCTCTCTACCCCCTGTAATTGCCTCTCTAAAGGTACGTTGCACGGGGGTAATGGGAAATTCCCAGTCTACCCCATAAAAGTGACCGTGATTGGCAATCACCCCATCACAGCTTCCCCCTATTAACAGCAGCGGTAAAGTATCGGATAAGGGTAAGATTGTACCGGATGGATATCCCAGTTGTGAACCCGCCGCTGTATGGGCACCATAAGCAAATGCTGCCTGAATTTGTGGGAAAAAGCGAGGGTTTGCAGTTTCAATGGCGACTCTACCCCCGGCAGAATGGCCCCCGAGAATAATCTGTTGCAAGTCTAGCAGTCCGGCCAACACTCCCTGAGTTTGTAATCCTTCTAAGGCAGTTAGTAATGTGGGTAAGGCAGAAGCCGTCGGGCCGGATCCATAGGTAGTGGGAGTTAACATTTTCAGGTCAACACCGGGACTAATAGCAACTATTCCGGGTATATTTTGGCACACCCAAGAAAATGTCACGACAACAAATCCTTGGTTTGCTAATTTAACCGCCAGCCATTGATATTGTAAGGGACTACAATTGATGCCATTAAAAAAGATAACAATTTTGTAGGGAGCGTATTGCCCATCGGCTGGAAAAATTCCCCCATTCTGTTTCTGAGTACTGCTGGGATAGAATACTTTCAGATGAATGGTGTCATAGGGAGAAGCAGCATTTTCTACTTTGACAGCTTCAACAATGGCTTGAACACTCATACGACAATCGCTTTTTAATTCAGGCTCAATTTATTATACTGAGCTTTGAGAATTAATTGACTTTAAATCTGGGATTTCATCTGACTGTTCTTGAGCTGGGTTAATCTCTGTTAAATTTAAGGTTGAATGAATTCATGCCCATTTGCTGAATATATAAGAGTAATGCATGTATTAAAAACACAACACCCACCATTTCCATCAACTCTTCTACTGTTGCGATCAAGAAATAGCCTAAATTTTCTTTTCCATAAAGAAATCTGTAATATCCTCCGAGCACTTCAACAAAAATTGCGCCTCCAACAAAGGTACAAATTGCGAGTAAAATCAAACGTTTCATATATCGGGGTAAATGCTGGAAAAATCGATAAAAAATAACGCAGAATATTCCAACACCAATCATACCTGGAATAACCCAAGCATAGTGTAAAACCCCATCAACGCCTAATTTCTTAAGAGGTTCGGACAGATATTCATGGAAGCTGAGTAGTTCATCTAGGGCTAGATAAGTAAAAATCACAGATAAGGCTTTCCAAGACCGTGTATATCGATCTTTTAGTTTTTGTTTATACTGAGCAATGATCCAAAATAAAACGGAGCAGAAAAATAAAGTCAGTGAAGAATATAACGCTGGAATACTTTGTTCTCCATTAACAGACAATTTACGAGCTATAAAGTATCGGAGTGGAAAGTTAGGTAAAACATAAACAGCGGCTTGAGTGACTACAGAAAGAATCACTAGAATTCCAATCACACAGAGTAAAAAGCGAGTTACTTTTTTAGCAGAAATGCCATATTTTAAGCTGAAAACATCTGAATCTAAAGAGATGGATGTATTGAATAGCGAGCTTTGATTAGATTTCATGGTAACTGAATGCTTCTTCAATATAACGACAAGTCAAAAGAACTTGCCCAAAAACAGTTAAATATTTTCTACTCTATTTTGTAGAGTTTCAATCTGTTTCATGTCAAGCCTAAAAGCTAGTCATTTCAAGAGTTATGCAATGCTATTAATGTGGAATTAATTCTTGCTCTTACGCATTTCATCCCGAGTAATGCAAGGATTTAATATTAAAGTAGATGACTTTTGCTTTTTGGTTGCTCTTGAGGTGGCTCTACATGACTTAAGAGCATTTAGGAAAATTGATATTTCAAATCCTAAAATAGTCTTTAATCTGAAAAATCAAGCCGGATTTACCGGGTTAACTGAATAACTACAGAAAGGTTGAGAAGCTTTTAGATAAAACTTCTATAACTCAACGACTCAGAATGAAAACAGATGTTCTACACCCAACTTAACTTTGCTTTAACCTTAATTAAAACTTAATTAGAGACAAATGTCAATAACCTTTTTTGATTTTTTTTCATAACGCTTCTAGAATGCCCTAACCGCAGATCGGATACAAGACCGAAAAATCTAATTTTTTATGGAAATCTCCGGTTTATTACCCCTCATTATATATCTCAGAAAGCTTTCTAGCTTAATTAATTAGTATAAGAACAATCCGCTTCGTTTAACACACTTTAAATAGATGAATTAAATTTGT
>CAYNXM010000180.1:0-31905 GCA_964401105.1 uncultured Lyngbya sp. | reverse complement strand
GAGATAGATAAATACAACCCGAATTAGAGTTGTTAATAGAATTAATCCTGAGATTTGGTAAAGTCGTCTTGCGGCTGAGGCATTACTGGCTAAAACCCAAATATCAAACCATTCAATTCCCGTTTTAATCGGTTCAGCATTAGGCTCCGTTAAGCTTTGCAAAAATGTCAAGAGAAATCCGACTCCAAATCCTTCAAATGCAGCCGCAAGCAAGGTGAATATTAAAGCCAAAATAGCGACTTTTTGGAAGTGCTTAAACTCTCGCAAAACCAGGGAATTATCCTGCCAAAATTGTGTAGCTTTAACCAATCTACGGATGAACCGGGGTGTTTTTATCAACATCATTGTAACTCCCATAAAATGAAAAATTAATAGGCACCAGAACCCGATATAACTTTAGGAACAGTTCGCCATAGAATAGTTAAATCCCGTTGCAAAGACCAATCTTGTAGATATTCTAAATCTCCCTGATTTACTGTTTCTAAATCCAATAAGTTAGAGCGATCTTCCACTTGCCACGATCCCGTAATTCCAGGCAAAGCATTTAATCGTTTTTGGGTTAGGTTACTCATGCGTAATGCATCGTATAATGCCCAAGGACGCGGCCCAACTAAACTCATTTCTCCTCGCAATACATTGATTAATTGCGGCAATTCATCTAGACTATATTTCCGTAACCAACGCCCTAACGCTGTCACACGAGGGTCAGCTTGATGTTTATGTAAACCCGGTTGATTTCCCATCACCTGGTGATGCAATTGTTCCGCATCGACACTCATGGTGCGGAATTTGAGAATCTGAAATAATTGACCTCGATATCCCACTCGCCATTGTTTAAAAAAAATTGGCCCTGGAGAGTCAATTAAAATGAATACCGTCAACACTAATATTAATGGTGAAATAAATATTAATATAGCTGCGGCAACTATCCAATCTAGAATACGCTTACAGCGCCACTGCCAAGGCTTTTGTTTTTGGGGAATGTGAGACAGATTGGGTAGTCGTAAAAAGCAGGGTTTACCCGCACTCTGACTCCAGTCTGCCCATTGTTTTAATCCCATTTCCCCCAGTTGGGAGTCTAGACAAATGGCTTGTAAAGGGGGATAGTGTAAACACCATTTGATCCAAGCCGTCCCCACTTCAGTTGAAGCTGTCAGCTTTCTGCGCCCAGTTGTAGGACTGACCCATAGTTTCCGTTGTCGACACTGAATCTGGCAACCGGATGGGGGAGAGAGTTGTTCAATCTGATCTTGAATCAAGCTGGGGAATTCTAAACTGAGTGAGTCAACTGTTGTCAGTCCCGGTTTAAAAACGAACATGATGCAATACTCCTGTAGTTGATTGGGTTATTCGTTTAACTCATGACCCATAAATAACTCATGACTCCTGTCAATTTCTGCCATAATGGCGAACCTCCAATAATTGCTTTTTTTGACCGGGGGGCAAACCGTTGCGTTGAAAATTTCGATCTTTGATGGTACGGGTGGGTTTACCATCGCCTCCGTTGGCAACGAGTCCCAATACATTTAACCGACTCAACATTCCTAGGGCTTGAGAAAGTTCGGTTTGGATAATGTGTTCGAGGCGGGCAACAACCACAACCCCTTGACAAGCTGATGCGGTTTGCAACACATCCACAGTTCCTAAAATGGGGGCAGCATCGACTAAAATCCAGTCATACTGTTGTTCAAACTGGGTAATTAATTCCCGCCAACGTTGAGAACTAAGTAACCTCACGGGGTCATCCAATTGGCAACCAGCAGTCAACACATCCAAATCTGACCCTAAAATTGAGAGGGAATGAATCAATGGAGAAGTTGTATCTCCCGATAAAAGGGTTGACAGTCCCGACTGATTGGGTAAATGTAGAATTTGATGCAGGCTAGGATGACGCAAATTCCCATCAATTAACAATACCCGTTGATGCAGTCGTGCCCCACTCAAAGCTAACCCCAGAGATAACAAGGATTTCCCTTCTTTTGCCAAGGCTGAGGTGATTAATACAGATTTGAGTCGTGAGGCAGAAGCCGCCAGATGGGTGTTTTTATGGGTTAAATCCAGTGACTCCCGCAACGGTAACCATGCCAAGGCTTGCAATATCCCATCTGGGGAAGGTTTTGATTTGAGGCGAAAAGAACGAACTTTCGGTTGAGGAAATAGGGGTAAATTGCCCAACATTGGCAGTTTATTGGACTGTTGTAAATCCTCAACACTGTGAACTTTTTGATCCATTCCTTCTCGGGCAAAAGCCGCCATACCACCCAAGAACATCCCCACCACCATCCCCAATGCCAGATTTTTCTTTAAACTGGGGGCGATTTGTTCCCCCAGTAACGGCGGTTCGACCACTTGCCAGTTAAACCCACCCCGGACAATTTCGAGGCTGAGATCTTGGCGTTTTTGCAGCAGTTGTTCAATCGTTTGCCGTTGAATTTCCACCTCTGGCTGCAATTGATTGTATTGGGCGATCAAACTTGGAAATTGCCGTAATTGGGCTTCTAAGGTAGCTTCAGTCTCCGCTAAGCCTTGTTGTTGACTTTGCAGGGTCAACAGTTCGGTTTGGGTTTCGGCTAACTGACGGGCTAAACTCAGATCGAGTTGACTGAGTTGTCCTTGTTTCAGCAGTTCTTCCGGACTGACCTGGAGTTGCACAGGCATTCCCCCCAAAACCCGGGTAATCTCCTGCTGGAGTAATGCCAGTTGACTTTGGCGTTGTTCTAGCAGTAACCTAACCTCAGGATCGGCATCAGTATAAATCGTACGTTGCTGCGCGATCGCCAGTTCTGTGGTTTGCAGTTGATTCAGCAATTCTTGATAGCGGGATGACTCACTTAAACGGGCAGCAACTAAGGCTTCGTCAGGAGAAAGGGATAATTGTTTTTCCAGGGCGTTGTAACGGGCTTGAACGGTTTGCAGTTGGGTGTCTAGGGTGAAACGTTCTTTTTTAATCGTATTAAGCTGTTGGGAGACTAACTCCGCTTGCTGCAAAGGATCGATTACATTTTGATTTTCTCGAAACTGTTTTAAAGATCCTTCCGCTTCTAACAATTTTTCTTGGGCTGTTGGTAATCCTTGGTTAATAAATCCTAGACCCTGTTCTAAGCGTTGTTTATCCTGTTGCAGGTTATAGTCCTGATAGACTTTTCGCAAGGCTTGCAGGACATCCTGGGTTTTTTGCGGATCAATATCCACATAAACGGCTTTAAAAATCCGAGTATCTGTATCCCCTTCTTCGAGTTGAGAAAGACTAAGATTAGCCTCAATTTCTGTTGCCTCAATCAGAGGATAAGTGGGACGTAACAACGCCGCTGCTTTTTCTGTAAATTGAGAACTTCGCATCAACGCCAATTGCGTGGCATAATCTTCTTCAGAACTTTGGGTTTGGGGTTCTCCATCTAAGCTTGCAGGTTGTCGGGCGGGATAGTTGGGTTCAACCAGTAATTGCATTCGACTTTCATAAGTGGGTTCGGTTTTCAATGTAATCAGTACTGAACTGGCAGCCGCCGCTATAAAAATAGTCAGCCACCACAGTCGCCGTCGCCACAAAATAGCCAACAGTTTACCGTAACCTAAGTCTGATTCTAATTCTGAGTGAGACAGATCCGATGTCATCATTGTTTAACTAAGCAACAATTTTTTGGGTTTGGCACAATTGGATGTCTTCACCCGCAACTTGCTGCAAGAGAGGAAGAACTTTGTCAAAAAATACCTCAACTGAAAAGTTCTTGACGGCATGATCTCGAATGGCTGCCGGGTTCCAGTGAATTTTTGTCCCTTGGAGTAATGCCTCTTGCAAAGACTCGGCGGTTTGTTCTTCAAAAAACAATCCCGTTTTTCCCGAAACCTGAGTATCCAAAACACCACCGGCACCATAGGCGATAACTGGGGTACCACTAGCGTTAGCCTCAACCGGAACCAGGCCATAATCTTCTAAGGCAGAAACGATGACAAATCTCGCTTTTGCCATTAATTTGGCGCGTTGGCAGTCGTCAACATAACCCAAAAATTCAATGTTATCGGCGGCGGTAGATTTTAATTTCTCCGCTTCGGGGCCATCTCCGATGATTTTCAACGGCCATCCTAAGGCATTGAAGGCTTTAATGGTGACATCAATTCGTTTGTATCCGAGGAATCGAGAGGCGACTAAGCAGAAGTTGTCTTTTTGATCCGAAAACTGGAACTGATTCATATCCACCGGATAATTAACCACAGTGGCTTGTTGACGATACTTATCCCAAATGCGGCGGGCCACTTCAGTGGAATTGGCAATATAAAGATCGGGTTCTTGAGCATACTTTTTGTCTGCCGCCCGCATCGCTTTAAAAACTTGCTCTAGGAAGGGATAAAAGGCGCGATACCTAGGAAACTTTTCCAGATAATTTTGAGTATCCCAAAGAAAGCGAGTAATGTTATGGCAAAAGCAAATATGTTTAGCTTGAGGATGCTTACGAACCGCTTTGGCAAAGCTGGTACTGCTGCTAAGAATCAAATCGTAATTTTGTAAATCAAGTTCTCGAAACGCTCGGTAATAGAAGGGAGCTAACATCCGAAAGTTGCTGGCTGCACCGGGAATTTTCTGCAATGCTGTTGTATAAACTGCACGATTTCCTAAATCAACAGTTGTTTCAGGTTCATACAGGGACGTGTAAATATCAGCTTGTGGAAAGTAACGACATAGCAGCTCAAAAACCCGTTCTGCCCCGCCTCTTTGCGTCAGGTAATCATGGACTAATGCAATTTTCATAAGGCACACACTCAAACGATAAAATCAATAGACTGTTTGGCAATGTAAACTAACAACTTTTCCTCAATACAGTGGCATACTCACAATGCATTCAGATCAGTTAAGCGGAATTTGTCTCTTCCTAAGATTCAAATAGACTAATTCTAACAATAAGCTCTAACAGCCCTCCTCATATTTACAATATTTAATCTGATCATTAAATATTGAATATTACTTATGACTTACATAAGCTAAGTAAAAGTTCCTAGTTTTGCTAAATATTTTGAGTAAGACTGCTGTATCAACTGCATGATTTTCTGAACTGAGTAGTAGAAAATTAAGACACAGTCGATTCAATGTCCGCTGTATCCCTTGCTTGTGGATCAGGCAATCATGAGATGGTGTAATTTTCATAGCGGAAAAATCAAGGCTTTTTCTTTTAGTTAAAAGTCTATTTCAGTTTTGCTTAATACTTCATAGATTTTGATAAATCAGTGTTCCAGAAAATACTAATCTTGGCTTCATGGTTTGGATTTGGAGAGTGATTTTTGAAAAAGAACGGAGTTAGTAATATAAACTTATCCTGGAAACAATTAATAGGATGTATTAAAAAGTACAAAACTTAACTTATTTTTTTAAACCTCCGATTCGACTTAGCTTCACTTTAGTAAAATACTGAAATTCGACTATATTTTTTAATAGTATATACAGGGTGAGTAATAGATTTAATTATCATCTTGTTAGTGTAACGAAGTATTCACCATTCTGTCTTGCCAAATTGGCAGGATTATAATTTCTACTCATTGTGAGGGCTGGAACTCCTACTGTTGCGTAAATCAAAAATATCTTATTTGCTTGCTGTTTAAACGCACTTTATATAAAACTGATTAAATCTAAGTTGATCTAGATTAATAAATGATCTGAAAAAGCAAGAATTGCTCAGTTAAATAATCCTAGCTTAATTGATAGATTAAAAAATAAAAAAAATCTATAGATTTAAGACTGACAACTCCTATGCCAATAAAACAAATTTACTAAAGCCAACCACTAAGCAAGTGAGGAAATTCTTGTCTTAATATCCTTGATGAGAGATAATAAAAAAGTGTCCTATGCGTTCGCTTGGCTGTATCGCATATAGCGTTATACTACTCTGATTAAGGATTAGATAAAAAAATCCCACGGACTGAGGTACGTGGGAATGTCAATTCTTCAAATTTTATCGTTCTCATCTTACATTAATCGGCAACTCGGATTAATACCAATAGGCTTTCTCAGCTTATTGTTCAATATACTCAGTCAATTTATTCAGACTAGCACCCCCACCAGAAACGACACAATAACCCCGCCGCCACACCGCAGGTTTGCCATAATAAGATTTCAAATATTGAGCAAATTCCCGTTTAATTTCTCTTTCCGTTGTTGTCTTCAGGATCATCGTTAAATCTGATTCTGTAATATTTGGACTTTTGTCAATGATCAGGTGGATATGATCGGGCTTTCCTAAATTAACCTGACATTTGAGCAGTGTAGAGTTTCGCCTAATGCAAATCCTAGAAGCTAATTCTCTGATGCGTTTTTCAATGTCTTTGTTGATAATTGGCTGTCGATTTTCTGTGACAAAAACGATATGAACAATTAATGCAGTAACGTTTTGAGTATTTTTTAGAGGACTATAGTTGTATGTAACGCCCCGATATGTGAACTTTCCATTATTTGTGTCTTTCTGTAAAGGTTCTGGAGGAGGGCTGTAATTGTACTTACTGCCTCGGTAAGTGAATTTCATACTTTTCGACTGTATTTGTAGGTAATGTATCAGCTCATCAAATAGGCCTGTTGTCTAGGAAAAATGTCCAACTTTTAGCCTTTATGCGTAGATATTTTTTGATGACTCACCCTGAATTAAAGAAGTTATTGCTTTAACTTATAGTTTAATTGTTGCTGTTTTTTTCTGGAAATGTCAAGGGATGATTGATGAAGCCGATCCGGTTGTTAATATAAAGTGATTATCCGACATTAAAGTAATTTCAGGCGAGTTTAAGTGTGAAGATTCAACCGGATTCAAGATAAACTTTATAAAATTTCTCCGAATCAGTAGTAATCTTGATTAAAAGAGGCCAGAAGATAGCCTCTACTGAAAGTGACTCTCTATTCTGACCTCAGGCGCATTTTCTGCTATGCTATACCTAGTGAGCGCAACCGTTACCGTGGTAGTCGTCAGTGTCGTAAAATCCGTTTTTGGTGCCAAAGAATAGGCAAGCAACGCTAAACAACACGGTTAACCCGGCTAAAATGAGTTTGATGTCCATTTGCAAGATATCTCCTATTGAATGATTTCAGGTACGATCAATGAGATTGTAGACGCATCTTGGTTAGCACGTCCATCTCCTAGGGTAGCGCCAGAATTAATGGGTTGCACCCTTGTCCGACAAATGCCCAATGGTGAACAGATTCGGGGTATGATTATTGAGACGGAAGCTTATGAAACAGGAGACCCAGCCTGTCACGCCTATCGTCGTCGGACACCGCGCAATGGGGTGATGTTTGGGCCTGCGGGGATGAGTTATATTTATTTAATTTATGGCATTTACCATTGTCTGAATATTGTTACCGATTTAGATGGGGTGGCTAGTGCGGTGTTAATTCGGGCGCTACAATTAGACTCAGTAACGGCTACTGTTGTAACTCAACGACAACCGGATCAAACATTCTCGAAAAAACAAATAGATCGACTGGCAGCAGGACCCGGTAAACTCTGTCGAGTGATGGATATCGATCGCAGTTTAACCGGTTTACCTTTACATCCCAGTCAACCGTTGTGGTTAGAACATCGTAGCGTTGAATTTAAGCAAGCAATAGCACAAAATACAGTACAATTGACTCAAACCACCCGCATTGGAATTTCAACGGGAACAGAGATTCCCTGGCGTTGGTATTTAACTGATTCTCCGGCTGTGTCTAAGCTTTAAGCAGACTCCGGTTTGGGTAAGGAAGAGGGATGGACGATTAACTCTGCGGTTGAACGTTTTTCTACCATTTCTTTGGTGATCTGACAGAGTTTGACATCTTTACGGGAAGGTAGCTCATACATGACATCGAGCATTAATTCCTCTACAATACCTCGTAATGCCCGTGCTCCTGTTTTACGGCGATAAGCCTCAGCAGCGATCGCTTTAATGGCTTCAGCGTCAAATTCTAGCTGAACATTATCCATCCGCAACAGTTTCTGATATTGTTTGACTAATGCACTGCGCGGCTCTGTTAGAATTGCCATTAAGGCTTTTTCGTCTAAGGGTTCTAAGACGGCAACCACTGGAATTCGGCCAATGAGTTCTGGAATTAAACCAAATTTTACTAGATCATCGGGTTCCATGGTTTTAACTAAGTCAGTGGTTTGCTTATCGGGGGACTTTTCTTCCCCAGATTGAATAAAGCCCATTGACTTTTTACCCGATCTCTGATCTATAATCTTTTCTAATCCCACAAACGCCCCACCGCAGACAAACAGGATATTGCTGGTATCGATTTGTATACAATCTTGATAGGGATGTTTGCGGCCACCTTGGGGGGGAACATTGGCAACGGTTCCCTCTAACATTTTCAGTAAGGCTTGTTGCACGCCTTCGCCAGAGACATCTCGGGTAATAGAAGGATTTTCACTCTTACGAGCAATTTTATCAAGTTCATCGATATAAACAATGCCGCGCTGAGCTTCCTCCACATCAAAATCTGCCACTTGTAGCAACCGCAGTAGAATATTTTCTACATCTTCCCCAACATAGCCCGCTTCTGTTAAAGTTGTAGCATCAGCAACGGCAAAGGGAACATCCAGCATTTTTGCTAAAGTTTCCGCTAACAGTGTTTTACCGCAACCTGTTGGCCCCACTAACAAAATATTTGACTTTTGTAGTTCGATGTTTTCATCGGGTGAAGTGCGACTGCCTTTGCCTTGAATAAATCCTAAGCGTTTATAGTGGTTATACACCGCAACAGATAACACTTTCTTGGCATCATCCTGGCCAATCACGTGTTGATCGAGGTAGGCTTTAATTTCGCGAGGTTTAGGCACCTGATTCAGGGCGACACGACTCGGACGTTGGCGACGCTTGGGAGTGGGTGCAGCCTGGGGACGATTGGTCGAGGGGGAGGAAGGAGCTGAGCTAGAGTCGAACAACTCCTCATCTAAAATTTCATTACACAGCTCAACGCATTCATCACAGATATAAACTCCAGGGCCTGCAATGAGCTTACGAACTTGCTCCTGGGATTTTCCACAGAAAGAACATTTTAGATAGGAGTCGTACTTAGACATAATCGCCTCATTGTTAGACTGCTGGAACAGATTCTCCCGGCACGGGGAAATTCTGCTTAGTGATCACTTGATCTATTAGACCATATTCCTTAGCCTCTTGGGCAGCCATAAAAAAGTCCCGCTCCGTATCAACTTCAATTCGCTCTATGGGTTGGCCCGTATGATTGGCTAAAAGTTGATTCAGGGTTTGTTTATGATACAGAATTTCTTTAGCTTGAATTTCAATATCAACAGCCTGCCCCTGTGCGCCTCCGAGGGGTTGGTGAATCATAATCCGAGAGTTGGGCAGAGACATCCGTTTTCCGGCAGTGCCAGCCGCGAGCAAAAAGGCTCCCATACTGGCGGCTAAACCATAACAGATCGTCACCACATCGGGACGGATTTGCTGCATGGTATCATAAATTCCCATGCCAGCGGTAACCGATCCACCGGGAGAGTTAATATAAAGCTGAATATCTTTTTCTGGGTTTTCAGCTTCGAGAAACAGCATTTGAGCACTGACGGCATTGGCAACATCGTCATCAATTGGAGTCCCGAGAAAGATGATATGTTCCCGTAGCAAACGAGAATACAAGTCGAATGCCCGTTCTCCCATGCCGGATTGTTCTACCACCATGGGGACAACGTTGGACGGCCCTAAGTTAACATCAACTTGACGGTTGCTGGTGATATCGCAATTGGAATAGCTCCGAATTGGACTTTGGGAAGATTCAGAACAAATCATAAAAATACAAAAATCTTGGGATGCTAAAGTTTGAGTGACTTTATATAGAAATTGTAGACAATTTTTATACACCTCTACGGGGTGGGTAGCCGATCTTTTTCTGACATGAGTGATACGTGCTGACACACACGCGACCCGATCGCCAACTTAAAGATAGATCTTGAGTAATTGTCTTTAATTATGACGTACTTTTGAGGAATTGGGTTGATATTGATGGGTTATTCGTCACTGATTGGCTGCTCAGTTACTAGAGAGTCAATGAACTGAATCTACTCCGGCCAACGAATAACCCTCTGTTTTACTCGGGTTCGGTTGAACTAGAGGCTTCAACGGCAACGCTTTCGACATCAACCGTTGCGGTTTCGGCGCTCACTTCAGCATCTGCCGCTTCAACTGATTCGGCTTCATCATCCGACTCACTCAAAGAGCCTTCCGGCAACAATTCCACGGTAGAATGTTCTTCTAACCAAGCAAAGGTTTTCTTCGAGATTAAATCATTTTCAACTACTTCCCGTAACCGCTGCGGGTCAACTTCTTGATCTTTAAGTTGTTCTAAGATTTTAGCCTCTTCTGCCTTAATTTCCTCTTCTTCAACCGTAATCGATTCCTGTTTGGCAACGTGCTGAATTCCCAAAGATTGCTTTAACTTTTGAATCGCTTCTGGGCGGGCATTTTCTCGCATCTTCGGCACCATATCACCCGTAAAGAATTGTTTAACATCAATTCCCATCTGACTCAATTGCATGGCTTGCTGAGTCAAGAATTGATCCACTTCTTGGCGAATCATGGTTTCTGGCAATTCAATTTCCATTGCCTCCACTAACGCTTTTGCCAAAGCCTGTTCTTTATTCCCCCGAGTTTTCTCGCTCGCTTCCTCCTGATAGCGTTTTTCTAAAGACTCTCGTAACTCTGCCATCGTTTCAAATTCGCTAATTTCTTCAGCGAAATCATCATCAAGTTCTGGCAATTCTTTTTCTTTGAGTTCGTTTAAGGTAATCGTAAATACTGCCGCTTGTCCGGCTAATTCTTCATTCCCATAATCTTCTGGAAAACTCAGATTTAATTCCTTTGTTTCCCCCAGATTCATCCCCACAATCCCTTCAGTAAAACCCGGGATAAATTGTCCTTCGGTAATCTCAACCTGGAAATTATCTCCTTGACCCCCCGGAATTTCTTTCGGTTCTTCCCCTTCAGGAACTTCCGCAAAATACCCTTTAAAATCAATAAATGCCACATCTCCCTCTTGAGCCGGTCGATCTTCAATCGGGATTAATGTCGCCAGTTTAGCCCGTTCTTCTTCTAAGACTTTATCCACTTGCTCAGGATCATAAGCCACTTCTTCTGCTTGCACAGTCCAGCCGGTGTATTCAGTCAAGGTCACTTCCGGCTTGACATCAACCGCTGCTTGAATCACAATTGCTTCACCGGGTTGATACTGTTGAACCAGTCGATCCACATCTCCCCGTAATTCAAAGCTACCAATCGCTTCAATATTCTCCTGTTCTACAGCTTTGGGCAAACATTCTTGCATCAGTTCATCCAAAGCAGCCGCTTTAATCCGTTCAGCCCCGAGGCGCTGGACTAAAATATGGCGGGGGACTTTCCCCTTGCGAAACCCAGGAATATTCGCATTTCTAGCGTAATTACGAATCACCTGCTCATAAGCAGACTTGGACTTTTCCGGTGGGATTTCAATATCGATACCAATTTGGCTCTGGGGAAGTTTTTCCTGGGTTACTTTCATAGTCGTGATATGCTAAATTTAATCATCCCCGGCACGAATTGATTCTGGGGGACTATAATTTGAAATTAATGAGTAAGGACATCCGTTGTCCAAGGGTATCCTGGGTTAATTCAAGCGCCTTGTTGATTATTATGGGCAGTTGTTCAGTAGTCAACCCTCTCGAAACGGACTGTTATGATAACTGTTAATTGGGAACAACCTACTTATTCTAAGTTACGATCGCAGCGATCGCGCATCATAAAATTATAAATTTCAATTTTATTTAAAAAAGTCATCAACGTAGTGGAGGAAACTAATTTGTCAAAGTCTTATCGCGTCGCTATTTTAGGGGCAACGGGCGCAGTCGGGGCTGAACTGTTGCAATTACTCGAAAGCCGCAATTTTCCGGTTGCTGAGCTAAAACTGTTAGCCTCTCCTCGTTCGTCGGGGACAACGTTGTCTTTTCGAGGAGAATCTCTCACTGTAGAAGCAGTTGATGAGAACGCCTTTAACAATATTGACTTGGTTCTAGCTTCAGCGGGGGGTTCAACTTCTAAAACTTGGGCATCCAAAGCGGTTGAAGCTGGGGCAGTGGTGATTGATAATTCCAGTGCTTTTAGAATGGAACCGGATGTGCCGTTAGTGGTGCCGGAGGTGAACCCTGAAGCAGCGGCAAATCACAAGGGAATTATTGCTAATCCCAATTGCACCACAATTTTAATGGCGGTTGCAGTATGGCCATTGTATCAGGTACAACCAATCCAACGGATTATTGTCGCCACCTACCAGTCAGCCAGCGGGGCAGGAGCGCGGGCAATGGAGGAGGTCAAAGTCCAAGCCCAAGCTATTTTGAATGGGGAAGATCCCAAAGCGGAGTTATTTCCTTATCCGTTAGCATTTAATCTGTTTCCTCACAACTCTCCTTTGAATGAAGCGGGATATTGCCAGGAGGAGATGAAAATGGTGAATGAAACCCGTAAAATATTTGGGGTAGAAGATTTACGTGTGTCTGCCACCTGTGTGCGGGTTCCCGTACTGCGTGCTCATTCAGAAGCCATTAACTTAGAATTTGCTCAGCCCTTCAGCGTGGCAGAAGCAAAAGCTATTCTGGCAAAAGCGCCGTCGGTAAAATTAGTGGAAGACTGGGAAGCAAACTATTTTCCCATGCCGATTGATGCAACGGGAGAAGACCCGGTATTAGTCGGTCGTATTCGTCAGGATATTTCTCATCCTTGTGGGTTAGAATTGTGGCTGAGCGGCGATCAGGTTCGTAAAGGGGCGGCATTAAATGCGGTTCAAATTGCAGAGCTTTTAGTCAATCAAAATTGGCTCGTCAATCGTCCCGCATTGGCGACAAGTCATTAAGATTTTACCGTTTCAAGGAATATCTTCAGGTCACAGTTAACCGTCAATTCAGTGACCGATCAACTGGCATAATGGTAATTAGAACAGATGGTAAGTTTTGGAAGAGTGATGACGGCGATGATTACGCCGTTTACAGAAGAAGGTCAGGTGAACTACGCTGTAGCGGAACAGTTAGCAGCTCATCTAGCCCAGCAGGGTACAGACACCATTGTAGTCTGTGGGACTACGGGTGAATCCCCCACCTTGACTTGGGATGAAGAATATCAACTGTTTCAGGTGGTTAAAAAAGCCGTGGGCAGCCAGGCAAAGGTGATGGCAGGCACCGGGTCAAATTCCACCTCTGAGGCGATTGAAGCCACTCAAAAAGCGGCTCATTTAGGGCTAGATGGTTCGTTGCAAGTGGTGCCTTATTACAATAAACCCCCCCAAGACGGACTCTATGAACACTTTAAAGCGATCGCCATGGCTTCCCCCGATTTGCCAATTATGGTTTACAATGTACCTGGGCGAACTGGATGCAATATCAAGCCAGAAACGGTAGCACGTTTGGCAGAAGTGCCGAATATTGTTGCGATTAAAGAAGCTAGTGGTAGCTTAGATCAAGTCAGTCAGATTCGACACTTGACACCCCCTGAATTTAAGATTTACTCTGGAGATGACTCCTTAACGTTACCGACGTTAGCCGTGGGAGCCAGTGGCGTGGTTAGTGTGGCGAGTCATCTTGTAGGAGATCAGCTACAGCAGATGATTCAAGCTTTTGAAGCCGGCCAGGTACAGACGGCAACCAATATTCATCTCAAGCTATTTGGGTTATTTAAGGCGCTATTTATCGTCGCTAATCCAATTCCCGTAAAGGCAGCCCTGAACTTACAAGGTTGGAATGTGGGTCATACTCGTCTTCCTTTAACTCCGCCTTCAACAGAGGTCACCCGGATACTGCAAAATGTTCTGAGTGAACTGAATTTGATTCAAGTCTGACCCCTTTTTTAAGGTTTTAAACAACGGAAAGTTGGCTAGCGCCAAACATTTTCCTAGGAAAGTTGGCTAGCGCCAAACATTTTCCTAACCGAATACTATATAAGTGAAGATTAGTCATTCACTCCTATAAAATCAGCTAACTTAAACTTTAACTCTGAGCTTTATATCGAGGTTTGTTTATTCAATTGTTAGCGATCATTGTCAACTCATTTAGGAACAAAAATGGTCACAAATAAAACCGCACCCATCATTAAAAATCGTAATTCTTCTCGTAAAGTGATTAATAGAAATAGCGATCAACCGACCTTAAAAATCATCCCATTGGGAGGCTTACATGAGATTGGAAAAAACACCTGTGTGTTTGAATACGAAGATGAAATGATTTTGTTGGATGCGGGTTTAGGCTTTCCAACGGATGGGATGCATGGGGTAAATATCGTGTTGCCAGATGTGGCATATCTGCGAGAAAATGCCGACAAAATTAAAGGAATGATTGTCACCCATGGTCACGAAGATCATATTGGTGGAATTGCCTTTCACCTCAAACAATTTGACATTCCTGTGATTTATGGCCCCCGTTTAGCGATGGCATTGTTACAAGGAAAATTAGAAGAAGCAGGAGTCTCTGACCGTACAGAATTAAGGTCAGTTCGTCCACGGGATATTGTCCGAATTGGGAAGAATTTCCTCGTTGAATATATTCGTAATACTCACTCGATGGCCGATAGTTTTACTGTCGCCATTAATACACCCGTGGGTGTTGTAATTCATACAGGAGACTTTAAAATTGATCATACTCCAGTTGATGGAGAACGATTTGATTTGCAACGCTTAGCTGAATACGGCGAAAAAGGGGTTCACTGTTTATTAAGTGATTCTACCAATGCTGAAACCCCCGGATTTACCCCCTCAGAAGCCTCTGTTGGCCCCAACCTAGAACGGGTATTTACCCAAGCCGAAGGACGGGTTTTAGTCACAACCTTCGCCTCTTCCGTTCACCGTTTAAATATTATCCTCGGTATTGCAGACAAAATCGGACGTTCCGTCGCAGTTGTTGGACGTTCCATGTTAAATGTGATTGCTCATGCTCGCAATTTAGGATATGTTAAATGTCGCGATGACCTATTTGTTCCCCTCAATGCAGTTCGGGATTTACCGGATGAAAAAGTATTGATTTTAACCACAGGTTCACAAGGGGAACCGTTATCGGCTATGACTCGTATTGCTAACGGCGCACACCGTCAAATTCGGATTAAGCAAGGGGATACAGTGGTATTTTCAGCAAATCCGATTCCAGGCAACACCATTGCTGTGGTTCGCACCATTGATAAACTGATGATGTTAGGCGCTAATGTCATTTATGGTCGTCATCAAGGGATTCACGTTTCGGGTCATGGTTGCCAAGAAGACCATAAGTTAATGTTAGCCTTAACTCGTCCTCGGTTCTTCGTCCCAGTTCACGGCGAACATCGGATGCTGATTAAACACTCTCAGACGGCTCAAAGTATGGGTGTTCCCCCAGAAAATATGATTATCATCGATAATGGGGACGTAGTAGAACTCACTGAAGATTCGATTCGGGTTGGGGATAAAGTTCAAGCCGGTATTGAACCCGTTGACTCTTCTCGTTCCGGTTTTGTGCGGGATGATGTCCTCAAAGAACGGCAACAACTGGCAGAAGATGGTGTGATTACAGTTGCCGCTGCCATTGGTTTAGAGGGCAATCTCTTAACTAAACCCCAAGTTCATCTCAAAGGGGTGGTGAGTAACGCCGATGCCGGGCTGTTACAAAAATTAATGACCCAAACCATAGAACAGACGTTAAATGACCGCTGGTCGGAGTTAGCGCGTTCCTTTGAAAATGGCGAGAAAGAAATTGATTGGGTTGGAGTCAAAGCAGAGATAGAACGTTCATTGCGACGGTTAATGCGGCGGGAAATTCAAAGTAATCCCCTGTTAGTGCTGTTAGTTAATACTCCTGACGAGTCAGCGACTGCCTCTAATTCTAATTCTTCAACTGCTTCTGATTCTTCGACTGCCTCTGATTCTTCGACTTCTCCGACTCCTACTGGACGGCGACGGACACGCACAGCAGCACGGGTTGCTTCTTAATTACTGATTTGAATCAATATAGAGACGTTCAACTAGAGCGTCTCTATTGATGTGTAAAAGCACTATGGAAAAATCAGGTCTGTTTGGCATTTGCTACTCAAACAGAGACTTTACTCAGAAAATAAGTGTTTGGATGTTACTCATTTAACTGATGCCTGAGTTGGAAAAGAATGAGTCTAGTGAGAACAAAAGTTTCCCAATTACGAGACTTCAGTTATTTTCTATTGTGATAGTGACTTTGCTAATAGGAATGTCTTTGCCATCAATTTTTTCTTGGGTTAAGCAGAAGTGTTCTCCCGCAAAAGATGATGGTTTGGTTGAAACAATATCAAAAGATCCGTATGATTCTTTTGATAAATGTCCTTCGCTGGATGCTTCAGGAGTTCAAGTTAAAATTGTTTCTTGGGATGCAGATACTAAACAATATATATATAGGTATAAGGTTAATGTGGATTAATGATTTAATTGAATTTAAATAGAGTTTAAGAGATAGTTGTCTCCTTAATTATCGGTTTTTCATAACATTGATTTGACGACCTATAACATGACCTTCCATATCATATTTTAAATGATACTGTTATAGATAGCAGTGTTTATAAAATTTTAACATGGGTTTCTCTAGACGACAATTTCATCAATATTATACTCAATTTTTATTGAGTTCATTAGTACCCGTTGCTTTTGCTAAAATATTTCGTCCGAGTTTATCTGAAACCGAAATTACTCAACATTTAAAAACAGCTTATAGCGCCTTAATTACAGGAACAGAATTGCTAGTTCCTACCTATTTAGGTAATCCACAGCGTCGATTTTATGGTCGAGGGATTCCGCAAGGATTTAATATTTTAAATCAATTTACGTTAGGAACTGGCGTGACTTATGTGGGAAAAACTCGTAAGGTTTGGAGTGGTGCTGGATGGACAGGACAACCCACAATTATTCGAGATCGAGGAAAGATTTATATCGTTATTGGTTCTTTCGATCATTATCTCAGAAAAATAGATTTTGAGACAAATGAAGAAGTTTGGCGTTATAAATTTAATGATGTCATTAAAGGAACTGCCAGTATTTATATTGATGAAACGGCGAGTGAAGAGAATAAAATTGTGATCTTACAAGGAAGTAGAACCGGACGACCGAAAAAAGGTTTAGCACCGAGTTTCAGGGCGATTTCCTTTAGAACAGGTAAAGAAATTTGGAAACTCGATATTCGTAAAACGATTAGTTATAGCCGAGATAATGATAGTAGTGCTTTACCTTTAGAAAATAATGGGTTAATTTTTAATGTAGCAGAAAATGGCATGGGTTATTTTCTGAATAATCAGACTAAAGCTACTATTACAAAGTCGGGTTTTATTCAACCGGAAGTGATTTCTGAAGTTCAACTTTATCAAAATAGCGACCGTAAACGTCAGGGTAGAAATTTAGTCGCGGAATCTTCTCCGGCGCAACTGGATAATCAGATTTTTATTGCCGCAGGTTCAGGACATATTTATGGCATTGATATTGCTAAAAAAACGATTAATTGGGATTTTTATACAGGTTCAGATCTCGATGGCACGGTGGCAATTTCTAAAACGGGTCATCTTTTTTGTGCAATTGAAAAACAGTATATTAAAGGGAAAGGAGGCGTAATTAAACTTAATCCTAAGAAGCCTCCGCAGGAGAGTGTAGAGTGGTTTTTACCGACAGGTAATGTAAAAGTGAACAGTTGGCTAGGGGGAATTATTGGTTCTGTTGCGATTAATGATGAATATAATTTTAATAATTTTCCGGCTTTATTTGCTACTAATGCAATTGATGGATATTTATATATTGGTTCTCAAAATAGAACCACTGGAAAAAAAGTCAAGGGTTTTCTAGGAAAAGGAGAATACGAAACGCCTTTGATTTTGTTTCAGCATAAAATAGGCACTTCTATTTCAACTCCTATTTTTACAGATGGCAATAAATTAGTCACTGCTAGTTACAACGGTGTCTATTTATTTAATTTATATTGGGATCGAGTTAAACCTGATTTTCCTGAAGCTTTACCGGGTAGTGATGGAAACTATTATCGTTTAACTGTTGAACAAGCTGATCGATTTAAACCGGGTATTTCATTTGAAGCAACTCCTGTTGTTTGGGATGGTAAAGTCATGATTTGTGGACGAGATGGCTGGTTATATACCTTAGGCGCATAACCAGGAGAGACGAAAGCAATAAATTCGAGAAAGCCGTCAAAATTGTCGTAATATCTCTCTATTTTCAGACTGTTCAATTTCCTATAAAGCTCGATAAGATAAAAGAGAGAGTCATAATGGTCGGAGACTGAATATGGAAACACCGCAATCCCCTATTACCCAATCATACATTCAAGAGGATGCTCAGGAAATCCTCAAGATTGCTTTTACCACCAAACAGGAAACCGATGAACTCAGTCGTGACCAATTGGTTGAAATTGCCGCAGAGTTAGGCATTTCTCCGGGTGAATTGGCAGTGGCTGAACAACAGTGGCATTTACGTAAACAAGATACTTATGAGAAACAACAGTTTAATCTGTTTCGCTATCAAAAATTAAAGCAGAATTTGATTCGATATGCGATTGTCGGGTCATTTTTGTTAGTACTGAATATTGTCACAACTCAAGGTATTGCATTCGCCTTATCTATTTTATTATTATGGGGATTGTTTTTAGCGCTAAAGGCTTGGAAAGTGTTTCAAACGGAAGGAGAAGATTATGAGAATGCTTTCAGTCGCTGGCGTTTAAAGAAACAACTCGGGCAGTCTATTGGAACAATTGCAGATAAAGTGATGAAGGGATTGCAATCTTAGGAGTTTCAGTTCATTATTTAAGCCATAATTTCTCTGATTTAATATTAAATTATGACACAATCAAAACCTCAGTTCGTTAGCTTTGATGAATTTATTGATTGGTATCCCGAGAATTCAGAACATCGCTATGAACTACATAATGGAGTAATTGTTGAGATGCCGAAACCTAGGGGGAAGCATTCAGAAATTGCTGGATTCTTAGCTTATAAACTGAATATAGCTATTGATGTTCAAGACTTAAATTGTTTCGTTCCTAAAGAATGCGTTGTTAAACCTTTCCGTGAAGAATCTGGCTATGAACCTGATATTATTGTACTAGATCGTCTTTCTTTAGACAATGAACCCCGTTGGGAAAGCGGGTCGATTATCACAATAGGTTCATCGGTACGTTTAATTATTGAGGTCGTCAGTAGCAATTGGCGCGATGATTACTTGCTGAAAGCAGGGGATTATGAAGAGATGGGAATTGCAGAATATTGGATTGTGGACTATCTGGGTTTAGGAGGCAGACGGTTTATTGGTAACCCTAAACAACCTACAATTTCTGTACATCAACTGGTTGAGGGTGAGTATCAAGTCAGGCAACTTCGCGGAAATACCTTAATTGAATCACTTAGCTTTCCTGAACTTAATTTAACAGCAGAACAGATATTTCGAGGTAGAAGTTAAGGCGGAAGTCAGTTTACAATACTTATATATTTTTTACATAAATTTGTGTTAAAGATTGAATATTGCCTAGGTTTATTTCTCTATTACTCGTGAAAGGTATTGAAATTACAATCTTTTTTAGGAAGTAAACAAATATCAATTAATTTAAATAACTGTAAATAAAAAACTGAATGCAAATAAATATTGCAAGTCTGATAAAGG
This sequence comes from uncultured Lyngbya sp., assembly GCA_964401105.1. Classification (GTDB taxonomy): domain Bacteria; phylum Cyanobacteriota; class Cyanobacteriia; order Cyanobacteriales; family Microcoleaceae; genus JAAURB01. The sequence goes on along the minus strand of CAYNXM010000180.1, from coordinate 12,287 downwards.
ATGGTGTTTTTACTATAGGATTAAAAGTGTAAGAGATGAAACAAATTGACAGAGGTGAAGATGTTATGAAGATCTTAAAGAATCTAGAAAATCTGATTGTTTACCTTTATGATGGGTTTGCTCGGATTTTTAGTCCTAACAAAGATATTTATCCCAATACTGGTGTGAGTCCTTTTGAAGGAACTCCATATAAAGGTTCAGGATGGGACGACTAAGTCCTGAAAAAATTCTAACTGATACATCCGACTCAGGAACAATAACCCAGTTGACTGTTAAAATTAATCGAACTGAATTCCCCCAAACCGACAAAGGAATAGGGGGATATTCTATTCTAAAAAGATTGATTTAACCAAAAACTCAATGCTGCACTACATAAGGGAACGGTGAGGTTATCCATTCCGAGTATAGAAAAGGTTTCTAAGGCAGCAGAAACAACAGCCACCACTGAGGCAACTGCCCAAGTTTGCCACACATTCCCTTGAACAGTTAATAAGATTAAACTAATTACCGCAAAGCTAACTAACGCCATTGTTAATGATCCTTCCCAGCTTTTTTTGATGCCCCAAACTTGGTAGATATGAGTGCCAAATTGCTGACCGATTACCGCTGCCATGCCATCCCCCCAAGCCATGACTAAAATACCAATAGCTGCATATTGGGGTTGGTGAATCGACCAAAACCAGGCAATTAAAACACCAATACTAACTGCATAAAAAAAGGTGCCGAGACTTTTACGTCCCACACTATTAACACTGGGAAGAATCGGAAATTTATAAGAAATTAAAGCAATAATTGCTGAAACAACTCCCGCCGCAATGCCTATCCAAGCAGGAATATTAAGCCACCAAGCCAGTAAAATTACATTTCCTGTGCCGATATGAACAATTTTACGAGAAAATTCTCCCTCAACTGCAAAAATTCGATTTAATCCTTCAGCAATTAGTAAAATTAAACCCAACCAAATTCCCACTAAAAGAACTTCTTGCCAGAGGTTTAGGCTGGGACTCAAAATTAACAATTGAGTGATATAAAAATTAGTCATAGTCATAAGTCATAATCGGTTATTTCTGAGGAATCAGAAGCGTTGCACTCCTAGACAATCACTCATTTATTGATGCTACCAATGACTGATGACAAATGACAAAAAAACAAATGAGGTCATGAACCTTCACAGAATCAATTTTTATTACAAAGTTATATGAAATTTTGGCAATCTCTCAAATACAATCAGAAAACCGGGGTATAATGACCCGTGCAGATTTATTTCCTGCTAAAAATACAAAGGATTCAATCATGGCACTACGACTTGGAGATACCGTACCAAACTTTACTCAATCGACCTCTGAAGGCGATATTGACTTTTATAACTGGGCTGGCGATAGCTGGGTTGTCCTGTTTTCTCACCCCGCTGACTATACCCCAGTTTGCACCACAGAACTGGGAACTGTTGCTAAACTAAAGCCAGAATTTGACAAACGTAACGTTAAAACGATTGCCCTCAGCGTGGATGATGCTGAATCTCACAAAGGCTGGATATCTGATATTGATGAAACCCAGAGTACAACGGTTAATTATCCTATCATCGCCGATGCAGATCGCAAAGTCTCCGATCTGTATGATATGATTCATCCCAACGCCAACCCCTCAGTTACCGTTCGGACAGTCTTTATTATTGACCCCAATCGCAAACTGCGGTTAACCTTAACTTATCCTCCCAGTACTGGCCGTAATTTTAACGAAATTTTGCGAGTGATTGATTCATTGCAGTTAACCGATAATCACAGTGTGGCGACCCCAGCAGACTGGAAAGACGGAGATGATTGTGTGATTGTACCATCCCTTAAAGACCCTGAAGTACTGAAGGAGAAGTTTCCTAAAGGTTATACCGAAGTGAAACCTTATTTACGGATGACTCCTCAACCTGATAAGTAAAATAGTGGTCATTGTTCTTCATTTAATAAACTGATTTGCAGCTTGGAAAGCTTAAACGTCTTTTCAGGCTGACACCAGTTTTAAGCGCAATACTGAAGAATAGTTGGCGACTCAGATGACATAAATTGTGATGGATATCAAAAACGGTTTCGTAGATACAGTCGGGAATACTCCCTTAATTCGATTAAACAGTTTTAGCGATGAAACCGGCTGCGAAATTTTAGGGAAAGCAGAATTTTTAAACCCGGGTGGGTCCGTTAAAGACCGGGCGGCATTGTATATTATTCAAGATGCAGAATCAAAGGGGTTATTAAAACCTGGAGGGACTGTCGTTGAAGGGACGGCGGGCAATACGGGGATTGGTTTAGCCCATATTTGTAATGCCAAAGGTTACAAATGCCTGATTATTATCCCCGAAACTCAGTCTCAAGAAAAGATTGATTTACTCCGAACATTGGGGGCTGAAGTTCGCACTGTTCCCGCTGTTCCCTATCGAGACCCGAATAATTATGTTAAGCTATCAGGACGCGAAGCCGCTGAATTAGACAACGCTATTTGGGCGAATCAATTTGATAATTTAGCCAACCGCCAAGCCCATTATGAAACCACTGGGGCAGAAATTTGGCAGCAAACCGAGGGAACAGTTGATGCTTGGGTAGCGGCGACTGGTACAGGGGGAACCTTTGCTGGGGTTTCTTTATACCTGAAAGAAAAAAATCCCGATATTAAAACGGTATTAGCAGACCCGATGGGTAGCGGTTTGTATAGTTATGTGAAAACGGGTGAAATCAATAGTGAAGGCAATTCTATTACAGAAGGAATTGGTAATAGCCGCATCACTGCCAATATGGAAAATGTGCCGATAGATGATGCGATTCAAATTGATGATAAAGAAGCCGTTCGCGTGGTTTATCAACTCCTGCAAAAAGATGGCTTATTTATGGGGGGGTCAGTCGGGATTAATGTGGGGGCAGCAGTAGCTTTAGCCAAACAAATGGGGCCGGGTCATACCATTGTCACGGTATTGTGCGATGGGGGTTCCCGTTATCAATCAAAACTCTATAATCCTAATTGGTTAGCGGAACGAGGACTTTTACCACAATAGTTCAGTGCAGATTTAAAGAGAGGTTTAAAACCTCTCTCTTGCCAGAAAACCCAACACTTTATCATTAATCAAATTCAATCAATCTAAATTTTTGATAGAGTAAAAACCCCTAAAGCATTCATCGATATGCATTCAATAGTTTTTCCCGCGATTCTTGTCTGATATGACCGTCTTTCGCTGCGATTTGTAAGTTAACAAACGCATTCATATCTTCCAAACCATATTTGGTTGTTTGAACTAAATTGCGAAGCTGTTGCTCAACATCGATTGTGAGATAGCCCCGTTCTAGAGTTTGTTGGACAAGCTGATGAATGGTAGACATTTTTGATGCATCCCAATAAAAGGTAGTGTGAGTGAAAAGACCTATTTACAGGCTAGGGGGAAAGGTAAAAGACTTCTATACAGTTTACAGCAGAAAACTGTCGAATCAGAATATAGTTGAAACTCATCTTAAAATTAAGTATCGCCGGATACACTCAGAGCCAAAAAAACGATATTATTAAAAAATCATGAACTTGAATCCCTAGTGAGAACAGCAGATATGCCTTGGTTTGCCAAAATTGAGACAGGAATTGTAGACAAATCAATTTTTGACCAATATGTCCCAGCCCATATTGCCTATGTTCAGAATTTAGTGAGTCAAGGATACAACGCCAAAAGTGGATATTGGCACAGACGCGGTGGTGGGATGTTATTGTTTGAGGCGGATTCAATGGCAGAAGCCGAAGCGATTGTAGCCGCAGACCCTTTGGTTAAAAATGGTTGCGTGGTTTACGAACTTTATCAATGGTGTGTGGTTGCTGAATGAATATTGTGTTATACTTAGAACGTGGCTCGGATCTATGCGATTAAAACGCCCAAATCTTGTCAGAACCGGAAGGTAGCAGCAATACGGGATGCTTTTAATAGGCGTAGACTCCGAGTCACTCTTATTTAAGGGAACTGGAGTTAATATGCCGGGTTTTGGAGATATATTCCAGAAAGCTGTTTATCTGGGGGTCGGTTTAGCCTCTTATGCCGGGGAAAAAGCCGGAAGTGTACTGAATGAATTACGCACAGAAACCCAGAAATTAGCTGATGAGATGGTGAAACGGGGCGAAATGACCACCGAAGAAGCCCGCCGTTTTGTAGAAGATACAATTCGTCAAGCCCAAGAAGTGGCAGGGGAAGCGCCCCCAGGGAGTGAACCGCCGCCACCGGAACCCCGACGCATTGAAATTTTAGATGTGGAGGAAGAAGAAACAAATGCACCCCCAGAAGACTCTGTTAATCAGTTGCGTCAACAGGTAAAAAATTTACAAGATGAACTGCGACGTTTGCAGCGAGATTGAAATCATCTCAAAATGCTCATCAATGGTGTAATCTAACCTACAATAAAAGTATGTAATATTGTTCTGTCTACTATTGTGGGGCATTTTGCATCAATCTCAGATTGGGCAATAATTCAAGACAGAAACATCTGAGACGATAAGATAGAAATATAAAGTTAAACACCGCACACGGACAAGTTTGATGGAAGACTGGTCAAAAGGCTTATTTGAAGCGATAGATACAGCCGTTTCGGAGATGGAAAAGTTTGTCACGGAAGTCAGTGATGAATTTCAGGAGATAGTGGATGAGTGGGCAAAACTGTCTGAAGAATTTGCCCGTGAAATCCAAAATAAAGTGATTCCTGAAGTTGATGAATTTGTCAATGAAATCTTAGAACCCATTATAGATGTCTATTTTGATATCGAACTGGATTTAATGGATGATGATTTTGAGTCTTTTGTGAGTTATGCTCATCCGACTGCTAGCAAAAATCCAGCTTGTCGGGGTTGCCAACATTATCACGGTCACGTTTACAACAATAACTTACTCGTCTGTGCCATGCATCCCTCTGGGGTGGAGGATGAGACTTGCCCAGACTGGGAGTCCGTCTCGTCTAGTTATTGAATTGAATCAATAGATAATCAGTGGTGAATCTACCCCACCCGCAAGAAATACAACTAGGTATGGGTATTCCTCAACTCCCTTCTACACTAAAGCTGCGTTCCTATCAACAGCAAGCCGTAGATAACTGGTTTGCTAACCGGGGGCGGGGAACCTTAAAAATGGCAACAGGTAGCGGTAAAACCATCACGGCTTTAGCGATCGCCACCGAATTATACCACAAAATCCAACTCCAAGCTATTTTAGTGGTTTGTCCCTATCGCCATTTAGTGACGCAGTGGGGAAGGGAAGTCGAAAAGTTTGGTTTAAATCCAATTTTTGCGTTTGAAAGTGTTCATCGTTGGCAACAGCAACTGTCTCGCGCCCTCTATAATATTCGGTCTGGCTATCAACCTTTTTTAACCGTTATTACGACTAACGCGACACTGATTGCCGATAGTTTACAATCTCAACTGCCTTATTTTCCGGAAAAAACATTAATTATTGGCGATGAAGCCCACAATTTAGGGTCGCCCCGTTTAAAAGAGAGTTTACCCCGAAATATTGGCTTACGGCTTGCCCTTTCAGCCACCCCAGAACGTCATTTTGATGAGATGGGGACTGATTTAATTTTAGACTATTTTGGCTGTGTTTTACAACCGGAACTGACTTTAGCCGAAGCGATTCGACAGAAGGCTTTAGTTCACTATTTATATTATCCTATTTTAGTAGAATTAACCGAAGCAGAAAGTCGGGCTTATGCCCGGTTAACCACTCGCATTGGTTGGGCATTAACCACCGCAGAAAATATTCAAAATAATGAACTGGTGACGACATTACTCATTCAACGGGCGAGATTAGTTGCATCTGCCTACAATAAATTAGAAGCATTACGTCAATTAATGCTACCCCGTTTAGACACAACTCATACATTATTTTATTGTGGAGATAGTACAGTTGAAACGGCTGATAATTCTTCCAGTCGGCAATTAGAAGCCACTGTCAAACTCTTGGGTAAACAACTGGGATATCGTATCAATACTTATACCGCACAAACGCCATTAGAACAACGAGAAACCCTACGAAATTTATTTGAAACGGGGGCATTACAAGGACTGGTTGCCATTCGTTGCTTAGATGAAGGGGTGGATATTCCTGCCATTCAAACGGCTGTTATTTTGGCTAGCAGTAGTAACCCCAGACAATTTATCCAACGACGAGGTAGAATTTTACGACCTCACCCCGGAAAAGAACGGGCAACTCTATTTGATATGATTGTTTTACCGCCAAATTTAGAACGTCAAACCTTAGAGGTAGAACGGAATTTACTCCGAAAAGAATTAAAACGTTTTTTAGAATTTGCTGATTTATCTGATAATGCAGGAGTTGCCAGAATTAAACTTTTAGAACTTCAGAAACGATATAGTTTGTTAGATTTGTAATTTTCTCTGATATACATTAAAAACTATATCAATTGATTGAAAAGCGAGGGAGTACTGCTAAGCTGAAATTAAGATAGGCTGATACTATTGTCATGACTTTAAAATATTCCGATAGTCTGGTTAGGGCGATTTCAAATATATTTGCAGAAAAGCGTTCAACTTATGGGGATAATATTCAAACTCCTGAAATTGAAGATCCCATTACTAACGCCTCACCAGAAGTTAAAGAAATTATTGAACGGGTTTTACAGGCAGAACGGGATAAACTCTATATGAAAAATCCTCGTAATATTAATGATGATATTCTCAAAATTATTAAGGAAGTAATTCAATGAAATTGATCTCAATACGGGTTTGTAATTTCAGACAATTTTATGGTAAAACTCCTGAAATATTTATCGCTTCCGGACAACAAAATACAACGGTATTTCATGGCAATAATGGATCCGGAAAAACTACATTAATGAATGTCTTTACTTGGGTATTATACGAGAAATTTAGTGCTGCATTTGCCGTCAATGACCAACTAGTAAATAAACGAGCATTAGCCGAAGCCGAACCCGGAAAAGCAGTCGGTTGTTGGGCAGAAATTATCTTTGAACATCATTATAAACGGTATCAAGCAAAACGGGTTTGTCGGGCTTATAAAACCGGAAGTGAAATTGAACAATCTCCCAGTCAATTATATTTACAAATTGCTGGAGAAGATGGACGTTGGGCACCGCCACCGCCGCCTCAAGAACCCGATGATATTATTAATCGGATTTTACCTAGTAGTTTACATCAATACTTCTTCTTTGATGGCGAACGAATTGAACAAATTGTGCGAGATGAACAGAAAGCAGAAATCGCTGAAGCCACTAAAGAATTACTGGGTGTAGAAGTTTTAAATCGAGGGATTAAACATTTAGGAGAAGCCCGTAAATCCTTTGAAACGGAATTAAATTTAATTGGAAATCCTGAAACTAAAAAGTATTTAAATGACAAAAAAAAGTTAGAAAAAGAAGTTGATTGGCTAATTAAACGACAAACAGAAATTGAACAAGAACTTGTACATTTAGCTGAAATTAAAGTAAGTTATAGTCATCATTTACTAGAACTAAGTGGGGCAGCAGAACTACAGAAAAGACGAGATATTTTAGAACAGCAAGCTCAATCTTTGAAAAAACAAGTTCAAACAGCTAATCAAAGTCTTCGAGAATCTATTTCAAATCGAGGCTATCTGGTTTTTATGGGGGATAAAATTACTGAATTTAAAAATAAAATTAAACAACTGAAAGCACAAGGAAAATTACAAACCGGAATTACAAAACAGTTTATTCAAGACTTATTACAACAACAACAGTGTATTTGTGGAACGGAATTAACCTCAGATAGTTCTCATTATCAACATATTGAATCTTGGTTACAGAAAGCGGGAACTGCTGAAATAGAAGAAAGCTTAATTCGGATGATAGTACAAGTTGATGAACTAGAACAACAAATTCCTCAGTTTTGGACAGAAATTGATCGACAGCAAGCCAATTTAACCCAGTATCGTCAAGAACTTTCTCAGATAGAAACTGAATTAGATACTGTTAGTAATAAACTTCGCTTTTTTCCGAGTGAAGATATCCAGCAACTGCAAAAACGCTTAGATGAAACTGAAGCAAAAATCAATGAACTTAACCGAGAATTCGGTTCAAATCAACAGCAAATTGATACCCTAAAAAAATCTATTGATAAATTGGCAAAACAAGTTGATAAACAGCAAATGAATCAACTCAAGCAGGCCCTCGCCCAACGTCGAATTGCCACAACACAAGAATCTATCGACTGCTTAACTCAAGTCAAAGACCGTTTAGACCAACAATTCCGTTTTCAACTAGAAAAAAGAGTCCAAAATATCTTTGCCAAAATAGCCTTTAAACCTTATTATCCCAAACTGACAGAAAACTATGAATTAAAACTTTTAGAAAATACTGCCGGAGATGAATTAAAAGTCCCTGCCTCCACCGGAGAAAATCAAATTCTTAGCCTATCATTTATTGGCGGAATTATCGAAGGAGTCAGAGAATGGAGTCAAAAAAATACTTTAATGGGACCCGATAGTAGTACTTTTCCGATTGTTATGGATTCTCCTTTCGGCAGTTTAGATGTAATTTACCGTCGTCAAATTGCCCAAATCATCCCTAATTTAGCCAATCAATTACTTGTATTGGTTACTAAAACTCAATGGCGAGATGAAGTTGCAGAAGTTCTTCAATCCCGTATTGGACGGGAATATATTCTCACTTATAATTCCCCAAAACCAGACTGTCACGAAGACGAAATTGAACTCGGCGGCATCCATTATCCTCTCGTTAAACGCAGTCCTAACGAATTTGAATATACTGAAATTCAAGAAGTTAAATATGAGTTTTGAACAGAGGACAGATATTCATTATCACCATAATAAGAAATAGTCTCGCTATCAAAAGTTATTTGATTTCTCTTTACTATTCTATCGACCTATATAATTGACCGCTTAAACTCAGGAAAAACATTAAAGTTTTTCTGCTTGTTCCTATTGTCTTTTCCAAATCATCGATTTTAATACCGTTACAAGCTTCGTTGAGAAAATTGTTTAATATTCTTAGCTGTTCAACTGAAATTTGTATCTTTGTAGTTGAAGCTTGAGTGGGCTGAGAATCGAAAGTCTCTAAAGCTATTTTCATCAATAAAAGTATCTCTAGGGCTTCCTCTCTGCTTGCACCGATTCGAGAGTGAAATCCTTCTTTTATAGATTTGAAAACTTCTTCAAAAGTTTAAATTAAAATTTTCCAATCCTTTTTTTGGGCTTCAATCCCAATAATTTCATTTCTTTCTTGCTTAAAAATTAACATCTGTTCAGTTACAATATAAAATTAATTAAGTTCGTTGAAGTTAGCTTTTTATGAAAAGAGGAAAGTAGAATGATAATTAGTTTGATGAAAAAGCTAGAAAATAAAAATCTGTTGCCAATTCCCGAATAAAAATCATGCTTTTCCCCTCCCAACAAACCCTATCCCAACCCATCATAAAATCCGGCATCGGCTTACATAGCGGCAAAACCACAACCGTTAAACTCCTCCCCGCCAACTCAGGAGAAGGATGCTATTTCATCCGCAAAGATATTCCCAATTCTCCGCCTATTCCCGCCACATATAAATCTATCCTCTCCACCACCCTCTCAACTGAACTGGGTCATCCTCAAACAAACAATACCATCCGTACCGTTGAACATCTCCTGGCTGCCTTAACTGCCGCTGAAGTTTATGATGTTCGCATCGAAATAGACGGCCCAGAAATCCCCCTGTTAGACGGTTCTGCCAAACCCTGGATAGATGCCATTACCGCTGCGGGTTTAATCTCCACAACTCCCCCAGAAACCTTACAGTATATCGAGACAGAAATCGTTATCCGTCATCAAGATAGCTTCGTTGCCGCCATCCCCTCAAGCGAACTTCGCTTTACCTACGGTATTGACTTTGCCGTTGCTGCGATTGGCAATCAATGGTATAGCTTCTCACCCCAACAGGATAACTTTGCGGAAAATATTGCCCCAGCCAGAACCTTTACCCTAGAATATCAAATTCAACAACTGCAACAAGCCGGACTGATAAAAGGGGGTAGCCTTGACAACGCCTTGGTTTGCGGGGATGATGGTTGGTTAAATCCGCCTTTACGATTTGCAAATGAACCCGTTCGTCATAAAATCATAGATCTAGTCGGGGATTTAAGTTTATTGGGCAAAATTCCTATCGCCCACTATTTTGCATATAAAGCGGGTCATCATTTGCATACTGAATTAGTCAAGCAAATTGTGCAAACCCGCGATCGCTTGCATTCGATTTAATGTACTATTTCCCTATTAACTTAAGACTCTTATTATAAAAAATTGCAATGTCGGTTGAAGTCACCTCTGATACGAATAACGAAACCTCAAACGGTACAAAAATGCCGGAGTCTCAAACCACTTTCTCAGTTGAACAGATTCACGAACTCTTACCCCATCGTTATCCATTCGCCTTAGTTGATCGAATTATAGAATATGTTCCCGGCGAAAAAGCAGTTGGTATCAAAAACGTTAGCTTTAATGAACCTCACTTTCAAGGACATTTTCCCAGTAAACCCATTATGCCCGGTGTTTTGATTGTGGAAGCCATGGCCCAAGTTGGTGGCGTGGTGTTAACACAACTTCCGGGGATGGAAGGTAAACTCTTTTTGTTTGCTGGAATTGATGGAGTACGGTTTCGCCGTCCAGTTGTTCCTGGCGATCAGCTTATCATGACTGTGGAACTGATTGCGGTTAAACGTCGTCGTTTCGCTACAATGCAAGCAAAAGCCACAATTGATGGCAAACGAACTTGTGAAGGGGAATTAATGTTTTCTCTGGTAGACTAAAATACTAAACTTTTGACCGAAAATTTGTTACAAGTTAAGGGGTAGTAACAGTTAATAAAAATCTAACTAATACTATGTAAAATTACTCAATAATTGTGCTTGAGTGAATAAATAGGTAAGTTGACCCCCTCTAAAAACATCGTCAGGAGTTGAAAAACATTGCTACTCGGCTTTAAGACAGAACTCAAAGTTAATAATCTAACTCGTTCAGTACTCGCCCAACACGCTGGCACAGCCCGTCACGCTTGGAATTGGGGATTAGCTTTAACAAAACAAATATTAGACCATAATAAAGCGAATCCGGATAATAAAATTAAATTCCCAACAGCAATTGATTTACACAAATGGCTAGTTGCTTTAGTTAAACCTGAAAACAGTTGGTACTACCAAAGTTCTAAGTGTGCGCCTCAATGGGCGTTAAGATATCTATCTCAATCTTGGAAGCGTGCGTTTAAAAAGCAGGCAAAACCACCTAGGTTTAAGAAAAAAGGCATTCAGGATAGCTTTACCTTGGATGGGTCGATAAAAGTAGAGCATCAAAGAATCAAAATCCCGTCTATTGGATGGTTGAAAACTTATGAGCGTTTGCCTTGCGGCTATAAGCCCAAGTCTGTTACAGTGACAAGGAAAGCCGATAGATGGTTTATTAGCTTTAAAATAGAGACTGAACCCTTGACAAATAACTCTAATAGGGTAGTTGGAGTGGATTTAGGAATTAAAACCCTTGCCACTTTATCATCAGGAATTTCATTTGAGGGGGCTAAAAGTTATCGTAGATATGAAGCTAAACTATCTAGACTACAATATTTAAACCGACATAAACAAAAAGGATCAAGTAATTGGCAAAAAGCTCAAAAAAGAATTGCTCAGCTCCACTTTAGGATTGCTAATATTCGCTCTGATACATTACATAAACTTACGACTTATTTGGCTAAAAACCACAGCCAGGTAGTAATTGAGGATTTAAATGTATCAGGAATGTTAGCAAATAGAAAACTGGCAAAAGCTATTCAAGACATGGGTTTTTACGAGTTTAGACGACAACTTGAATATAAATGTGAGTTGTATGGGTCTAAACTGATAATTGCGAATAGATGGTTTGCTAGTTCAAAAACTTGTTCTAATTGTGGTCATAAAAAAGAGAAATTGAGTTTAAGTCAGCGAGTTTTTAATTGCGGGTGCTGCGGAGTTGAAATTGAAAGGGACTTAAATGCAGCTCTTAATTTAAAATCTTTGGCGGCAAGTTCTGTCGTGTCAGCTTGTGGAGTAGTGAGTGCCGACACTGCTACAATGAAGCAAGAAAATAACACCTTGATCTGCTTATGAGCAGATCAAGGTAGGTTTATTAGAGCGGCGAAGCTTCCATCGTTTAATTTATGATAGCAATGACCCCCCTGATTCACCCAACAGCCGTGATTCATCCCAATGCAGAAATACATCCTACCGTACAAGTGGGGGCTTATGCTGTAATTGGAGAACAGGTTAAAGTGGGG
>CAYNXM010000179.1:0-37280 GCA_964401105.1 uncultured Lyngbya sp. | reverse complement strand
CTGTAGCGTTTCTGGCTTTCTCTGCGGCGGCTAAATTCAGTCGGGCTAAGGCTTCGCGTTCTTCTGCTTGAGTAATTAATTCAGTCGCTAAATTTAAATGCCCGATAATATCAAATAGATGAACTTCCTGTTCTATCTCTGATAAGTTGTGTTGGAGTAGTTGACCAATTTTGAGATGAGTTGCCTGTTTTTGGTCTTCGGGAATGAGAGAATAAGCCGCCTGTTGCACCCGGTCATGCAAAAAGCGATAGTCTACCGTAACAGATTCACTCTCTGCTGTGTTTGCTTTCTCTCCCTGAAAGAACTTATAAGTTTCGCTTTCGGGAATTACAAACCCCTCTTGCAACCCGCGCCATAAATCTATTGCGATGTCATCCTGGCTGGACTCACACACCACTGCCAAGGTTGCCAAATCAAACCGATTTCCGATTGCAGCGGCTCGCTTCAACACTTCTTGGGCTGCTTCCGGCAGCTTCCGCAACCGCCCCACCATGAATTCCACGACATCGTCCGTTAGCGCTAACTGCCGCACCTGCGCCAAATCGCATTGCCACCCCCCTTTAATTCCCCCACATCCACATCCCCCCTTGGCAAGAGGAGATGTAGGGAGGTCAAATGTGATGTAGCCATCCTCGTGTAACCCTTGCAAAAATTGAGTCGTAAAGAAGGGATTTCCTTTCGTCTTTTGATAGACCAGTTGAGCCAGGGGTTTAGCAATTTCTGTTGAACACAATAAAGTATCAGCAACCAAACGAGTAATATCTGCTTTACTCAAAGGGTTGAGTGTGAGAGTATTCAGCTTGGCTCCCTGCTTCTGAATATCCTCGAGAGTCAACATTAACGGATGTGCCGGAAAGACTTCATTGTCTCGATAAGCTCCTAACACTAACAGATAACCCGTTTCGGATTCATCCATCAGCAACTTCAGCAAGTTCAAGGATGCAGAATCTGCCCATTGCAAATCATCTAGGAAAATAACTAAGGGATGTTCTTTTGTGGTGAAAATATGTACAAATTTGCTGAATAATAAATTGAAGCGATTTTGGGCGGCACTACCGGACAGTTCAGGTGATTGAGGTTGCGGTCCAATGATATTTTCCAACTCAGGAATCACATCAATCAGCACTTGTCCGTTTTCTCCGACTGCTTGCTTGATTTTTGTCTTCCAATTTGCCAAATCTGCATCAGATTCACAAAGTAATTGTTTGATTAAACTACGGAAGGCTTGCACAAAAGCAGACATGGGAATGTTGCGGTTAAATTGGTCAAATTTGCCTTTGATAAAATACCCTGAGTCACGAGTAATGGGTTTGTGAACTTCATTAATAACTGCTGTTTTTCCAATCCCAGAAAAGCCCGCAACTAGCATCATTTCGACCCCCCTCTGTCCCCCCTTGCCAAGGGGGGATGATAGGGGGGTTTGCTGACTTCGGGAGGATGATAGGGGAGATGCAACTCTTTTCTCCGGAGGAGACGCTACGCGAACAAAGGCATCCAGCAGCGCTTGAACTTCAATTTCTCGTCCGTAGAGTTTTTCAGGAATATTAAAGCGATCGCAAATGTCTCGTTGTCCCAGTTTAAATTCTGTAATTTTTCCGGAATATTCCCACTGAATCAAACACTGTTCTAAATCATGCTTGAGTCCCATTGCACTCTGATATCGATCTTCGGCATTCTTTGCCATTAATTTGGCAACAATCCGGGAGATAACGACTGGAATATCCGTTTTAATTTGATGAATGAATGGTGCAGATTTCGCTAAATGACAATGTACCAATTCCATTGCTGCATCACTCTTGAACGGTAATTTTCCTGTGAGTAATTCATACAAAGTAATGCCTAAAGAATAGAAGTCTACCCGATAATCGATTCCCCGATTCATTCGTCCGGTTTGTTCGGGTGCAATATATGCTAGCGTCCCCTCCAACACATTTGGGTTCTGAATTTCCTGAGTTTCCTTAGGTAATAAGGAGGCGATACTAAAATCAATGAGTTTGACCTGTTTAGACTGAGGATGAATCAGAATATTAGCGGGTTTAATGTCTTTATGAATCACACGAGCTTGATGCAGTTCGTGTAAAATTTCAGCCAGTTGTATAACAATATTCAGGATTTCTACTAAGGAAAGTGAATGTTTTTGGAGATATTGTCGTAGAGAAATACCCCCAAAGTCTTCCATCACGAGAACATAGCTATTTCCGTAGGGTTCTAAGCTTTCAAGATGAATAATTCCTGAAATATTTAAATGCTTAGTAATTGTATATTGATTGCGGAACTGTAATAGTTCATTGAAGTGAGGATACTCATTTTGCAGGAGTTTCAGGATGACTGATTGACTATCTGAAGTCCGTATAGCTCGATAAACCAGGGTTTTAGACCCTGTATGTAAACAATCAAGAATGTGATAGTTTTCGAGTTGTTGAGTAGTATTAGTCACGGACTGAAACTCCTGGCCTAACAATTAAGCAACAAAGACTGGCAAGATGCCTGTAAATCTTCCATATCTTAGAGTTCCCTAAAATACCTTGGATAGAATCAGTCCAATGGGGATTAATTGAATTTTGTCAATAAGATCTGCTTTTTTATTAAGATAAAATCCGATCGGGACGGTTTTAATTTTAATCTTTGAAGGGATTAAGGTTTCGGTGAGATTTCATTGGCTTTATCCTCAGCCAGTTACAGATGACTCTCAGGCGTGCGCGACTCACGTAAGGGGTTCGCGAGAATCACGCCCGGCCTGCCAAGAGTGGAGACGAGGGTCGCACCGCAAATCGACGAACTCACAAATCCCCCGATTTATCGCCCATCTGTATCAACCGACGAACATCTCCCACCAAGTACTGCCATAAAATAAAACAGAGACCCAGCCGGCTGTTAGTAACGCTCCAATTAACAGTCTTAGTTTTCCTTCCATTTTGTCCTCACAACAATTACTATTTTACTTATAATATCAAACTTTGAAGTCAATTTTAGTATTTTTTTTTACTCAATCAAAAGCTTTTAATTTCTATCTATTAACAACTTCTCAAGCATCGTAATTTTGAATTAAGCATCCGCCGGATTTAGGGGAATCATTGCCCCAGTTGTATAAGTGCCAATTGGACTCCAAATTGCATAGGGAACTAACAGTAAAGCAGCCCACTGAGAAACAGGAAAAACACTTAAAATTAATAATAAATTAATCAGAACACCTGTGCCACCCAAAATTGTACCCGCCTTCAAACTCTTTAGTTTACACATCACTGGTGTATAGGCAATCGTTACGCATTCTAATAAGACATAAACTCCCATTAATAACCACGTTCTCAGGGTATTCGGTTCATTTTCCCAAACTATATAAGCAGACCAAGCTATACCAATAAATGTAATGCTCCAAATCACAGGAATTAATTTTTCAAAGGTTAACCATTGAGGACGTTGTAGGCGATTAAACCAGCGCATATCTTCTGAGCTAAGAAATGAATTACCCACTCCAGCGATGACGACAACAACACCGCCGATTATCAACCAAGATGGAATCATTATTTTAGCTCCTTTAGAATGAGAATATTTTGCGTCCAGGGGATCATTTCAAAAAATAATTAGGATAGTTAAACTCTATCGCTAAGCTTATTTTATAGAGGAATTACTCTTTTATATTCTGCCCTACGATATATTTTTTAACGGATGCTGGTGTAGAGTACGCCAAGTAGCGCACCCTACTCAATTCTGAGATCTACTTAATCTAGATTAACCTAATCGATGATTACTTTCCATTTGTATACCCGAATCTTCTCGGGTTGAGCCAGTTAGGAGTTTATTATTCTTAGATTTAAATACAACTTGAATGGCTTGCATCAGACGATTAGGTGGAGTCTTTTCTGGAGGAACTTGTTGCCGTGCTTTGACTTTTTTAACCAAGTGATGCATCACTGATGCATCTAACTCATTAATAAAATTATCAGCAATTTGTTCACCCATATAATCAATCGCTTCTGAGTATTGTTCCATCAACATCTCAATTGCATCCGATGTCTGTTGGCTCACTTCTGCGTTTGATACTTCAGATGGCGGATAAGAAACGGGCTGATGATTCACCTCAGAAGTCGCAGTTTGAGAAGAATTAAATTCCGCAACAGCAGGGGACAGTTGAGGATCGGCTTTAATATTGTGACTTCGACGGTTCACTAAGTTTTGGTATTCAGATACACTCATACCTAAGTTATGGAGATGATGATGGACATGATCGATTAAGTCCACTTCTTCAGGAGAAAACACGGGCCGATTTCCATTAATTCCGTGTAATTTAGCCCAGTTTCTTAGAGTCGATTCGTCCTGAATTTGATATCGTTCTAGAAGTTCAGGGATATTAAGATCCGTTTCAGGGGTTGTTTTGAAGTCACTCATAATAAAATCCTTGCCAGTTATTCAACCCCAACTCATTATAGATGTATTTGAGTATAATCTGTGTAACTTGTAACGAATTTATCCTGTTATTAATCTATCTTTACCCAGACCCTTGGCAATACAGATCTACTGTAGAGGTGTGATCCATCTCTCTCTACTTTTAGACTGGATTGACTTTTTTCCTGCCTCGTTCCTTTATCTGCTGTATGAGGCGCGGGTATTGGCAGTTTTCAAGCTGCCTCTGGCATCGAAGAGAAGGTTAACAATAGCAATTCGCGGGACTCTTGCCTAATTAAACCATCAATGGCAGCGTGCTGTAACTGAATAAATGCTTCAAAGTCTTTCTGGCTATATTTTGTCGTTTGCAACAAATAACGAAGCTGTTTCTCGACCTCTAAGCTGAGATAGCCGGTTTTCAGAATGTCCTGAACCAGTTGATCAATAACTCCGATCCCTACCCTAGCCTGCTTTGTACTCTTCATTTGACTTTGTAAATCCTAACAATTGGAAAGACATCTACATACTACTCAATAAAAGTTTAGCATCTGGATGAATCTAAATATTGTGTTTCAACTCATAGACTGTTATACCTTACTGTGATATATTGAAAATACTAGTATCAATTTTCAGACAGAGTCAAAAAAAGACGCTCAGTTTAGAACGTCTCTCAATCAGATATTGTCTTAAAGTCTGCTTAACTGATTTGATGCAAACGATCGCGAGTTCGAGTTATTGCTTGGGTGAGTTGTTCAAATCCAGTCCCCCCATAACTATTACGGGCAGCAACCACTTGACGCGGTGCGATCGCATCATAAATATCTGTTTCAAAAGCCGGATGTAACTGCTGCCATTCTTCTAAACTCAGATCTTTCAACAGTTTTCCCTGCTGTAAACAAGTCCGAACTACTTTCCCGACTAAATTGTAGGCTTCTCGGAATGGCACTCCTTTGGCTGCCAGGTAGTCGGCGACATCGGTTGCATTAGAAAAGTCTTCGGTGACGGCAGATGCCAAACGAGGGGTTTGAAATTCGATCCCTTCTGCCAACAAGATTGTCATCGCTTCCAAACAGCCTTTTACTGTTTTAACCGTATCAAACAATCCTTCTTTATCTTCCTGCAAATCTTTGTTGTAAGCCAAAGGTAAGGCTTTCATAATCACTAACATCCCTTGCAAATGCCCAAACACGCGCCCCACTTTCCCCCGTATGAGTTCCGGTACATCTGGGTTCTTCTTCTGTGGCATAATACTGGATCCGGTGGAACAATTATCCTTGAGGCGAATAAAGCCAAATTCCTGAGAAGCCCAGAGAATCATCTCTTCCGATAATCGGCTTAAATGCACCATAATTAAACTGGCGGCACAAAGAAACTCCACCGCCCAGTCGCGATCGCTCACACCGTCTAAGCTGTTAGCATAAATATTGTTAAATGTCAATAGTTCGGCGGTATAATGACGATCAATCGGGAAAGTTGTCCCAGCCAATGCGCCACAACCAAGAGGACTAATATCAACTCGTTTGTAAGCATCTCCGAGGCGTTCCCAGTCTCTGTTTGCCATTTCCACATAAGCTAAGAGATGATGGGCTAAACTGACGGGTTGGGCGCGTTGGAGATGGGTATAACCGGGGATCAGGGTTTCGATATTGGACTGGGCCAACTTCAATAATACCGTTTGAAACTGAACCAATTGGCCACGAATTTGCTGAATTTGATCCCGTAAATATAACCGGGTATCGGTTCCCACTTGGTCATTGCGCGATCGCCCCGTATGTAGCTTTTTACCGACATCTCCGACAATTGCGGTGAGTCGCCTTTCTACAGCAAAATGAATATCTTCAGCATCAATACCAGGGTTAAATTTGCCGTCTCGATGTTCTTGACGAATTTGTTCTAAACCCTGAACTAAAGTTTCTCCTTCTTCAGAGGAAATAATCCCAGTTTTCGCCAACATTTTGGCATGGGCAACAGAACCGGTTAAATCATATTCAATCAGTTCAATATCAAAACCAATACTAGCATTAAATGCGGCGATGGCTGGATGCAAAGCCGTTTCAAACCGTTCACTCCAAGTTTTAGACTGAGTCATAGTTAATATTTATAGGGGATTACTGCCTATGGTTTTAAATAATAGTCTCTTGACACTCCCCCGGATGAATCGCGGGGGATTCTTTGTTCTATGACCTAGGTTGCTGAGACAGGTTTTCACCAACCTCAGTAGTGCCCAAATCTCCCAAAGCGTTCGGATTATTAATCCAAGTTCCGACGTGCCCCGTCGTACTTAAGGCAGAGTTCAGAATATTAATAGCAGCATTGTGGTGAGACAGCGCGGTCTTGGGGGTTTCCCCCACTCGCTGTTGCGAACCCGAAGGGTCGCGGTCTAAGGTGCATCCACATTTACAAACATGAGTTCTAGTCGATAGTGATTTCAAGACCCTTGTGCCACAATTTGAACAATTTTGGCTAGTATATGCTGGGTTAACAGCAACTGTTACTCTGCCAAACTTTTTTCCAAAATACTCTAACCATTTTCTGAACTGATACCAACCTGCATCATTAATAGACTTGGCGAGACAATGGTTTTTAACTAAGTTTTTAATCCTCAAATCTTCATAGGCGACCACATCGTTAGATTGGATTACGCAACGCGCTATTTTCTTAGCGTGTTCTACACGTTGCCTACTTATTCACTATTTTTTACTCTAGCACATTCCACGTAATCTATCGAGAACTGGCGGTTCAAACCGCACGGGCGCGTTTTTCATCCTCCACTTAAAATATGGAGGCTTTCGCGCCTCCCGTCCTTTTTAGGTAACGTGTTGCTACGTAACGACTAATTACCATATGATGAAAAATCTCGAAGCGAATTGATCGGGCCAACAAATCAACACAGCCTGTCAACTTGAATTGCATCTATATTCATCAGCCTCACCCAATGGGTTAAAAATTCTTCTGAGTTTGAACTGTTTTTTAGTGGCTGGATCTTAAACTTTAAGGCGAAACACTCCGAAACCACCAGCCTACCCCAACACCAATCAGAAAAGCCCATATTTGTCCAGTTTCAACGAAGTTATTCCAAGTATTTTGGAAATTCTCAACGATGTCAACATCGACTTGTTGAGCCAAAACAACCGTATGATTGTAATACAATTCAGAAATCCAATGAAGTAGCATTTGGGGATACAGTGTAAGTTTCGGTGGAATGATCGGGTTGAACTTGTACCACAACGAGAGTCATATCATCAACATTGTGACTGCCGGGGCCAACAAATTCATTGACTTGATCAAAAATATAATCTAGGATTGCTTCAGCACCTCTGCAATTTTGACAAGCCCACTGAAAGGCATCTTGTAAATTTTCCTCATCATAGCGATCGCCTTGTTGATTAGCCGCATCGGTAAATCCATCGGTAAAATAAATAATCGTATCCCCCGGATAAAGCTGAACTTGAGCTTCTGAGTAACGGGTATCGGCATCTAAACCAATCAACATTCCAATCGTATCTAACCGTTGAATCGAATCAGTGGCTGCTTGCCATAATAATGGGGGATTATGGGCGGCATTACTGTAAGATAAGATACGAGTTTTCGGGTCGTATTCTGAGTAAAACAGGGTGACAAACCGATTGGAATTTTCCAAATCAGCATACATGACTTGGTTGAGGTGTTGTAAAATTTGTCCGGGAGAGTGACGGTTAAGAACTTCAGCCCTTAACATTCCTCGAGTCATGGTCATAATTAAGCCTGCCGGTACCCCTTTTCCCATCACATCTCCGATCACAATACTCCATTGCACATTGGTATCTGGATGAGCATTGGCTTGTTGGTCAAAGTTAGAGGGAATAAAATCATAATAATCACCCCCCACACGATTTGCTGTATCACAGCGGGCAACCACTGACATTCCCGGTATTTTCGGACATTTGCGGGGTAATAATTGCAGTTGAATTTCTGCCCCAATTTCCAATTCTCGATCTAAGCGTTCTTTTTCCCGCAGAGAAACCGCCAATTCATCGTTTGAGATGGCAACGGCGGTTTGGTCGGCAACTAAACGAATTAATTTTTGTCGGGTGGGAGTCCAGCGATAATTCGGTTCACGACTAAAAACAAACAACCGTCCTCGTTCTTCATTATTGACGAGTATAGGAGTGCCAAACAGTTTAACTTCTTTACCCAGAGAATGACTCACCTGATAGTCTAAACTGGCAGTATAACTCAAGGGCACCGCTTGGGGAAATTTCTCAACTGTGGTGGCGTTGGGTGGGGTGGTGACTTCACGGGTTGCCGCTTCTAATGCAAAACGGATATCTTGGCATTGCCGACCTTCTTGACAATGAAGTCGTTGAAACCGCACCTGACCATTGGGTTTAAATAAAATCAAAGCACCCCCATCGGCATCTGTGACGCGACTCACCACTAAGGGGGTTAATTCTAAAAATTGATTCAGATTGTTAAAACTCCGCAGCGCAAACCCCAGAGAACTTAACAACTCATTAACATTTTGCTGTTCTCGGTGCAAACGCGCGACCAACTCCTTCAGGGTAATCACAGGAGTCATTGAAGTGGGAGGAGTGGGAGAAGCCCAATTCACAGAGTGATTTGAATGTTGAGGTAGGGGCACTGCTGTCATGTCAGTTTGGGATTGATTAAATTTGTAGGTGACGATAGAGATAGGTGAGGGTAGAGATGCAACTTCATCAAAGAATCAACTATTGAGTCTCGAGTGCGATGTCATGACCCCAACAGCGATCCGGCAAAGAAGGAGTCTAAGGTTTCTGAGGCTACTCAATTGATGATACGGTCTCAATTCAGACGGGTGATACTAGATAGCGGTTCAGTTTGACTGTCGTACCCTTGCTTAATGTTGTAAAACAATCCGTAGATTTTGCCAATGCCAATTCGCCAGATTATTAGGGGGTGAAGCACCGGAGAACTGAGAGCACCCATTAACCACTTAACAAGGCTTCAATAAACTCATAACTGGAAAAAGGGCGTAAATCTTCAATACTTTCTCCGACTCCAATAAATCGGATCGGTAAGCCTAACTGCTGAACCACTGCCAGGGCTACCCCACCCTTAGCAGTTCCGTCGAGTTTTGTCAAGATTACCCCGCTGAGTTGAGCGGCTTCGGCAAACACCTCTGCTTGTCTGAGACCATTTTGTCCCAGAGTTGAATCCAAAACCAACAGGGATTCTATGACAGCATCGTCGGCTTTTTTATTGATGATACGACGAACTTTACTTAATTCCTCCATTAAGTTCTTTTTGTTTTGCAGACGACCCGCAGTATCCACCAGTAGCAATTCTGCATTGCGGCTTTGGGCCGCTGCGATCGCATCAAACACCACGGCGGCTGGATCTGTATTTTTACCGGGGTTGGCAATCACATCCACCCCACTCCGTTCTCCCCACACTTTCACTTGCTCAACGGCTGCTGCCCGGAATGTATCAGCCGCTGCAATTAAGCAGTTGTATTCCGATTTGCGAGCCAGGTGAGCGATTTTACCAATTGTAGTCGTTTTTCCGGCTCCGTTGACACCAGTAATTAACCAAATATTTAACTTGTCTTTTTCTGGAGCAAATGTAGGAGAATAGCCCTGTTGATAAGGTTGTTCTAGAAGATCTCGCAAAACTTGTTTGAGATAGGCGATCGCAGATTCTGGGGGCAGGGCCTCTTGTTTGAGTTTTTCCTGCAAAGCTTCAACAATGCGATCGGTGGCATCTATCCCAACATCGGCTTGTAACAACAAGGATTCAATTTCATCAACGGCGGCCTGGTTAAGTGGCCCTTGTCCAACAATCGCTTTGAGTTGGTTGAGTAAATTTCGGCGAGTCCGTCCCAGTCCCCGCCATAGTTTTCGCAACCAAGTAATTTCCTCCAAGGCTACTTCATCCGGACGGCGACCTTGATTAGCCAGGACTTCGGCAGACCAGAGAAACGTCTCATCAAAAACAATAGCATCTTCGGCGGTTGTTGGGGTTGTGGGTTTTGCTTCTTCCTCTTCAATGGCTGTTTCTCTCAAGCGTTCCATCCGGGCTTGACGTTCTGCTTGAGTCTGCGCCCATAGGGGCATTGTTGGGGCAGGTTCAGTTGATTCTGGTAATTCTGAGGTGGGGGTCGTTTCTGGGGGAATGGCTGCTACAGCGGATTCTGGAGCGGGTTCTGGAGCGGGTTCTGGGGCGGGTTGAGGTGGAGCCGTTTCCAGTTCAACTGACTCTGTAGTTGGTTCACTTTGGGTTTGAGACGTTTCAACTTCAACCGACTCTGTCGGAGTTTGTGTCTGTTGTTGTGTTTGTTCTTCTAACAGAGGCGCTGGGGTCTCTTCTGCAACCGTTTCGGCAGTATGTTCAGCGGTTTCCGTCTCAGCCTCAGTCGTCTCAGTAATGGCTTCTGCTTCCGACTCTTCAACCTCAACCGTCTCCGTTTTCTGCTGTTGAATATTTTGATAAGCGGCTTTTGCCCACTTGAGATATTCTTCCGGGCTTTGGCTAGTTTGTGGAGAAGATGGGGGGGCTGGAGTGGCTTCAGGTTCTGGAGTAGGGGGAGTTGGAGTTACCTCAGGTGAGGACTCGCTGGACTTCTTCTGACGACGAAACCAATTAAAAACCATGACACTTCACTCATTGGCAGTTGAAACTGTTTTTAAATTATAGGGGAGAGGTTACAAGTTATTGGTGAGCGTACAGAAAATCAGGAGTTGACCACAGGGGCTTAAATTTTGTCTAAGTTTTTACTCAATAGAGGCTAGAGTTCGGATAATAAGGAAACTCTGACTCGCCCAGCGCAACGATCTCTAACCCACAATAAAAATGATTGATCCCCACTATCCTCATATTATTTTGTCATTTACTTACCGAGGATTTCTGGTTGAAATTGAGCAAGATTGGTTTAAGGGTGAAGCCATTTATGCGGTTTGGGTCAACTCCGAACAAGGCTGTGCCGTTGCTGTTCCCTGCGCCATCACTCGTACTGACGCGGTAAAAAAAGCAAAACGGTGGATTGATCGACGTAGATCCTGAACTTTTCTTTCTTTTCATATCTAAAAATTAATAGTAAGATACAATTAGTCATATTTAGAATTCCAAAAAGTCCTGAACTTATCCCTATCGACAATTCTATTAAAATCCGAGACACTAAGTTGTTATAGGGATTCACTAGAGCTTGAGGGGGGAATTGCTTAACGAGCAAATATTACGGATTAGGTCAGTTTGCGATTGTAGTATTGAGTAGGAACAAAAAAGTTATGATGTTAACGGATTCAATTCCAGTTCCTGCTGGCGCTGTCAGGGATATGAAAACACAAATCTTTAAGGAATGGATACCGAGAGAATCTGTCACGATTGAAACTTCAACCCCAACTCAAATCAGTCATTTGAAAGCAGCACAACTGTTTCAAAAAGCGATTTCAACTGGAATAATTAATGTCAACCAGCCGGGTATTGAAGCGATTTTTTTAGCCGATCTTTATCGTCGAGCCGGGGATTTTAGAACAGCGCGTCAAATTCTCAATCAGAGTCACAAATGGCAACTAGAAGCCAGTTTAGTCAAAGTTTTGGAATATGAGCAAGATCTAATTCTTGCCCAAGATATGGGCTATTACCAAATTGCAGAAGCAATATAAAGTTTAATTTTTATTCTATGAATTCAATGATTTAACGATCCCAACCTTATATTAATTCAGTACAAATGTGGATTTTCTATAACATCAGAATTTACTTTCTGGTGTTTTTCTTGTGTGTAGAGACGTTACATGTAACGCCTCCACCAATGTAACGCCTCCACCAATTTAACGTTTCTACAGATGATTCAGCGGACAAATTTAGGCATGACTGAAGCCGCCGTTAATAAACCGTAAATTCCCCGTTGATGAAACTCAATACCTGCTTTCAAATAGCCAAATGCAGGGCCGCAAACGTTGGCTGCCATACTGGTTTCATCCCCTAAAGTAAAGGTATGAGTTGAGATTTTACCCTCAAAGGTTCGTCCTGTCACTTGAACATTTGTACTCAGGGGTTTTTTCGGGTTACGAGTATCGACGACTCCCCCAACAGTAACGCGCGAGCGATCGCAAATTCCCGCCAATTCCAGCATAATATCATCGGCGTGTTCCATATTCTCTAAAGTTAAAATGCCATTGGTTTGATCTAATAAACGGGCAACTTCTTCGTCCGTCATCGCTTTGGCTTGATCCACAGTATAACCGGGTAAATGACCAATATCTTCCCGAATGGTTGCCCGATAGGCTTCCCAATTGGCAATACCTACCCCAAAGGTAATTTTAACGCGATGAATTTCTGCATAACTTTGAGCCGCGATCGCTGCCGCTGCGGTTAGGAGTCCTGGCGTTGCGCCACAACCCGTTAGATAAGTAATCCCTGCGGCTTGTAATTCAGATTGTAATCCTAAAAGCTGTTCTACGGCACTGGTGCGCTTCATTGCATCCACCAATACACCCCGCCAACCCGACTGAATAAACTGTTGCGCAACGGATGCCATAAATGTATTGGGTAAGTTAGGCAAGGCGAGGAAATAGCCATCAACCATAGATGCTTGGTCAATTAAATCAGCAATGCTATTGTTACTGAGAGTACCGTGGGGTTCGAGGTATCCCAGGGATCCTTGAGTCTGATATAGGCTGATACACTCATCTGGGTTGAGTCCTGTGGCAGAGTAGGCGTATCCTTTTTGGTCAGCGGCGGCAACCCATTGCATTTCTTGTTTAGGGGCTAAGACTCGAATGGCAGCCTGTCCGAGTCCACCAAACCCTAATACACCAACACGAATGGGTTGCTGGGTACTCAATGTTGTATTCATCGCTAATCTATATTAATTGGACAATCTCTTATTATCCATCAATTGGTGTGAAAGTTGGCAAGATCCTACTCCTACCTCAAAGTCTCTGAGTTTTCATAAATTTACGAGACAAATACGGAACTTTTTACACTTTTTAAAGCTCTTCTAAGATAGCTCTTTCAACCAATGAAATAATCTCCTCATCTTTAAACTCTTGCGCCAGCATTTTCAGTTGTTGAGCAAATGGGCTATATTTTTGATCTAATTCTTCTAAATAAATGGCTTGTTCCTGAATTTTTCGCATATTCCCGAGCATAGCTAACTCATATAATACTTCCATCTCCTCAAGAGGCGGAATTGTGATAGATTGAATCACCTCATGATTTTGCCTCTGATATGTTTCTAAGAAGATGAGTAGTTGTTCAATCTCAAAATTCTCAGTTAGTTTTTCAACTTTTTGAGCAAATAGAGTGTATTGAGGATAATTATCTTTTAGTTGTTCTATTTTTTTTTCAACTTGACAGAGCAATCCCTGCTTTAATAAATTAGAGAGTTGAATCAGTTTCTCTTGAGGAGGAATCTCCATGACTGAATCTTCTGAATTCACTGTCTTTAAAGGGCTTAAAGGTTCATAAATCCATTCTATATGTAAATATTTTTCTAATACATTGAGTAACTTATTCTCATCTACCGGTTTGGGTAAGAAGTTATCACAACCCGCAATTTTACTTTGCTTGAGATCCGTATCCATAACACTGGCTGAAACTGCAATAATTGGAATCTGTTCAATTTCTGGAATTTGTCTAATTTCTTTAATTGCTTCAAACCCAGTTTTATTGGGCATGACTAAATCTGTTAAAATTAAATCGGGCTTAATTTTCTGAGCCAGTTCTACTTCTTGTTGACCATCTTCTCCCAGAACAATATTAAACCCTAAAGGTTCTAGCATATTTTGCAAGACGAGACGATTTTCTAGTTTATCGTCTACGACTAAAATGGTTTGTTTTTTCCCTTGATATGCCACAATTTTATCGGTTGTTTCAAGTTGAGTATCTGGAGCTTTTAGTAGCACGGTAAACTCACTTTCAAATCCAAATGTTGATCCTTGACCGATTGTACTATTGACTTGCAGTTCACCTCCCATTAACTCCACCAGTTGTCTTGTAATTGTCAATCCTAATCCTGTTCCTTCCCCGCGACGTTTTACATCTCCTACCTGCTCAAAAGGTTGAAAAATTTGTGTCATTTGTTCGGCAGTCATGCCTACGCCTGTATCGATGATTTCAAAACGAATTTTAGTATGATTGGAATCAATATAATTTGTATTTATTTTCAACTGAACTTCACCCCGATCGGTAAATTTAATCGCATTTCCGAGTAAATTCAGTAAAACTTGTCGTAATCGCTTTTCATCGGCTTTTATTCCAATTGGTAAGTCATGACTTGGTTCATATCTAAATAAAATCTCTTTCTCTAAGGCACGCATTTTGATAATGCCGACAACACCTTCGAGAAAAGTAGGAAAATGAAGTTCATTTAAATATAGCTCCATCTTACGAGCTTCAATTTTTGATAAATCCAGAATATCATTAATTAAGGTTAATAAATGTTCGCCACTCTTTTGAATAGTATTTAATCCTTGAGATTGAGAAGCGGTTAAATTCTGGCTTCGTTTGAGAATTTGAGCATAGCCTAAAATTCCATTTAAAGGCGTTCTCAATTCATGACTCATATTAGACAGAAATTCACTTTTGGCAAAATTTGCGACTTCTGCTTTTTGTTTGGCTTTTTCTAATTCAACTGTTCGCGTTTTTACCCGATTTTCTAAATCAGCATTAATCGTTCGTAGTTCGGCTTCATTTCGTTTTCGCTCTGCTAAATATAATAATCCATAACTCAGTCCAACTGTAGAAAATCCGACGAAAATGAGCCAATAACGATACTGATATAAAACTTGTCTGAGGGAAACTTTTCCCCAATTTTCATAGGGACGAACTCGCAGATTTCGTAGGGTTTCATGGCAGGGTTGATAATTAGCAGGAATAGTCCAACCCTGATAGCCGCCCGCATTAGCTGCGGGATGATCTGGTGGCATTTCGATCAGTGCAATTGCCACATCTTCTGCGAGGGTTACAGGGGTGTGTGGCATCACTGCAAAAGGCCATTCCGGATAAAGTTTTGTGCTTAAAGCAAATGGAAATTGCGGCTGATTTTGCTGATGTAAAATGACAAAATCATTTAAGTTTATTTTACCTTCTAATGCCATCCGTTCTAAAGTATCAGTCCGAACCGTTCCCACATCAACAAGACCATCTCGTACGGCATAAACCACCGCATCATGACTACCCCCAAATTGTAAGTCTTTAAACTGACGATAGGGATCAATTCCTGCTTCTTTTAAGGTTTCCCAAGCCATTTGCCACCCTCCAAAAGCAATCTCATTCACGGCCATGAAGGTTTTATTTTTTAAGTCTTTTAAGTCTTGAATCTCATTGCGATCTGAATGCCGAAAAATAACGGCACCGAATTGAGTATAAGGTTGACCTAAACGTAAGTTTTTTAACGTAGCAATTCGTCGAGCACCATAAACCCATTCTAATTCTACATACATTCCAGGATTCGGCAAGACAAAATCAACTTGTCGGTTAGCAATAATCTCTTCCATCGTGTTAAATTCTAATGGCACAAGCTCAAAAGTATGACCCGGAATTGTTTCACTCAGATAATCAAGAGTAGGTTGCCATTTTTTTTGTGTTATTTCAATCCCACGAATTGCCATTACACCGACTTTTATTTGTTGAGATTTAGAATTGATAGGCTTCTCATTACTGACAACTTCAGCCTGGGTTGGTGATAAGCTTATTAATATATCACCCCCTGTCAGGGTCAGAATGACAGTTAAACCAATAACTAGAGAACGAGAGATCATAATTAAAAATAAATCTTGTAGTTTAAAAAAGACATTCTTCAATCATAGCTATAATTTTTAAATCTTGAAAGTCTAGAAATAGGATCTTA
This sequence comes from uncultured Lyngbya sp., assembly GCA_964401105.1. Classification (GTDB taxonomy): domain Bacteria; phylum Cyanobacteriota; class Cyanobacteriia; order Cyanobacteriales; family Microcoleaceae; genus JAAURB01. The sequence continues at coordinate 21,085 of CAYNXM010000179.1, read as the reverse complement.
AGTTGTTGGGCAAATGGGCTATATCTTTGATTGAATTATTCTAAAAATACTCCATCTGGCTCACGTCGAGCAAAGGCATATTCTCCAATTTCAGGATTGCCTGCAAAATATATACTACGAACAGACTGGAAAAGCTGAACTTGTTTCCATAAATGCTGTTCTAAAGCAGCCGGATTATTAATACTCAGTTGCTCAAATTCAAAAGCATTGATATTACTTTGAGTAATAATGTGGGGATATTCTAAGTAATCTTTAATGTGGTCTTCCACCCGATCAGTAATTTCATCTTGTAATTGAAATACAAGTTTGTTGACGGCTTTCTCTCCATTTTTGAAAGACAGATAACCTACTAATCCAACGGCTGCGAAAATTTGCCAGACAAAGGGAATAATTTAAATAGTTTTGAGAGTCTTTTTATGAGTTAATTTATTAATTCTATTTGTCATTTTATAATTCCTTATAAGTCAAAATAAAAAGGTAAAATATGAATACTTTTTATACGGTATCACCGATCATTAATGGAGATGCTGATCGAATCAATTAATTGGAAGAATAACTATAAATTGAGTTCCTTGTCCAACCGTTGATTCACATTGAATTTTACCCCCATGTTTTTCTTCAATGATTTGACGTGAAAGGGACAGTCCTAATCCGGTTCCTTTACCAACAGATTTTGTGGTAAATAAATTATCAAATATTTTATCTTTGATATCTTCTGAAATTCCTTGACCATTATCTTTGATTCTAATAATTACTTTTTGTCGATCTAAGCTTAGCTCAGTACAAATATAAATTTGACAAGAACGTACTTTTATCTCTGTTAACGTCATCAATTCACTCATTTCATCAAAAGCATCAATGGCATTGGCAATAATATTCATAAAGACTTGATTTAATTGTCCTGGAAAACCCCTAATTTGAGGAATATCACAATATTGCTTAATCACTTCAATTTCAGGTCGATGATCTTTTGATTTGAGGCGATGTTTCAGAATCAATAAAGTACTATCAATTCCTTCATGTAAATCAAAAGAAACTTTTTGACCTTGATCGGCACGAGAAAAGATTCGCATTGAGGTACTAATATCTCGAATTCGATGCATACCTGTTTCCATGGATGAGAGCATTTCGGGTAAGTCTTCTAATAAATAATCTAATTCAATTTCTTCAGCGTGCTGTTGAATTTCTTCTCCCGGATTGGGGAATATTTTTTGATAAAGTTGTAAATGTTTAGTTAAATCTTGTAAATATTCTTTGACATAATTTAAATTGCCGGAAACAAAACCTACTGGATTATTGATTTCGTGATTAATGCCAGCCATCAGTTGACCCAATGCCGACATTTTTTCACTTTGGACTAACTTTAACTGTGATTTTTTTAATTCTTCTAAGGCTTGATTCAGTTCTGCTGTTCGTTCCTGAACTCGTTGTTCTAATTTTTGATTGAGAATATATAAATTTAAATGTAAATTAACTCGTGCAATCACTTCTTCTACTTGAATGGGTTTTGTGACATAATCAACAGCACCGACTTCAAACCCTTTGATTTTATCTTCTGGATTTGAAAGGGCGGTCATAAAAATAACTGGAATATTTCGGATTTCTGGAATAGCTTTTAATTGATGACAGGTTTCAAAACCATTCATTCCTGGCATCAATATATCGAGTAAAATTAGATTGGGATGGGCATATTTTGCCCGTTTTATTCCAGTTTTACCATCCCGAGCAATCAAAACATTAAACCCTTGATCTTCAAGAGAATTGACAGTAACGCTTAGGTTAGTAGGATTATCATCAATTACTAAGATTGTATTTTTTTGATCGTGCGGGAAGGTCAGAGTATCAGACTGAGTCATCATCATCTTATTTAATTCCTTATTATTTTAATCGAATTCAGAATTGAAATGAGTCAATTAATTAACTACTTAAAAATAGGGATAAAATCAAAAAAACAGCACGCTAATTATTTTTTTTTGATACTTTTCTTAACTATATGCCCAGAACCACTCTATAGAAAGCTAAGATTTGAATTCATATAATACTAGGGTAAGTTATGATCAGTTTGATATCCAAGAGCAGTTATACGGAAGTTTAAGCAATTTGTTATTCTTGTATGGCGTGAGCAAGATCAGTAAACCTACTGAAAATCAGAAGATCAAGATTATAAATTTGATCGTTTTGATTGCAATACCCGGTTTGTCTGAGATTAAGATACAGAAGAACTGCTGAGAAAATTCCCTGCTGTTTTAAAATCAGTAAAATCATTATTAGTGACGCGATACAACTTAATCATGTAACTTCCGATCGCGATCGCATAGATCTCAAATGGGTTCTATAGAACCGCATGAAAAAACCGGCTTGGACTTCCAAACCGGATCACTTAACAGTCTGACAAGGGAGAATAGCGCCGTTTTAGAAACGAGTTCGACGTAGACGAGTAAGTCCTAACACACCGATCCCCAAACCCACTAAAATGGTTGGTTCTGGTACAGGTTGGGTATTTTCTAGATTAACCACTTTGATTTGATATGCCAGTCTAGATTTAGTTGGGTTAGAACCTTCTGTCCAACTCATGGTAGAAGTTCCAGTCAGGGTAAAGGGTTCTGAGACATCGCTAATACGCAGATAGTCTACCCCAAAATCGCCTTCAACATTCTCTACTGCTGAGCGATCGCCGACAGCAACCCCATCCAGAAAGAGGTTATCGACTACAGCGCTTGTACCGTTGTTGGCACGGGTACGGATGAAGATATCAGAAAAGGGCGCTGTGAAGGCTTCTGTGACCGAAGTCAGGAGGTTTTCAGTACCGAATTCAAATAGGCTATAAGTCCAGCCTAACTCTGTATACTCCAACAAGAAGTCATAGGAGGTACCATTACCCCAGTTAAAATTAGCTTCATCCAGGCCGCCACCGTCTTGATGGTCAAATATCTTAAATTCATATTGGGCTGCGCCTCCTACGTCACCATAGCGGCTTTCTGCCACGAAAGCGGTGTCATCACCAGAGTCTCCGTCTGGGAAGAGAGCATTATAGCCATGATCGGCTTCCCAAGCTGTACCATCGCTACGATATCCATCGGAAGTCATGTGACCCCCTAAGGTAAAGGCATTGGCGGCAGTGGATAAACTCAAACAACTGAGGGTGGCGATTGCAGTAGAGAGTAATATTTTTTGTGTATTCATAGCGACTTGTTTGTTATACAAAATCAGTATTTTTACGGTTACTATTAGAGAAGCTAAGTTCTGATTGTCTTTTCAAAAAAGCTGCTGGAACGTGAATAGCAGGGAGTAAAATCAACAGTTCAATTACAGCAGCTTCATTTCCTAGTTCACCAAAGCTTTCAGAATTTGCCTATACCAAGTAGCATATTTTACGAACTCTTGAAGAAGTACTGAGGTGTCGGTAAAGATTCCGTGAAGGGTTAAGCCCCTCAATATAACAAAATGTATATAAAAGCAAAAGATCAGTCTTGACATAAAATCGCCCAGAATTTTTGTCACACTGTGAAATTAATTTTAACCCACGAAATTTCTGCACAATTTTGGCTTGTAACTCCCTTTCAATCTCTTTATCATTAAATTAGAAGGGCTTTATACCTTTTCAACCTCTACCTGGCTTGCGATACATGGATATTCAACTCATCAACATCGGTTTTGGTAATATTGTGTGTGCCAACCGAGTCATTGCCATTGTGAGTCCAGAATCAGCGCCGATTAAACGAATCATTGGAGATGCAAGAGAACGAGGGCAGTTAGTGGATGCAACTTATGGACGGCGAACTCGCGCTGTGATTATTACTGATTCAAGTCATGTTATCCTATCTGCTATTCAACCTGAAACAGTGGCTCATCGATTTGTACTCACAAAAGACAGTTCAACTCGAGAAACTTAGACGGGTTGATTCAATCCACTGATGCATTAAAATTAGTCACTCACACAACAAGTTATGAGAACAGGTCAATTAATTGTGCTTACCGGCCCAAGTGGGGTGGGAAAGGGTACATTAGTTCAATCTTTACTGCAACGTCATCCCCAACTGAATTTATCCGTTTCAATCACCACTCGTTCTCCCCGGCTGGGAGAAATTGATGGCGTACATTACTATTTTGTCGATCGCGATCGGTTTGAGGAAATGGTAAAAAAGCAGGAGTTGTTAGAATGGGCTGAGTTTGCGGGAAACTATTACGGAACCCCTCTACAACCTGTTTTACAAAAAATTCAAACCGGGGATTCTGTCCTGTTAGAAATTGAGCTACATGGGGCGCGACAGGTGCGGAAAACGTTTCCCCAAGGGATGCAGATTTTCATTTTACCCCCGTCTTTAACTGAGTTAGAACGGCGGATTCGTGAGCGGGGTAAAGACTCGGAAGCGGCGATGATTTGCCGATTGCAACGGGCAGAAGAAGAAATTCAAGCAAAAGATGAATTTGATTTTGTTGTTGTCAATGATGATTTTGACCAGACAGTAAAACAGTTAGAAGAAGTGATGTTTGCTGTAGCTTAAACGAGATGTCAGCTTCGGGCTGGCATTTCTAATAATTGATTCAAACTATCTTTTCACCCAATAATGCAACGAATTTTAGAACCCGAAGTCATGGATACTGTCGCTGAAGCAGTTGAATATGATGCGATGGATTTTACCGCAGTTAATGCAGCATTTGCTCAACAGACACTTCATCTTTGCCCCGAACAAGGTATGATTTTAGATTTAGGAACGGGAACGGCTCGTATTCCTATTTTGATTGCTCAACAGCGTTCTCAACTCAATATTATTGGGATTGATTTGTCTGAAAATATGTTAAAAATTGGCACAGAAAATGTGAGTCGTGCTGGATTAGCCGATCAAATTAAGCTGGAAAAAGTAGATGCTAAAAATTTATCCTATTCTGACAATAAATTTGATGGAATTATTTCTAATAGTATTATTCATCATTTACCCGAGCCAATCCACTGTTTAAAAGAAATTAAACGAGTTTTAAAACCTAATGGCGGTATTTTATTACGGGATTTACTGCGACCCGAAAATCCTGTAATTTGGGATAACTTAGTCGAACAATATGCCGCCGAATGTAACGATCATCAACGGCAATTATTCCGAGATTCTCTACAAGCTGCTTTTACCTTAGAAGAAGTGGAGCAGATGATCAAACAAGCCGGCTTAGAAAGAGTTAAAGTGTATCAATCTAGCGATCGCCATTGGACAGCCGAACGTGCTTTTCAAGGCATAAGTTAGTAGAGACGAACCAGGTCACGTCTTTACCAGAATCTTTATGAGAATCATGATAAATACTTGTCAACAGTATTGCTAAATTCTTCATAAGGTTTGACTCCCACTAATGTTTCCTGTAATTCTCCACCTTGAAAAAACATCACTGCCGGAATACTTCTAATCCCAAACCGTTTTGCTATCGGTTTATTGTCGTCTAAATCTAGTTTAAAAACCTTAATTTTATCCGTATATTCTTCTGCTAGTTGATCCATCAAGGGAGCAACCATTTTACAGGGACCGCACCAAGTGGCAGTACAGTCTAACACTAATACCGATTCATTGGCAATCAGTGAATCTAATTCTGGTTCATCTTTCACAAAAGCAACTGTACCCATTTTATTTATCCCAATTTACTAATATTTTGCTGCCTTTCTATTGTCTACTGAATGTGTCAGTTTTGTCTATAATTTTTCCAATTAAAAATTCCGACTACATCCTGTGGAGACCTTACATGTAAGGTCTCTACCTAGGTTGCTGGTTTTTCAGGAGATGAGATCAGCTGATTTTTTGTTCTTGAACAAATGTCAAACTTTCAAATTCTCCTTTATCACTATAACGACGAATCAGGCGTTGACGTTGAGTCGGAGACAATAACCATCCGGCTTCAAAAAACACAGGAGTGCGTATTTGTACTTTCTGAGGGACTGTGGCTGATGCGCCATCAGGTAACAAATACACGTTAATCGGTTGAGAACTTTCGTCAAAATATAAAATAGAATCCTCAATTTTCGCGCTGGAAGAAATCGTTTGATTACCAAAAGAAAGCTGTTGTTGCAGTCTTCCAGAATTATCTATTTTTAACTGCATTTGCGTCTTGAACGTATCAGGCGATACGCCCAAGGGCACGCTTCGCGAACGCAAATCTGGATATAATGTAGTGGCTTCTCCTTGCCAAGTTCCAAGCAACATTTCAACCGTTAAAAGAGGACGTTCGGCTTTGTCACTTCCGGCGCGATGTTCTCGAATTAAAGTAAATTGTTGTAGATTACCTTCAGGATTACACAATTCAACCACACGTAAGCGACGGTTATCTTGGATAAAGCCAAGTTCTGCCCCTGAGGGGGAAGTCGGACTGAGTTGCAGTGGGCCTTGAGAAAAGGCACCATTGTCAAAAAATAGCAGATCTCGTCCAAATGATTGATATTCACGGACTAGTTCATCAACAGGGGGTTTTGTGGTACTATCAGGACTCGGTGGAAAGCGACGCAGGGTGAGGCGAACGGTTTTGTTATCCTCCAACTGTTCCAATATTAAAACGCTAGGAGTATCTTTTACCATCTCTCCCTGAGGGGAAATGTGGGTAAATGAACCGTGCCATTCTCCTAGATTTTGTAAAAAATTATCCCATTGTGATCCCATTGTTCCACCTCATTCGATCAGGAAATAGCGACCCATGTCTCAACCCGGAATGGTTACCCTGTTGACAGACTTTGGTTTACAGGATGTTTACGTTGGTGTGATTAAAGGCGTAATTGCCCAAATCAATCCTGAATTACAGGTGATTGATTTAACTCACCATATCCCTCCTCAGAATATCGCTGCGGGTCGTTTTTGTCTAATGGATGCTGCACCCTATTTTCCTGCGGGGACCGTACATCTGGCTGTTGTTGACCCCGGAGTCGGTACAAGTCGGCGCGCCATTGCCCTGCAACTGCCTCAAGGTTATTTTGTCGGCCCGGATAACGGTTTATTTAGCGGTGTGATTCGTTTAGCTGACACTGAACCGGATGCTGAAATTATAGCGGTTGAATTGACAAATTCCAATTATTGGCGATCGCCGCAACCGAGTGCAACGTTTCATGGTCGGGATATTTTTGCCCCTGTGGCGGCTCATTTAGCCTGTGGTATTCCTTTAGAAGATTTTGGTAATTTAATCAATCCTGAGACATTAGTTGAACTGAACTTACCGGATTGTACAGTAACGGAAGGAAAAATTGACGGCTATATTCAGTATATCGATCAATTTGGTAATTTAATTACTAATATTCCGGCTAAAGTTGTTGAGGATAAAACTTGGTTTGTTGTGATTAACGACTTGGAAGATCACAGAGTTAAGGCGAAATCTAAAGTTGGTAAAAAGAAGAAGAAAGGGAAAAAAGATAAATCAAATACTAATAGTCAAACTCATGCTATTGTTTCCCGTATTATTTCCGGTGGTCAAACTTACGGAGATGTTCAACTCGGACATTTAATTGCACTGGTTGGGTCTCATGGTTGGATTGAAATTGCCGCCAATCACGCCAATGCTCAAACTCAGCTACAATTAAATTGGGGTTCGGCTGTACAAGTTTTGTTAAGTTAGTTCTACAGTATATTAGTATTACAAACTATTTGGATGGGTGAAGCCATTGATGAAATAGACGAGTCAATCTAGGCATGACTACATATGCCAGCATTAATACGACTAAGCCTGTTATGATTGCTTGACGCAATAGATAAGGTAAGCTTGTCAAGTAAGGTGCTAAGAAATGACCTAGAGTAGATGCACAGACAAAAACTCCAATCCAGGTAACAAAGGCAGTTTTATATTTCGGCGGTGGGATCGAAGCGACATGAGGTAGAGATACCAAAGCTTCTAGTCCCGTTAACACCTGAATATGTTCGGGTTTTTCAATCAGAGGTTTGGCACGTTCTAGCCATTCTTGCCTTTGAGGTGATCGCATCCATCGACAGAGATTATTGTAGTTATTAAAACGCAAAATAATCACATATTCACCACCAGAGTGAGATTTCGGTCTGATGATAGTGACTCCGTGATGACCATCAAATTGTCTGGCTACTTGAGAAATGCCAGCAAGCCACTCTTCATAACCGGGTTCGCGACCTGGACGAATATAATGGGCAATTACGGCTGTAACCTGTTCATTTTGCTGATTAGATTCAATGTCCATCAATACTAATGTTTAGGTTAAACGCTCTTGAGCGCGAAACAAATGTATGTTGTTTAGCAATTATCGCCCTTCAGCATTATAATAGCCACCGTAATAAGCCACAGGCGACCAACTCGGACTAACCGCAGGTAATTCGGGATTTAAAGACTCAAAATCTTGACTGCCATAAACCACCTGACCTCCGACTACAGTTAGTACTGATTCGAGGTTTTTAATTTCGGCTTCTGGGACTGAGAAATAATCCTCAGATAAGACTGCAAAATCTCCTAATTGTTCGGGAGCAATTCTGCCTTTAATCTTTTCTTCACCGCTAAACCAAGCACTACCGACCGTCCAAAGTTGTAGGGCTTCTTCACGATCAAGACGATTTTCAGCATTGTATAATTGCATTTCCCCGACAGTACGTCCGCTAACCAGCCAATATAAAGATATCCAAGGGTTGTAGCTAGATACGCGAGTCGCATCTGTTCCCGCACCGAGAGGAACACCCGCATCCAAAATGGCTCGTATCGGAGGAGCAGTTTGAGCCGCTTCAGCACCGTATCGTTCGACAAAATATTCTCCTGCATAAGCAATACGGTTTTGAATGGCAATCCCACCCCCTAACTGTTTGACTCGCTCTATTTCTGCTGGCTTGATGGTTTCAGCATGGTCAATTGCCCAACGAATATTGTCGAAAGAGACTTCGCGATCGACTTCTTCAAACACATCAAGAATATTACTAATTGATTCTCCATAAGTCGCATGAATACGAAGCGGCCAACCATTACTGACAATTTCGCGAGTGACTGCTTTTAATTCGCTACGCCAATTTTCGCGATCGCTTAACATCGGTTGGGTTGCCATAAAGTTTTCAAAGTCACCCGCCGACCATACTAAAAACTCGCCTCCACCTTCTAAGACATAACCGTTTTGCAGAGATAAAGCGGCATTGGCATCAACAGTGTTATTCCCGATCCAGCGTTGAAAGTCCTGTAACTCTTCTCCGGGTGTTTGAGGAAATAGATAATAGGAAATTCTCAGCGGTAACTCTCCCGCTTTGGCGATCGCCTCAGTTGCCTGATAGTTACTGGGAAATTCATGTCCTCCACCCCCGGCATCGATGGCACTGGTTATGCCAAAGCGATTTAAGTCCCGGTAAAAGTATTTTGTTGAGTTGATTTGGTCTTCGGCTGACATCGCGGGCAGTGCGCCAATCGTTTGATACAAAATAGTTGGATTCGGTTCAGCCAATAGTACGCCTGTTGGTTTACCATCTTCCCCAAGTTCGTATCTTGCCCCATCTGGTGCCTGAGTCGTTTCATCGATGCCTAATGCTTCCAAACCCGCCCGGTTGAGAAAACCACGACTGTAAAGATACAGCACAAATACGGGAGTGTCGGGCGCAGCTTGATTTAATTCCTCAATAGTCGGCATTCTTTTTTCGGCAAACTGATAAGGACTCCAACCGCCAATTACCCGAACCCACTGACCTTGAGGGGTTCTCTCAGCTTGTTCTCGTAACATATCCAGTGCGATCGCCAGAGTCGGTACCCCATCCCAACGCAACTCTAAGTTATAAAAACGTCCCCCACGAGTGGCATGGAGATGAGAATCATTCAGTCCAGGGATGACTCGTCTGCCATTAAGATCGATAACTTGGGTACTCTCTCCTCTGAACTGTAGCACCCGATCGTCAGTACCCACAGCGATAAACTTACCGTCTTTTATTGCTAATGCTGAGGCGGATACTTGTTGAGAATCGAGAGTGGTAATTTGGCCATTAAAGGCAATCAAATCCGCTTGGTCGGTATCGGTAGCAGTATTAGTAGAATTCTGCCCCCCAGATCGACAACTCAGCAAATAAGTAGAAAATCCTGATACTAAAGCCAGCTTGAAAAAATGCCGTCTTTTAAACGGGTAGTAATTGCCCATGATTTATTTAACGATCTTGTTTGTAGATTTACCGCGTTGGGGTGCTTTATGTACCATCGTGTAAGCGTAGTCTACGCCCATTCCATAAGCACCACTATGTTCTTTGACGATATTTAATGTGGGATCGTAAGTTTCTTTTCGCGCCCAATCTCGTTGCCATTCTAAAAGGACTTGCTGCCAAGTTACAGGCACGACTCCCGCTTGAACCATCCGATCCATTGATGCACGGTGAGCCATTTCGCTTGTGCCCCCACAAGCATCTTCTACAACATACAGTTCATAATCATCTGCCATTGCGGAAAAGGCACACATATTGATACAAACCTCTGTCCATAATCCAGACAGGATGAGTTTTTTACGACCTGCATTAGCGATCGCCTCTCTCACCTTTTGATCGTCCCAGGAATTCATGCTTGTTCTTTCTAATACATCCTGGTCGGGAAAAACGTCTAAAATTTCGGGCCACATATAACCACTAAAGCTTTCTGTTTCTACAGTGGTTAGAATTGTCGGAACTTGGAATAGTTTGGCACTTTTAAGCAGAGCCACAACATTATTTTTTAAAGTTTGTCGATCTATATTTACCACCCCAAAAGCCATCTGAGGTTGATGGTCAATCACGAGTAATGTTGAGTTTTGAGGCGTTAACAGTTCTATTTTGCTCATGAGTATTTTTGCGATTGAATCGGATTGTTTTTTGGCAAGAGTTAAGCCAGGTCAAACAGTAAAACTTCTGTTCCTACTTCAGTGCTTAGGTTTAGCAAATCTGGAACATTAATTTGTACTCCATCACCCGCTCGTAAAGATTCACCGTTGAGTAAAACGATGCCTTTTGTAACCTGAAGCCAAGCGTAACGATTGGGTTTGACTTGATAATTAATTTCATCCCCAGGCTGGAGTATAGAAACATACAGATAAGCATCCTGATAGATTTTTATCGCTCCCTCTCGTTCGTCTGGGGCTACAATTAAGCGTAGTTTTCCTTCTTTTTCTGATTGGGGAAAGGTGCGCTGGTCGTATCGGGGGGGAATATTTGTCACATTTGGCTCGATCCAGATCTGCAAAAAGTGGACGGGTTCAGTTTGAGAATGATTAAATTCACTATGGGTAATTCCTGTACCCGCACTCATAATTTGAGCGTCTCCTGGACGAATAATTGAGCCAGTCCCTAAACTATCTTTGTGTTCTAATGCCCCTTCTAAAACATAGGTAATGATCTCCATATTTTTATGGCTATGGGCAGGAAATCCTGCACCTGGAGTGACGCGATCTTCGTTAATCACTCTCAATGAGCGAAAGCCCATGCGCTCGGGATCGTAGAAACGACTAAAGGAAAAGGTATGTTTGCTATCAAGCCAGCCAATTTTTGATAGACCGCGTAAATTGCGATCGTGAATCAAATTTGTCATTTTTGTTGTAGACATTAAAGGAACCTCTTTAATTGATTTTGTACCGAAACATTACAGGCCAAACTTTTCAAGAAAATAGACTATGTCAGGTCAATACAATACCCATTAGATTTCGATCATCAATTTCCTGATGCCATTTTTACAAGCCAGAGCGAGTATAGGGTGAGTTTGGCTGAGTAGCATATGATTTAAATCAGGTTTTCATTTAGATTAGGCTGTCGGGGTGATTAACTCAATTTGTTTGCCATCACGAGCAATGATTTCTTCTCTTTCCAACTCAGCTAAGGTGCGATATAAGGTCTCTGGACTCAAACCTAATTCAGAGGCAATATCTTTGTAAGAGCGATCAAAGCTAATTCTTGTTTCCCCTGGAGAAGTGGTGAACAATAGATACTGTAATAGGCGATCGCGGGCTGAGCGAATGCTTCGTAACTCTAGTAGTTGTTTTAAAGATTGGCTTTTGTGGTCAAATCTTCGTAACAGATTCAGAGCTAAATCAGGGTTATTTTCTAAAGCCTCGGCAACTAGAGATTTAGGATAAGCAATTACGCGAGATGGAATTTCAACGATTGCATTACAGTGATAAAGTTCGCTAAACAATGCAGACTCAGCAAAACTTTCTTTGGCTCTAACGATTTGAAAAACAACAAGATTTCCTTCATTGGTATACCTTACGAGTCTGATCCGTCCAACTTCTAAGGCAAAAATATACTCAGCAGGATCTCGATGATAAAATAGCACCTGTCCAGCAACAAGATTGTGATAGTTAGCTCCGTTTTGTAATAACAAGGGGAGGCTATCGGGTTGCGATAAATTCATAAATGGAAACGGATGAATTTTACAAAACGCGATCGTTAATTTCTAATCAAGCGAACGGTAAAGTTTCAATATCACTGCCAGCCTGATGAGATCAAACCCACCCAAATTAGTACTGCTTTTTGCTTTAACAGGACGAAGGTTAATCATAATTTTTTCTCAAGAGTCATTTAAATTTTTTGCTCCTAATTTATATTGTGCATTGATTCTGAAAAAAAGACAATATACTATTTTTAAGACACACTGTCTCTTTTTTATCTACAATAACGTTTATGGATAAGTTTGAAAGTATACGTGCCTTTAGTCAAGTCGTTAAAGAAGGTAGCTTTGCTGCTGCGGCTCGAAAAATGCAGGTTTCTCGCTCTACTGTCAATAAGTTGGTGATTAATTTAGAAAATCAGTTAGGAGTACAATTGCTCTATCGCACGACGCGCCAGGTGACACCGACGCATACGGGTCAAGCATTTTACGAACGCTGTATTGATATTCTCAGCAGTCTAGAAGAAGCAGAATTAGCAGTTTCACAAGAACATAGCGAACCCAAGGGAATACTTAAAATTAATGCTCCGATGTCGTTTGGTATCTCTTTTTTGGGTTCAAAAATAGCTGAATTTATGACTCGTTATACAGATGTCAAAATTCAATTAACTTTAGAAGATCGTTTTATCGATCCCATTGCTGAAGGCTATGATTTAGTGATTCGGATTGGTTTACCGCTAAAATCTCCGAGTTTAATCGCTCATCATATTACAGCACTTCCTCTGGTTATTTGTGCCGCACCGAATTACCTCAAAGTAAACGGAATTCCGAGCAACCCCAACGAATTAAAAAACCATTCTTGTTTGCACTACGGCTATCAAACGACAGGCTATCAATGGCAATTAATCAACGAAGACAAAGAAGAGCAAGTTTCTATTGATGGCGTTTTTTGTTCTAATAATGGAGAAGTTTTAAGAGATGCTGCTGTAAAAGGTTTGGGAGTTGTCATACTACCCACTTTTATTGTGGAGAAAGAATTAGAGCGCAAAGAATTACAAATTATTTTACCCGATTATCAACCACCAGAACTCACGCTTTGTGTCATTTATCCTGTAAATCGCTACCTTTCTACTAAAGTTCAGCTATTTACTCAATTTCTTCAAGAATGTTTCGCTATATCTTCCAAATGATCGATCTTATTGACAGAATATCGAGAGTTCTTTCAAAGTTTTTAACTAAACTCTTACATCTGTCTTGGTGCGCCTTCGTTACGTACTAACGCACACGCTGACGCGAATGCAGACTATAAATTCCGCAGCCCAAAGTAAGTGGAGTGGTTTGCCGGAGTCCATAACTCATCTTGTACTGTGCTATATCAGAGAGTTATACTTGTCCCCACATCGGCGAAGAATCAATAACGGTCGCGTAGCCTGTGCATGACTCACGTAATCACAAATAACTGATTAAAATTAAAGTGATGAGCTAATCTAGACAGTAAAGCTGTCTGCCTCCCCTAACCATGCTGTCTGCTGGAAATATTCTCAACAACCGTTTTGCGCTTCACAAGCCACTACAAAGTCATTCTGTTCGTCAAACGTGGCTGGCAAAAGATTTAATGTTTGAAGATGAAGTGGTGGTCAAACTATTGGAATTAGGCGGTTCAATGCAATGGGATGACTTCAAACTATTAGAACGAGAAGCACAAGTCCTCAAACAACTCAAACATCCCGGTTTAGTTCAGTATCGAGATGATTTTGCCTTGCAAGCGGTTAATCCTTGGTTTGGTTTGGTGACACAATATGTCCCCGGAATTTCACTTAAAGAAAAGCTAGAAAAACGCTATCGATTTAATCAGCCAGAATTAGAATGGATTGCGAAAGAAGTTTTAAACGTTTTAGATTATTTACATCAACTCAATCCCCCTGTTATTCATCGAGATATTAAACCCAGTAACTTAATTTGGAGTCAGGATAATCATATTCATTTAATAGATTTTGGTGGTGTTCAGATGCAGCCTCGCCTACCGGGTGCTACATTTACAGTTGTGGGAACTTATGGTTATACCCCAATTGAACAGTTTGGCGGACAAGCTTTACCTGCTTCAGATTTATATGCACTTGGCACAACATTAATTCATTTATTAACAGGTGTTCCTCCGGCAGATTTACCCCAAAAACAGTTAAGAATTGAATTTAAAGACGCAATTCGATCTGCAGTTGAACCTCAGTTTATTAAATGGTTAGAACAGTTAACAGAACCCACCATAGAACAACGATTTCAATCTGGAAAAGAGGCATTAAATCGATTAAAAGAAGTGAGTTCTGATAAAATCATTTTGCCCCCAGAAAGTGGAGTGAAAATAGTCAAATATCCAACACAACTAAAAATAGAAATTCCTTCCCGTTTTTCTCGGCAATATTTACTTCCGGTTCAACAGTTAATCACTTCAGGTTTACTTCGTATCGGCCAACGAATTAAAAGCTTACCCCTTCGAGTTAAAATACAGGTAATTACTGCTATTAGTAGTGCATTATTTTTACTCTATTTATTACCTATTTCCTGGGCAGAATATAGCGATAACTTACTCAATTCATTAATTACTTTACCCGTCTTACTCCTGATTCTTGGTGTTCCTGCTGGGTTAGTCTTTTTAATATTATTACTCAATTCAGAAATAGATTATTTTGGTCAAGCCAGCCTATCTTTTGATCGAGAAAAATTTGATATTCGCTGGCGACAACTTGGCTTTCCCCGCCGGAAAAAAGGAAATATCGATCAAATTCAACAAATTAACCTTATCAAAAATTCTGATAGTCAGGGAAACCTTAACCCCAGCCTAGAAATTGCAGTTAATAAACAAATATTATTCATTTTATCTCAACGTCAAACTTATCATGTTGGTCATCAACTGAATGAACAAGAACTCTTAGGGTTAAAACAAGAAATATCGGATTGGTTTTCTGATCTCAATTCTCCCAACAAAAAGCAGGAATAAGCAATGATAATTCGTTATCTTATCGCTTGGATACCAATGGTTTTTCTCGCAATATTCAATGGTATTATTCGAGAATATACTTATGGTAAATTATTTTCAAGCCTTTATGCTCATCAACTTTCCTGCTTCACTGCTATTATTTTATTTGCCTTATATATCGGCTATTTCACTTATTTTTATCCCATAGAATCAAGCTTACAAGCATTAATAATTGGATTAATTTGGCTGGCACTAACGATTACATTTGAATTTCTATTCGGTCATTATATTGTCGGTCATTCCTGGAAAATACTTTTAGAAGACTATAACCTATTGGCGGGAAGACTCTGGGTTATAGTGTTACTCTGGGTTACTCTTGCGCCAGTAACTTTTCACTATATTTGGAAATAAAGCAATTGTAGAAAATACTTCTGTGTCCTCTCTGGTGAAACAGAAATTCTCTCGCCTCAGTTACCCATTTTTATTAAAAAGTATTCCTAATTAACTCAATCTCTGCTCAGCTTATTGAGTCTTAGTTTCATTAACTATTGTTATTTGATCCCTAAATCAGAAAAAGTATTGGATAATCATGACGAAGAAGCGTTTAACTCCTTCAGATACCCTGTGTGAGGAAAGTCCTTGATGAAGAGTCTGTTATGGAAAATCTTGCCTATTGAGTTAGCCGTCGGGTTAACTTGCTTAATGGCTGTATCCGCTGCCGCTATTGTTACGCCAGTTGCTGCAAGCATACCTCAACCCAATACAGAGGTACTCGATCGGCTTAACCAATATACTCAAGAAGGTCGGGACAAGAAAACAAAAAAACAAGTTACTTCTGTCTCTCAACTATCCGACGTACAACCGACAGATTGGGCATTTCAGGCCCTGCAATCGTTAGTAGAACGCTATGGTTGTATTGCTGGATATCCAGACGGGACTTACAAAGGCAACCGCGCCTTAACCCGTTATGAATTTGCCGCTGGAGTCAATGCCTGTTTAGAACGAATTAATGAGTTAATTAACGCTGCCACAAGCGAACTGGTGAGGCGGGAAGATTTAGCCATTCTACAACGGTTAATGGAAGAATTCGCCGCTGAATTAGCTGCTTTACGAGGACGAGTCACTGTACTCGAAGCCCGCAGCGGGGAACTGGAAGCCAATCAATTCTCCACTACCACCAAACTAACGGGAGATACTACTTTTATTGTTGGGGATACCTTTGGCGACCGCGCCCGCTTCAACGTCGTTGGGGGGCCGAATGTCTCAGAAGATGACGATCCAACTCAAACCTATTTAGGATATCGGGTGCGCCTCAACTTGAAAACCAGTTTCACCGGAGAAGACTTACTGTTAGCCCAACTCTTAGCCTCGGATGTGGTTGATCTAACCGCAGACAATTTAACCAATACCTTTATGACTCAGCTTTCTGTTGATGAAGGAGTCACCGATGGGGTGGTTTTGGATGATTTATTCTATATTTTTCCGGTTTTAGATGGCAAGGGTCAGGTTTATATCGGGGCTAACAGTCTAGACTTAGATGATGTTCAAGATTCCCTCAGCCCAATATCAGACGAGACTTCAGGCGTAATTTCAGCTTTTGGCCGTTATAACCCTACAACATTTAGGGGGCCGCAAGGGACAGGAATTGCATTTAAATATAGCTTCAGTGAGCAATTGCAATTTAATCTCAGTTATTTAGCCAATAATGGAGCAAATGCCAACGATGGTTTTGGCTTGTTTAATGGGGCATACAATGCTTCGGCTCAGTTGCTGTTTTACCCCACAGAAAATATTGGTTTAGGGCTAGCTTATAACCGTCACTACTTTAGCAGTGATGAAGTGTTTGTCTCTGGGAGGACGGGGAGTTTTATCGCCAATAAACCTTTTGGAGATAATGCCACTACCAGCAACAATTTAGGCTTTCAATTCAATTGGGCAATTCTGGAGAATTTTGAATTAGGAGGCTGGTTTGGGACTACCTGGGCTACACAAAAACAAGCCGGAGATGAAGATGCTACTATTATCAATTGGGCCGTAACGATGGCGTTTCCAGATTTATTCAAAGAAGGTGATACGGTGGGTGTCGTGGTCGGGATGCCACCCAAACTGATTTCTCATAGTATTGATGCGTTAGAAGATGAAAGTACTTCGATTCATATTGAAGCATTTTATCAGATTCCCTTGAGTGATTATATCGATATGACTCCAGGATTTTTTGTCGTGACAAACCCCGATCATAACGATGAGAATGACACGATTATTGTGGGAGTCATCCGAACAGTATTCAGATTTTAGAACGAGCTTAATTTATTAATAGTATGTAAGAGATCAATCGATTTAATATATAATTTTTGAATAATATCATTAAGTCGATTTTTTGACCTGTTTTTTATTCTTAATTAATGTCTTTTAAAAAAGTATTTAAGCTGGTCAATAAAAAGCCTAATCATAAAATTTAAGAAAATCCTGAAAAAAATATAAGCTTTATTGCAATAAATTAGCATTAAGTGATAATCTGATTTTAGTAGGGAGTTGTGTTAATTCAGCTCCGTTAGTCCTTACATATCAAGGATTTAAAATTTTTTCAGGGTTCAAAATATGTCAAATCAAGAAATACATCCGCCGCTAAGATTGAAAAAGTCTATCAAGTACTGCTCGCGCTTAATACAATCGGTCGGTTTATCAACTTTAGTTTTATTGACAGTTAGTTGTAATAGTAATTCCCCCCAAACTCAGACAACTGAGACGACGACGGACACTCTAGAAGTCGCTGTGGTCAACGATTTTGCCACTCAAGTGATTATCCCCACTTACCAACAATTAGCAACAAAAGCCGATATCCTTTTAACGACTGTTAATACTTTCGTTGAAACCCCCACCCCAGAAACCCTACAAGCCGCCCAGGAAGCCTGGATAGCCGCCCGTTTTCCCTGGGAACAAAGCGAAGCGTTTGCCTTTGGCCCTGCAACTTCTCTTGGTTATGACGGAGATTTGGATGATTGGCCAGTGAATGAAACCGATGTTAACGCGATTTTGAATAGTAATGATGAGTTGAATTTAGAATATATCGAACAGCTACAAACGACACAGAAAGGCTTTCACACGATTGAATTATTATTATTTGGTTTAGAAAATAACAGAACCGTTGATGATTTTAACGAACGAGAATTAACCTTATTAAAGTTATTAACGATTGCCTTTAATCAAACGGCAAAAGATTTAGTCCAGAGTTGGGTGGCTGGCATCGATGGTAAACCCGCTTATCAAGAAGTCTTAGCCACAGCAGGAAGTCCAGATAACCCCGCTTATCCGACAGTGAATGCAGCCGTTGCAGAAATTGTTCAAGGGATGATGGGTTGCTTAGATGAAGTTGCCAACGAAAAAATCGCTGTTCCCCTTCAAGATCAAACCACTGATGATTTAGAAAGCCGCTTCAGTCAGAGTTCTTTAAATGACTTCAAAAATAACCTCTTGAGTGTTCGTAATGCTTATTTAGGTGAAGTTCCCGAAGCCGCCACCCAAGGTACAGGTTTAAGTGATTTTGTTGCTGCCACTCAACCGGAATTAGATCAACAGGTGAAACAGGAACTGGAAACTGCCATTAACGCTGTCAATGCCATTCCGAGCCCGATTGAACAAAATTTAACGAATGAAGCAGCTTTAGCTCAAATGGAGGCGGCTCAGACTGCTATTTTAACCCTCTTCACCACAATTGAGGAAGAGGTTTTGCCATTAGTTCAGTCGTAATTGTAGGGAGTAGGGAGTAGGCAATCTTGCGAGTAGGCAATAGGCAATAGAAATTATGATTTTTAACTTCTGACTCCTGAGTCCTATGTATTGCTAGAAATTTAAGGATAATATTATGGAAACAACACCTCAACTGCGAACGCTACATAAACAACCGCTGACGTATGTCATCCTATTTATAATTGCGGCAATTCTCGGCTTATTATTATCCAACGGTTTAAACCATCAGGGTTTATTTTCTCCTAAAATGCCCCTTGCTGGCGGTAAAACCACCGTTTTTAACCGAACTTCCAGCGGCTATGAACAGCCTTCAGCCGGGTTAGGTGAGATCAATGCTGACCGCCACGTAGACGGAGATTTAGCCTTTGATGCCGTCTTTGTCACTGCCCCCGCCAGAGTTAATCCGGGACTGGGGCCATTATTTAATAATTCTTCCTGTGTAGCCTGTCATATCCGTAACGGCCGTGGACTACCGGAGAAAGGACAATTGCTAGTTCGAGTCAGTCAGAGTCGCAATAGTTTTGATGCTTCTATTGCTGAACTGAATCAACCCCCAACATTGTTAGAATACCATCCTGAAGCTTCTGTCAGTTTGGGAAATGCGCCGCCAGTAGACGGTTTGGGAACCCAAATTCAGGATCAAGGAATTTATGGCTACGCCCCTGAGGCGGCGGTTGAAATTAACTGGAAAGAAGAAACCGGAGAATATGGGGATGGGACAGCTTACAGTTTGCGTTCGCCCGATCCTAAAATTACATTAGCCAGTGGTAAACCCTTATCCTCGGATGTGATGACTTCTTTACGGGTGCCTCCCCCTGTATTTGGTTTAGGGTTATTAGAAGCGGTTCGGGGAGCCACTATTCGAGGCTTAGCCGATCCGGATGATGAAGACGGAGACGGGATTTCAGGTCGTCCTAATGAAGTTTGGGATGTGGAAAAACAGGGCGTAAGCATGGGGCGGTTTGGTTGGAAGGCTAATAACCCGAATTTATTGCAACAAACGGCTTCTGCTTATGTCAATGATATGGGAATTACCAATCCGATGTTCCCAGAATCAGATCAAGAGACAAATATTAACCAAAAAATATTGGAAGATGCCACGTTTTATGTGCAAACTGTAGCCGTTCCTGCCCGAACTTTAGTGGATAATCCTCAAGTGAAAAAAGGAGAGAAATTGTTTACTCAAGCCAATTGTAATGCTTGTCATGTGGCGCAATTACGCACAGGAAATTACGAAGTTAAAGAATTAGCCCATCAAACAATTTATCCTTATACGGATTTATTATTACATGATATGGGAACAGGCTTAGCAGATAATCGCCCAGATTTTAAGGCTTCTGGAGTCGAATGGCGGACTCAACCGTTATGGGGAATTGGCTTAACTCAAACCGTTTTACCTTATTCTAGTTATCTTCATGATGGTCGCGCCCGCAGTTTAGAAGAAGCGATTTTGTGGCATGGCGGAGAAGCAGAAGCCTCGAAAGAATCATTTAGAACGTTTTCCCAAGCAGATAGAATAGCTATGATTCAGTTTCTCAAATCGCTGTAAGGAGTTTTTAGGTTTTTGTCCGGATAGACGATTAGAAAATTGGTATAGATTCTCGGCGGTTAATTGAGTCTGAAATAGAGTTAAAGCGGGTTGAATTTATGGACACTTATAGAAGTGCGCTATATTTTGAACCTTCTTACTTATTTTTGCTTAAGTTAAACATACAGTAATACACAGCAAGTTTTAAATTTTATTTGGAGTGGAAGCCAGATTGATTGTGAGTTAAATGTATTACTAAAGCCAAGTTACAGCATTTTATTGGTTAAGGATAACATCTCATGTTTAAGTTTTTTAAACCTCGTCAAAATAAACAAAATCTACCTCAGACTAAGCCTCAATACAGTTTAGATGATTATCGTCAACTTCCGGCGCGGCAAAATGTACCACCCCATTTCGATGACGGGGGTAGCCGTTTGAGACGGGGTAACAAGGTCACAGATTAATTGTTAAATTTATCAGAGCTGATTCCTAAAGTAAATATTAAGAAGCTAATCGACGAATCATCAAGCGAATTAAACAACCGTAAATCATTGCCT
>CAYNXM010000178.1:0-8442 GCA_964401105.1 uncultured Lyngbya sp. | reverse complement strand
TCAATTTCGCAGCATGGGAATCCCCGAACCCATTACTCATTGGGGACATCCGGTGATGATGGGAATTGTAATTTTTGTCATGGGTAGCTTTGTGGGATACTCCGGATGGAAAGGACGACTAACAACCGATGAAAAAGAAGCCTTAACTAACCATTCTGCCCATCGCAAACTCGCCCCGTGGATGTTTTTGTTTCTCGCCTTAGGCTATACTGGTGGACTGTTGTCTTTAGTAATGCAACGGCAGCCCATTTTAGAAAGCCCTCATTTTTGGACGGGGACGGTGTTACTCGGGTTGCTAAGCCTCAATGGTTTAATTTCCCTCAGTGGATTTGGTGGTAATCAAGCGGCATTGCGTACAACTCATGCTTATGTGGGCAGTATTGCTCTAGGACTGATGCTGATTCATGTAGTGTTCGGTTTAAAATTGGGCTTCTCTATTTAATTTAATTGGGTTGGGGTCCTACAGATTCGGATTAACCATGAATCAAACGGCAGCCTTTATTTATGGAATAGCTTATATTCTGGGACTACTGGTGAGTGCCTATAGTTGGGGTCGCTCCGGTGTACTGCTGGTTGCCTTAATTTTAGCGATCGCCACCCTCTGTTGGCAATCTTTCATCCGCAAGCTACGGAAATCTCAAACCCTGTTTAATCTGCAATATCAACAGCAAACACTTCTGCCGACGGGAGAGAATGGAGTTGAACAGAGACATTCCCCACCCAGGCCGATGAAGCCAGGGATGTCTAAAAGCTTACTCCAACTGAGTCGTTTTATTCCCAAAGTCCCAGAAACCGTGTGGTTGATGGCTGGCTTAATTGCTGTTGTTGCCAGTCTTTATCTGGATTTACGCACTCCAACCCCCGCACCGAATGACATTAGTCAGCTGATTTTGCAGAGTGGTAGCACAGCAGATTTACTCATGACCGTTCGGGGAAAAGTGAGCAGTCCCCCCCGAGTCACCCGGTCAGGGCGGGGTCAATTTTGGTTAAATCCCTACCAAGTTAGCGAAATTACGGGTAACGATAAACCCGTTGCCGTCAGTCAGGATGTGACTGGAAAACTCTATGTGACGGTGTCTTTGCTGCAAGCAACCGGACTTTATCCTGGGGCAGATATTGCTATTACCGGTAGCCTTTATCAACCTCAACCTCCCTCTAATCCTGGGGCTTATGACTTTAAAGCTTATTTAGCCCGTCAAGGGGCATTTGCGGGGCTAAGAGGCCGTTATCTGACTCCCATTCAACCCTTAGAGAATCGCCCTTGGGGATGGTCTCGTCTACAACAACGAATTTCACAGGCGATTGTAGGACGCTTAGGGGTTCCGGAAGGTTCCCTGTTGAGTGCGATGGTACTGGGTCGCCGTGCGGTTGATTTACCCTACGATATCCGCGATGCCTTTGTTCAAGTGGGCTTAGCCCATATTCTGGCTGCCTCAGGGTTTCATGTCTCCCTGTTATTGGGCACTGTACTGACCTTAAGCCGTCCATTCTCGTCCCAGACTCGACTCAGCTTAGGTTTATTGACTCTATTGGGATATGTTGGACTTACAGGGGGGTCAGCCTCGGTATTACGGGCGGCCTTGATGGGCAGTGCAGCTTTAATCGGTTTAGTATTACAACGTCAAGTTAAATCCCTCAATGTGTTATTTGGTGTCGCCATTGTTTTACTGTTGTGGAACCCACAATGGATTTGGGATTTAGGATTTCAATTTAGTTTCCTCGCCACCTTAGGGTTATTAATCACAGCCCCAGGTATTGTTAATCGCTTACAAGGATTACCCCCAACCATAGCCACCCTAATTGCGGTTCCAGTTGCTGCTTCAGTTTGGACATTACCTCTACAACTCTATACATTTAGAGTGGTTTCCCCCTACAGTATTCTGGTCAATATCCTAACGGTGCCATTTGTGGTTGTCAATACTTTGGGCGGTATGGCGAGTGCCGCAGTGGCATTGATTATACCCCAAGCCGGAGGGATGATCGCTACTATTTTACATTATCCCCTCCGAGGTTTAATCACCATTGTTCAAGGATTTGCTCAATTGCCGGGTAATTCTATGACCGTGGGTGCAGTTTCGGAAATGCAATTGATTGCCTTATATACCCTCTATTGTATTGTTTGGATTGCAATGCAAGTCTATCAACGTCAACAGCAGGGTTTGTCAACTCCTTCTACCCCTTGGAGTCGAAAATTACTCGCTCCAGTGCCTGTTGCTATTTTAGTCGCGTTTTTACTGATTGCGGTTCCGGCCGGATACAGTAAATATTCTCGCTTTCAAGTCACTGTTTTAGATACTCCAGGAGAACCGATTTTACTGATTGAAGATCAAGGACAAACAACCCTGGTCAATAGTGGCGGTCGAAACACTGCCCGTTATACTGTTTTACCCTTTTTACAACAACAGGGAATTAATCAAATTGATTGGTCTATTGCGACTCATTCCCGGTTAGGGTTAAGTATTGGGTGGCAAACCATTTTAGAGAAAATGGCGGTGAGGATATTTTATGATAACCCCGCCTCAAAAAAAACCTATGAAGTCAGTAATCAAGCGATTCAGGAAGCCTTAGAAAAACAAAAAGGGATTTATCTACCCTTACCAGTAGAAAATTCTGTAGAATTAGGTTCAATTCAAATTGAACTGATCAATGCTGAAATTCCGATGGTCAAATTTCAAATTCGTGACCAAACTTGGATGCTATTTGGAGATCTTTCTTTAGAAGAACAAGAAGATTTAATTAAGGAACAAGGCTTAAATCCAATTGATGTATTGTGGTGGTCTGGAAAGCGCCTCGATCAAAGAGTGTTACAATTGTTGCGGCCAGAAGTTGCGATCGCTTCCTCTGATGCGATTGATCCGAAAACGATTGAACAACTGTACCAGCAACGAGTCCAGGTGTTATGGACAGGGCGAGATGGGGCGCTACAATGGACTCCAAGCGTTGGCTTTGCGACTAGCCTCAGTTCAGATGAAACCGATGGCTCTTTTCTCTGATATAATGAAAAGCTGAATCTTCAATATGAGGATTATATTGAAGCCATGGAGAGGTGGCAGAGCTTGGTTGAATGCGGCAGACTCGAAATCTGTTAGAGGTCTTATGGGCTTCTCGTGGGTTCGAATCCCACCCTCTCCGTTTGAATTAAGGCTTTGGGTCTAAATGACTCAAATGCTATGGTATCCGTTGATAAAAATTGCTTTGCTGGAAGAAGAAACTCTTGCAGCCAGATGTATTGATGACTCAGAATATTGCTAGTTTTGAGGGTTGATTAAAACTCACAGACATTTATTCTGATTGATTGTAGAATAATCTTAAATCATCTCTTCTTTTACTTTTATAGACCCTCTGAATCAGCCCTCGAGTAACGGATTCATCAACAATTATTACATTACGTTTTACTATTTTTACGCAATTTTTAGATGAAATCCAGATGATTAATTATCCTTACCTCCTGAGTCCATGGAGTGTGTCCTGAGGATAGAGTGAAGTTGGGAATTTTTCATTAAATGCTGGAATTGAATTGAATTTAGGGAATACTATCAATAGTAATGAATCTTGATTATAGCTAAACTGAGTATTTCAGTCAATTCTTTTAGGTATTCTGTTATATTTTTAGGGTAATCTCAATGAAATATTGTCACTTCATCAAACCCATACCCAACTTATTAAATTTAAAAAAAATAGAGTTAAAGCCTTGGCTTAATCAGCTTAACGTCGGTTCTAAAATTACCCTAGGATATATTTTATCGATAGGTATTACTATTATTGGAGTGACGGGGGGAATTATTATTAGCAATCAGTATGAGAATTATGTTGAAAAACTGATTGAAGATATTATGGAAGAAATGAAGCTATTATCTGATGTAAAAGTTAGTTTTATGCACGTTATGCTGCATCAGCAAGCTGTTGCAGTATCCCTCGATAACTTAGAACAGTTTCAGCATGAATATGAAGAACTTAAATCTTATGAATCTCGTTTTAATCAATCTTGGACAGCACTAACACAGTCCTATAAAAACAGTAAAGTGACTGAGTATGATGACGAAGCAGAATTAATGAATCTTTTGATTCAAGAGTATCAAGTCAATGTCTTACCTTATTTAGACGACTTTAATCAGAGTGTAGAGCAGCTCAATATCGACAGCTCAAATTTTAATCAATCTCAGAGTAGTAAAAAATTAATTCAGAGACAAATCAATGGATTTCATGATAATTTTGAAAAATTTTCTCAGACTTTGTCTAAGTTAAATAAGAGTATTATTTCAGAGAGTGAAGAAGCGCAAGAAATATTACATAAAGCCTATGTTATTCATAATTTAATCATTTTTATCAGTATTTTTATCTCAGTAATAATTGCATTATTACTATCAAAATACATAACCAGAACAATCTCTATACCCATTTATGACTTAACTAAAATTACTCAAAAAGTGACTCGAGACTCTAAATTTGATATCCAAGTCCCCGTCAAAAGCCAAGATGAGATCGGCAGTTTAACAAAATCATTTAATCACTTGATTGCCCAAGTCAACCACTTATTAGAAGAACAGCAGAGATCGGCTCAATCTCAATTGATTCAACATGAAAAGCTGTCTAGTTTAGGTCAAATGGTCGCAGGTATTGCCCACGAAATTAATAATCCTGTGAGTTGTATTTCGGGCAATGTTAGTTATTTAATTGAGTATACCGACCATTTATTAGATCTGATTCATACTTATCAACAACAAATTGATAATCCCCCTAAAATTATTATTGAAAAAATAGAAGAAATTGAATTAGATTATATTAAAGAAGATTTACCCACTCTTTTGCAAGCGATTAAAGTTAGTGCAGAACGAACTAAGCAAATTGCTGCCAGCTTAAAAAACTTTTCACGTCTAGATGAAGCGAACCCTCAGCCTGTTGATATTCATAGTTGCTTAGATAGCTCACTTTTAATTCTAAAGAATCGTACAAAGCAAAGAATTGCAATTCAAAAAAAATATGGAGGACTGACTTTAATAGAAGGATATTTTAGCTCTTTATCCCAAGTTTTTATTAATCTGATTAATAATGCCATTGATGCTTTAATTGAACAGGGTAACCCCGATCCAACCATTACGATTATAACCGAGAACCTCAATTCAGAAAAAATTGCTATTCGTTTATTAGACAATGGCCCCGGCATTTCCGCTGAGAATCAACAGAAAATTTTTGAGAGCTTTTTTACGACAAAGCCTGTCAATATAGGAACAGGTTTAGGACTAGCAATTAGTCGCGAAATTATCGAACAAAAACATCATGGTTCTCTTAAGTGTAACTCTCAACTGGGGGTGGGAACAGAATTTAAGATCATTCTTCCCAAACGACAAACGACTTAGACCATACAGCGGATAGATGCAACGCCAGAAGATCGCGACTCTGGATCAATTTTGGTGGTTGTTGCTACGATGAGTCCTGTAAATCTCAGGTTACAATAAGAATAATTTGCTATCTTAGTCAATAAAAACTAATTGAATTCCACGATTAAAGGGTAGCTCTGCGTTACAGAATTATACATGAGTTTAGTAAAACCTTTTTAAGATCGAATGTCTGCACAAGTGAAATTAACAGAGCGACAACAGCATATTCTACGGGCAACTGTCCGTCATTATATTGCCACGGCTGAACCTGTGGGTTCTAAAGTATTGGCAAAAGAATATAATTTAAATGTCAGTCCGGCAACCATCCGCAACGGTATGGGACTGTTAGAAAAAGCAGGACTGTTGTATCAACCTCATACCTCAGCCGGACGAGTGCCTTCAGACTTTGGTTATCGGATCTATGTCGATCAACTGATTGCACCTGTTGAGACATTAGCACAACAAGTGACTCAACTATTGGGTGAACAACTCGATCATCAAAGTTGGAGTGTGGAAACCATTTTAAAAGGGGCGGCTCAAATTCTATCGAGTTTGAGTGGATATATTACTTTAATTACCATGCCCCAGACCACAACAGATTGTTTACGACATCTACAACTGGTGTTAATCGATTCTAAGACAATTATGCTAGTGGTGGTCACAGATGGGTATCAAACTCAGTCTACAGTGATGGAATTATCCTCTGGGGCTGATAGGGTGGCGCGGGCGACCCCAAATAGTCTACCCTTACCTGAAGATGAAGAACTAATTGAGCAAGAACTCCAACTGTTATCCAATTTCCTCAACCATCATCTCAGAGGGCGATCGCTAACAGAATTAGCCACCCTAGACTGGCAAGCCTTAGATCACGAATTTGAACGCTATGTTGACTTCTTAAGAGAACTTCTGACCAACTTCAGCCGCCGCCATCAAATACCAGACTATACTCGTATTCAATTTAGTGGCATCTCCGAAGTCCTGCGTCAGCCGGAATTTTCTCAATTGCAACAGGTACAGACCTTAATCCATTTACTCGAAGATGAACAAGAATCTCTCTGGCCATTAATTGTACAGCTTCCCAGCGAAGAACAAACCGTTAATATTCGTATTGGGGCAGAAAATCCGCTTGAACCCATTCAAACCTGTACATTAATCTGTGCCCCTTATCATCGAGATACAATTCCGGTCGGTAGTGTGGGAATGTTAGGGCCGACTCGAATGGTATACGAAAACGCCATCACTTTGGTTGAGGCGACCGCCAATTATCTGTCTGAAACCTTAGGGAAAAATTAGTGAGTTGTTGTGGCTTATTGGTCGTTGGCGGTGAGTCATTGCTGATTCCCTTATACCCCGAAGAACAAGTACTTCAGGTCTGCTGTTTGTATAATTAAGACAGCAATAAGTTACAGTTGAGGCAATCAGTAGATTATGATTAACAACGTAAGGTAATGCTCCGCTTGGAATAGAGATTGATAGGAGGGTAGCCGTGCCGACGGATCAAGACCAGTATCGAAAAATTTTTGGCATCTTCATGGAGGAGGCTCAAGAGCACCTCGACACCTTAGAGACAGGACTGAAAAATCTACCAGCTATTATGGCAGATTCAGATCGAGAGCGAATTACTGCAATGTATCGCGCGGCTCACTCTCTCAAAGGCGGCTCAGCAATGTTGATGAAAGACGTACCGAGTCTGAGCAGTATCAATAAAGTTTCTAAACGTTTAGAAGATTGCTTCAAGTCTGTTAAAGATACTCCCATTAAAGTAGATTCTACCGCTCAAACCCTCTCCAATAAAGGTTACGAAGTGATTAAGAATTTAATTACTCGTTGCCAGAGTGGCTCTGGGTTATCGCCGCAGATGGGGGAAAAGATCGCCGTTGCTTCCCTTCCCCTCTACGAGAAACTTGAAAATCATCTGCAAACCCTAATGAGCGGTAAGGGAGAAACAAAACCCATTGCTGCTATTCCTGGCGCAACAGCTGCTGTGATGAAAGTTCTCAAACCGATGCTACAGCTATTGAAAAAGCCACCCTCTACCGCCTCTCGTCAGCAACTTCTGAAGTTATCTTTGCATTTAGCAAAAATCGGTGCCAATGTCGAACCTTGGCAAAACCTGATTAAAACTATTCAGATAGCCATTAAAAATCCCAAAAATTCTCATAAGGATTTGGCAGGTACAGTTGTTAAGGAGTTACAGCTCGCTGGAAAACTATTAGAAGCAGGAAAAGCCAGTGCAATTGCACCCAGTGCCGCTTTGCAACAACTGGCCTCAGGTGCAGCAGCCGCACCTGCTAAAGAAATTACAATTCCAGCCGATCCGAAAGAAGTGGTTAAAGTACTGCTGAAAACCTTTAATAAAAAGCAGTTACAAGCGATCGCACAACTCCTGATTAAACAGATTAAATCATAGCGACTGAACTACAGAAATAGAACTGACGAGGAAGAGAGTCTTCTGTTCAATTCTCTCATTCTTCGTTTGTTTCTCCAGTCACTAATCAACTCATACTTGACCCTCTTCCTCTTCTTCTGAGAAGCATTAACAGATATCAAAGATTTGAGGAAAACAAAGGATTAACGCTACACTCTCTCTAACCTAATTCTCTCGTAATGCTACACATTCCTCAAGTCCCGATTCAAATAATTTATACTTAACTTTTAAATATTAAGCAATTAAAAATTTATATATTTGTCAAGTAACGATGACATTGTAACGAAAAATTTAGGGGACGAATTGCACGAGTTAATCAGGCTTGACAGCTCCGAGTCGGATTTTGTATGATATTAAATATAGAGTATAATTGACTTAAGTTATGCCTAAAAAACTAAACTTCTAGTAGGCATCCTGTTTAAACCCTGATTTTATCGCCTCAGCTCTCACCAGAAGGCTTAGTAGAACTAATTTTAAAATCCTAGAGAAAAAACGTGTATTCAAGAGGATGCCAAAGCAGAGGATTGACAAAGGTACGAAAATATGTATTAAATTCCTAGCTCAGGCAAAATTATAGATTTATTTTGATGACGGGAAATATTTAGCGCGATCGCCAACCCGTCCAGATAGTCAACC
>CAYNXM010000177.1:0-28416 GCA_964401105.1 uncultured Lyngbya sp. | reverse complement strand
ACGAATATTCGGATCGTGATAACCCAGAACAATTTTAGATTGAGGGATGCCTAATTGAACTAATTCATTAGCAACTCTTTATATCATATCTGAATAATTCGTTATGCTGTAGAGACGTTAAATTTAACGTCTCTACACAGGAATAGGATTTTTAATATCAGTTAATTCAACAGGCATGACATTATTTCTATTTTGAATGATTGCAGATGATTTGGGTAATTTTTAGAAAAGATTATAAAAAAACTCCCTAAATTTTATCAACTTAGGGAGTGAATGGAGCGAAAAATCGTATTACTTGATGTTGTAACTATTAATTAGGTTGTAATTAACAGCGATTGGAGATAAACGGTAATATCCTGACTTTCAAAGTTAGAAGTGGCAATATCTAATAAACCATTGCCGTCTAAATCTTCAACAATTAATCCAACCGGAACATCACCGACTGTGAAACTTTGAGGAAATGCGAATGTACCATCTCCATTATTTTGCAGGATAGAAATAGAATCTCCCTCTTGAGTATCATCATCACGGAAAACGGAATTTCGTAGAATTAAATCAGCGTCTCCATCTGCATCTAAATCTGCTGAACTCATAGTACTGGGGAAGTCATTCGCAAAGTAGAAATCAGCCGACCCAAAGCTACCATCGCCATTGTTGAGAACCACTGAAACGGTTCCGAATTCAAAGTTCGCGGTGGCTAAGTCGGTGCTACCATCCCCATCAAAGTCATCCGCAACAATACTCAAAGGTCGTGAACCTACAGGGATAGTGACAGGGAAAGAGAAGGCAAGATTACCGAAATTATAGAGAACTGATAGTGTATTGTCTACTTGATTAGCAGTTGCCAGGTCAACATCACCATCACCATCTAAGTCTGCCGCTACTACATCCTCAACACCTTCACCTGCTTCAAGCGTGAAAACGTTATTATCTGTCCGGTTAAACAACACAGAGATACTGTCTCCATCGTAGCCAACACCAAAAGTATCAAATTCTGAATTAATTAATACAATATCAGTTGCATCATCATTATCAACATCGGTTGCTTCACTGATAACAGGGCGATCGCCTGCTTCAAACGTCAAAGGTATTCCATCTAGGTTGCCATTACCATCTCCGAAGAAAATAGATACTTCATCCGTTTCTGTATTAGCAGTAACAATGTCGATATTGCCATCTCCATCAAAATCTCCTACATCTAAGGAAGGATCATCTCCATCACCGGAAGAGAAGAAGTCAGTGATATAGTCTTCAGGGAACCCGAAGGAACCATTTCCTAGATTAGGAAGTACCGAAAAGCCACTATCAATATCATTAGTATTGGCAACAATCAGTTCGTCGGTGCCGTCGTTGTTCAAGTCCGCATTGACTAATTCTCCAGGTTGAGTATTAGCATCATAGTCAGTCCGGCTAAATAGTTGGCTGACAAAGAACGGATCAAATACATCAGCTTCGTAGAAATCATTGCCGAAGTCGAAGAAATCACCATCCAAATCTTCAACAAAGTCATACTCACTGCCTAAACCGCCGTAACCAGAGGCAAAGCCTAAACCTGACCAATAAGGGGTATAGAGTTCTTCACTGAAATCAGCATCATAATAGTCGGTGACATAGACTGCATCCTCAAAGGCGTTATCGGGTGCTTCACTCACCCCAGACACGAAGTACAAACCGTTAGAGTCGGCTTCGTTATCAAAGGAGAAGACATCATATAAGGTATTGACGCTATATGCACCCGGTTCATCGTAGACATAACCGACGTAGAAATCATTGTCAAGAATATCGAAGTTATCCCCATCATAGAAATAGGTGAAGTCATATCGTACCAATTCAGGAGGTGCTGGCGGGGGTGTATCTAGTGCCAAAATACCCTCAGCTAATGCCAATACATCCACCCGTTGATATTCTTCAAAAGTATTGAGGACGTTATCATCTTCAAAATCCCCGTCAAAGATGGTTACACCCGTATCATTAATTAAAGTTTGGAATTCCTCAAACGTGAGTCGGCGACCGAGTTCTTCTTCAGCAAGCTGTTGTGCCAGAACTGCAATTCCTGTAACATGAGCCGCAGCAGCACTGGTTCCCCCGGTTGTGGTTACTTCTCCATCTGGGGAAGCAACGCTGAGTACACCTCCCGGTGCGAATACATCAGTTAAATTTGGGTCACGTTGAGAGAAGGCAGCAATACGATCTTCATCGGTGGTAAAGTCAATTGCGCCTCGCAACGTAAACGGCCCGCCTTGGTCTTCTTCCCAAACTGCACCCACTGACAAGGCGTTAGGATCGGAGGAGGGATAAGATACACCAGGGTTACTGCCGTAGTCAAAGAAACCGTTTCCAGAAGAGGAAACAACAATCACATCTTGAGAAGCAATTTCTGCCAATTCATCGGAAATACCAATCGAAGCAGGAGTTTGTTCTTCTTGAGAATTGAGTAAGTCTATAGAGTTTGCCAGAGTAAACGACATATTGACGCTGGCAATATTGTATTCATCTACATTATCTGCTACCCATTGCAATGCCTGTTCGACAGCGCCGATGGGAATTTCGCCGAAATCGTTACTAATCTTAAGGTGGATAATATCGACTCCCGGTGCCATTCCGGTAAAGGTTTCATCTTCCGAGGCAATAATACTAGTCATGCCTGTACCATGACCCACAAAGTCGCTGGCATCGGCATCAAAGTTACCATAGTCAAATTGGTAAACCACTCGGTCAGCTACCCCATTCCCATCGCTATCTGGCCCGAAGAATTCGTTATCTAGATCCATTCCAGTGTCTAGGATCACTACTGAATATCCGCTACCGTCAATATCAGCAAAGCGAGGATCAGTGCGGAAGGCATCCATCGTCGGGTCGGATACAGGGGGTTCTAAGTTAATGAATGCACTAGAAACATCAGTATCAAACCCACCAATAATCAATTCATCTGAACCTGTAGTGGAAACGCCGGGAAGATTGGGAGTAACGCTAATATTGAGATCATATTCTGTTGTTTGTTCATTAACAGATGTGACTTGAACCGTATAAGTTCCGGCTTCTAACGGTCGAGTGATAGACTCTGGCGTTAAACCGAGTTGCTGAGAACTATCAATTACCTCTTGGTTGCTATCAAGTAAGAATAAATCAACTTCTTCACCGATATTGTCTAGGGAAATATCAACCCCACTATTTGCACCAATAGTAAAGGTATAGAAGTCATTTAGATCTTCTTCTCCCACTTCCTCCATGTAGACGGTTTCATCAGAACTAACGGTAATATTCAGCGCTTCTTCTGGAGTATCACCGGGATCTTCTTCAACCTCCTCTTCTACAGGTGGATCTGTTGGCGGAGGAGTAACTTCCATATCCTCATTGTTGACCATCTCAACTGGAGTATCTTCATCCTCATCAGGGATATCAACATCTGGTAAGTCTGGTACGTTTGGCACGCCTGGCTCATCTCCTGGATCGTCACTGGGGTCATCACCATCATCATCTCCTGGCGGTGGCGGTGGCGGAGTTGTCGTATCTAACGTAAAGCTAAGGGTTGTTCCTGAAACCTGACCAAACTCATCCTCGGCTTCCACTTCGAGGCTAATTTCTCCATCAACTAAGGGTGTCCCTTGGAGAATTTGTAAGTCAAGTTGATTGAGTTCAAAGCTACCATCTGCGCCTAATTCATCAGAAATATCGGTTAAGTTGCCATCAAAGCCAGCGCGTAAAGAGACAATTTCACCTGCATCCGTAATAGTTCCGGTAACCGTTGGATCTGTAGTCACGCCATCAGTATTACTATCACCCGTATCATTAGCCAACTCAACACTAATATCGGGTGCGGTAGTATCGAGGCTAAAGCTAACTAAAGTAGGCGGTTGAGAAGTATTTAATACTGTATCTTGCGATCGCAATAGTAATGTATAGTCTCCATCTGTTAATTCACCTTCTGATACTTCTTCTAACTGAGTTAAATTCAGGGTAAATGTACCATCCGGCGCGAGTGCATCGGAAACATCGACAAACTCATCTTCATCGCCAAAACTAGCTTCCAGATTTAATACACCTGAACTATCTGTTACGGTTCCGCTAACGGTGGGGTCAGACGTAATATTGTCAGTGTTACTATTGCCTGTATCATTGGCGAGTTGCGCTTCAATCACAGGTGGAATGAGTTCAACACCCTCAAAGGCTTCTTCCGGACTCATCAGTGGTGGTACTGGCGGTGGCGGTGGGTCAACCATGCCACTTGTTTCAAAAATAAAATGATCGGGTGTTAACGCTTCTGGTGCAACCCCTTCTAAAATAATAAAGACTTCCCCAGTAACCGACTCACTAATGACTGTACCTCCGGTTTCGGTACTTTCAATGGTTAAATCTGAATAAGATAAACCATCTAACAGTTGAATTTGATCCACCGTGACATCAAAATCGGTCATCACATCGGCTGTTAACAGGTTAGAACCGCCTGTTCCTCGACCAATAACAATCACATCATTTCCGACACCCCCAGTTAGAGTATCTGCACCTTGATCGCCGTATAGAGTGTCATTGCCAACATTACCGGATAAAAAGTCATTACCTTGACCGCCAAACAGAATATCATCCCCTTTACCGCCATATAACGTATCGTCGGCTTGGGAACCATAAAGTAGGTCAGCCTCTTCGTTACCGTAGAGTAAATCAATATTTTCTGCGCCAATGACGACATCGATCCCCTCAAAACCATAGATCTCATCGCTATCAGGGGTACCGATGATCACGTCGTCAGTCGGTAAACCTGTAATTGTATTATCGGGTAGAAACACCATCAGAATTCTCCTGTGTGAAGCGGTTAACTCGTAATAAAAAAACCAGCCAGGCGCACTCATTGGTTGCACTTGGCTGGCGTGTGAGACTCTCACTCATCAATCACCAGATCATGTATTTATATTTGTTGTTTCGTTTGTTACCTCAAATCTGCCAATCCTCTTAACTGTGCAGTTTGATGTGAGATTATGTCCGGATCTATCGTACTGATATGATCTAGCCCCCTAGCCCCCAACATTGGGGGGAATTTTCATCAAAGTCCCCCATCTTTCAAAGCCCCCAGTTTTGGGGGTTTGGGGGCAGGGGATTTAGGGGGCAATGCCGATTTGACCGAACATGATGTGAGATTAAGCTTGAAATCGGATAATTATTTTTTATCAAGAAGAATGATTGCAGGCATCACTCGAGAGAGGTGTACATTGTTCGATATCGGTTTGACGAATCACATAACGATAAAACGTAGAACCTTTGACGGTAACCGCCACTTTATCTTGTCTAATTCGTTCGCTATCAATTTCAATATGTCCGAATCCTGTTTCTGTCCAGGTCTGTAACAGAATATGTCGGACTTGTTCAAGTAACTGATTGATGGGTTCAGAGGCATCTGGATAAGTTGACATAGGATTTGTGGGTAACTTGGCTTTGAGTGGCTTAAGTGAGACGTAGTAAACCGTTTACTCCTCATCAGTTATATCTCACATAAAAATAATAAACACAATGTGAGATTTAGTCAAGAGGATAAGGGAGATTTTCTAGAACTGTCAATAGATGTTCTATTGCTCGCTGTCTAGATAAATCTATTGATATCCTACTATGATGATGGGGGGATAGCTTTCAGGATTCTTCCAAACTTTCGGCAGTTTTCGGTTTGGAGTTTGGCAGTTTTCGGCAAAGGAAAGTGATTTTTCCCGATCAAAATAGAAGGCTTTCTGTTGCTGGCATTTACGATCTTTCTGGGAATAAATAACACAACACCCGTTTCTTTCCCAAAAAACATGGCAAGTGAGATACTGTATCACATTGTGACTATAATAGAAGAATTGACCTTACACTCAGAGTTTAGCTGTAGATGAATGCTTCTTTGAAAACTATTGCGGATGCTCATCAGATCTCCCATACTGAACTAGTAACTCTATCTCTGGCGTTGGATGGCTTACCCACAGCAGAAATTGCCACTCAGTTAGGCTGTAGTCGAGATGCGGTTCGCAAGCGCCTGGGTCAGGTTTATAGTAAATTTGAAATTACAGGTAAAGGGCCTGGAAAGTTGGCGACATTACGCTATAAACTGGAACAACATCTGCAACCTGAAACTCTCACTCCCATTTCAACGCCTCAGCCTTCAACAGTTCAACGTCCCCGTCATGACTGGGGAAATGCACCCCCTGTGTCGGGTTTTTGGGGTCGTCAGGCTGAACTTACGACCCTTAACCAATGGATAATTAAAGAACATTGTCCGTTAGTCACGGTGTTGGGAATGGTGGGGATGGGAAAAACAGCCCTCGCCGTTTATTTTACCCAACAAGTTAAGGATGAATTTGATTTCATTCTTTGGTGGAATTTACGAGAAAAACCCAGCCTCAGTCAAGTTTTACAACATGGGTTACAACATTTTTATCAAGATGAGTTCATCGCTATTCCTCAAACGTTAGATGGTCAACTGAACTTATTAATTCAATGTTTTAGGGAGTCTCGTTGTCTGTTGATTTTAGATCAGTTTGAATCTCTGTTTCAAGCCGAAAAAATTGCCGGAAGCTATCAGAAAGACTATCAAAATTATCAACAACTATTGCAACGGGTGGGAGAGTGTCAACATCAAAGTACTTTGATGATTATCACTCAAGAAAAACCCTTAGAATTAGTCCGGATGGCAGGGGAAGCTTTACCGGTACGGGTGTTATCTTTAACTGGATTAATTGAGGCTGATGCTCAGATGATTGTTGAATCTGTTTTGGGTTCAACTATATCTTCTACAGAGATTTCTCAGCTTATTCAACGATATAGTGGAAATCCCCTGGCATTAAAAACAACTGCTACAACAGTTCGAGAATTATTCAATGGAAATATTAGTCAATTCCTTCAACATAATTTCTTTTTGGGAGATGTTTTAAATCAAGAATTGCAACAGCAGCTACAGCGGTTATCCAGTTTAGAAAACCAAATTTTATATGATTTAGCGCTGCATCAAAATCCCGTCACTCCCAATCAATTGTACTCTCATTTTTCCCGTTCAGGAAATTCATCAGATGTGCTCAATGCCCTAGACTCTCTCAAACGGCGATCGCTTCTAGAAACTATTACTAAAAACGGAGAAGTGCAATGGACAATACAACCGATGATGAAGCAATATGTGATTCATCAAGTGCGAGATAAAATGTCTCAATTTATTGCAAATCAACAAACAGAGGAGACTGATAAAATAGAATTTTTAACAGATATAGGTCTAATTAATCCTATTTTTATGGCAGTAGATGACTACCCTGAACAACAGTTTACCTATATTCAAATTGCTAAGCATCTCAATAAAATGGGACAGAATAAATACCTCAGTGGTGATTTTATTATTGCCAAGAAGTATTTATTATGGGCAATTCAATTTAATCCAGATCTGGCTCCAGCTCATTATAATCTCGGTTCAACTTATGAAGAACTGCAAGATTATCAATCGGCGCGACAACATTATCAACGGGCGGTAAACGGATCTGGTATATCGGTGGTTTATGCTCAAAATAATTTAGGTCGATTAGACATTTTGGATGGAGAAATTGAAAGTGCGTTGACTTGGATTAATTCGGCTTTAAAAGCAGCCGAAAAAGAAGAATGGAAACTCTCAATTTATAAAAATATGGGGTGGGCTTACTTCATGCAAAACCATTATGAGGAAGCTGATGTTTCATTACAAAAAGCCCTAGAGTTGGATAAAGAATATGCATCTGCCTATTATCTGATGGCAAAAGTTTTAGAAGCAAAAGGAGAAGCTGAAAAAGCAAAGGATTTTTGGTTTAATGCTCTAAAATACGATCGCTTTGGTGAGAAAGATATAGATTCAGCTTGGCGGCTTCCTGAATTAGAAGCATGGAGAGCCATGGCTCATCAACGTCTGCAAAAATCCGAATAAACATTATCTTGAATTGATCGAGGGGGAACCACATCTTCTTCAGTGTTATTATAGGGCTGAATAATCACCTTGGGAGGAACTACATCCTCTTCTGATACTGTATTGGATAACTCAGTTTCTAGTAGATTTTGAGGGGTTGCTATTGCAGTCGTATGAATCAGTAATACCGGAAATTGAATTAATAATGCTGTTAAAGTCAACTTGATCATTGTTGTTGTCCTCCCATCCACATCAAAAAATATTGCTAATGAAATCAAATCAGCGTTATGGCTTTGCTATTGCTGCATCGCCCACTCAATCTCAAACTCTGCTGATATTTCAAGATGTAGCTTTTAATTAACTGTTCTACTAATCAATAGTTATGACGCAGTGGAGGTTATGTATTTTTTGAGTGGGAGGACTCACCACAAACATACAAAAAACACAAAGGTTTCTTCCGCTGTGTCCTTTGTGTCTCTAAGGTTTTGATATTGTTTCAAGAAAATACTTCAATCTGATCGCAAGACTGATTCTGCATCTGTCGAGGAGACTTAGGACGACAAGGAGTTCCTACACAAACGTAACCGCCGGGAAGATCGCAGAAGACACTGCTACGAGCGCCTACAACAGCGTTTGCCCCAATATTGACACCGGGTGCCACAAAGCAATCTGTCGCCAGCCAAGCGCCATTTTCTACCTGAATGGGAGCCGTTTGCAAGCCAAATGCTGGATCGCTGATGTCATGGCTACCCGTACAAAGATAACTTTTCTGAGAAATGACACAATGTTGACCAATGGTGATGTAATCTAAACTATACAAAACCACATCATCCCCAATCCAACTATAATCCCCAATAGCAATTTTCCAGGGATAATTAAATCGAGCAGTCGGACGGATCACAACTCCAGTGCCAATTTTAGCGCCAAATAATCGTAAAATCCAGCATCGTATCCCATTCATTGGATGTAGCGTTAGGGGGAATGTAATGGCTTGGACAAACCACCACAGTAGAATAAACCAACCCGGTTTTCCCCGATCAAACCAAGATTGATCGTACTGACGCAAGTCTATCCAAGGGGTTGTATCTTTTTCAATCATCATTGGTTATTACGTTGCAATGGCAACACGCTACGCGACCGTAATTGATCCTGTAGAGACGTTACATGTAACGTCTCTACACACACGCAACGTCTCTACGTAGGTTATTGATATTAAATCAAGATTGAAAGCGGATGTTATTCCCGGCCAACAGCCTGCACTACAGGAGGAACAACAGTGGGTTTCGGTTGAGATTGAGAAACATTCAAATGACCGCCAAACTGCTTTAATTCATAGAGTTTAATTCCAATTTGGTATTCATACTGACTCAGTAAACGACCATAAATATAGCCAGCGCGTCCATCTAAAAACCCTAAGCGAATGAAATAGAATAAGATAAATCTTAATAAGGGTTTAAACGGTAATCGTACCCAGATTTTTTTCAGAAATCGCTTACGTTGAACCGCATCACCAAACAAGTTTGCACCAATAGTTTGACTATCACTTTGTCCGGTGAGGAGATTATAGTAAACTTTGGCTTCCCAGTTAGAATAACGGTTATGGCGTTCGATCCAATGGAACATATCCCGGAAATCTTCATGGATCATGTCCTGATTGAGATACCCCACTTGACCCTGTGAAGAAATCACAACGTGTTCGTGAACTTCATTGTCTCCGGTATTGCGAACCCCTTCGGTTTTCAGGTTTTCGTAATAGCCCTCTTTATGTTTAAATAACCGTAAATTCCAATCGGGATATTTGCCGCCGTGACGAATCCAAGTCCCGAGGAAAAACACACGGCGATTGAGGTAATAACCGGAGTAATTCGGTTGTTCAATAGCGGTGGCAATTTCATCCCAAAGTTCCGGGGTGATGCGTTCATCACAGTCTACAATTAACACCCATTCGTTACGAAAAGGTAAATTTTGAATTGACCAGTTTTTCTTTTTCGGCCAGTGACCATTAAACTGAAACTGTACCACTTCCGCACCGTATTGTTGAGCAATTTCAGCAGTGCGATCGCTACTTTGAGAGTCTACAACAAATATTTCATCGGCCCGAGAGACACTTTCGAGACAAGCGGGTAAGTTTTGCTCTTCGTTTTTGGCTGGAATTAGAACTGAAATTGGAATTTTATGGGAGGTGGATATCATGGTAAAATTTTAGGCAAATGATAAAGTATACAGTTGAGACAGTCATTCACAACAGATGCCCTTAACTGGTATGGGGTTGTTGAGTTGAATTCGGTTTAGATAGCATTCCCTTAACCGCTGCACTTAGATAACCCAGTTGACCGTAAGCATAGATCACATTATCAAAGCTGCGGGCAGGATCCCTAATATATTTAACGGCGTTATACAAGCCCCGAATCAGTCGTTCACCCCCACGAGGTAGCTGCTGTAAGCCCGCAGAACCGGCGATTTGTTCACGGTAGCATTCACTAATGCCTTGCCACCACCCCCGACGAAAATACCAGCTTTGTTTAAGTCGTTCGGAAGACACTTGATGACCGACTTCAGCTTCAGGCAGGTAAGCCACTTGCCACCCTTTCTTGAGAACCACTTCGGTCATGTAGAGTTCTCCATGAGATAAGAGGTTTTTACCCACTCGATCTAAATTAAGCTGAAAACCGCCGACTTCTTCCAAAGCAGTGCGCCGCATGGCATAATTTAAGCCTCTGGGAGTATCTCCAGGGTTGGTAATATTAACCCCACTATCTCCGAGATCATAAGCCCCTAAATTCCCCGCTAAAGACGGTGACAACCATCGAGGTTGGGTATATCCTTCTGGCCAAACTAAGGTGACTTTTCCGCCGGCGACTCCCAACTTTTCGTTACTTTGAAAAGCAGCATGAAGCGCTTGCAGCCAAGTGGCTGGGGCAATGGCATCATCATCAAAATAGGCGATAATGGGGGCTGTGGTTTCGGCTGCACCTCGGTTACGCGCTACATTTAAGCCTAATTTCGGTTCATGAACATATCGCAAACGGGGGTTAGACAAACGTTGTTCAACCACTTGACGGGTATTATCGGTGGAGGCATTATCCACCACCACAATTTCATAATCCTCAAAATCTTGCCCCAGGACACTGTCTAAAGCAGTTCCGAGATAGCGATCGCGATTATGAGTACAAATAATAACAGAAATAACTGGTTCGGACACAGTTGAGACTCCTGAATTCTCCCTTATCTTAACCTCAGCCTATAGCACCGTCTACGTTAGACATGAGTCCCGCAGAACCTTATATATCAGTTGTTTGCCTAGTTTTTAACAACAAGATTACAACTGACACCAGATGGTGTTAATATCATTCTCCGATTAGGGCTGCTATGATCGCGCTTGTTGAGATGCACATAGAACTGAGGTTCAATAATTGTAGAGTACCCAGTCCTATCTATTTCAATGACAGGCGATCGCAAAACTCTGATTTCTTGCATTGGCCTCACAATCGCCTGGTTTAAACGTTAAATTGAGTCCGATAATGATGATATCGTTGATTAACTGTCTCGGCATCGAGTCCAAACGCTTCTAAGGAATAACGATGAACACCGTGTTTGTGTTGGGGGTTATCGGCTAACCAATGATTAATATTTTGCTCCATCTCTGGGGTGTAGGGATACCCAAAATGATCGTAAATGCGGCGAACCGTATCAATCGGATTTTGAGTTAAATCTGAATAATGAACATCATAAAACTGTTCCTCTGAGGCGGACTGACGCGCTGCCATGGCAGACTCTACTCCTTCCGCAAAACGATTAAAGCAGTGTTGACCAATATCGTTTAAATCGATATAGTCTGTGTAGATACTACGAGTAATTGCACATAAACTACACAGGGAAGGTACAGTCTGTAACGGATATCGATGATTCCAGACAATATTTGCATCTGGAAAAACCTTAAGTAGTATATCTAAGTGTAGTAGATGAGCCGGAGCTTTCAGCACCCAATGATCTCGACTATAGCGCCAAGATAAATATTGCAATTGCTGTCGATAAGACTGATAAAATGGTGTCGGGTCCTGAGTTTTCAGCCATTGGGTGTAAGAAGGGATATTCCCTTGCAATTCAAACAAAATACCCACAAACTCGTGTTCAAATAATACGTTACATTCTTCTGGATTAGTGGCGTTTAAACTATGGGCAACGGCAAATTGCGGAGCTAGCTGTTGAACGGAATCAATTATAGCCTGTGTGGCTTCAATGCGAGAATGAGATTGAGGATCATTTTCCTGCGGTGCTGGAGTGGGAAAGTATAACTCCCACATCCGTAGCCAGCGACTATTGGGATCTTGAGACAAAAGATTATGTAGAAAAGTGGTTCCGGTTCGGGGTAAACCTAGAATAAATAAAGGGCGTTGAATCGGGACTTGTTGAATTTCTCGATAGCGCTTAAAATCCGCTTGCAGTTGTAGGCGATTTTTTAATAAGTTAAGGCAATCAGTCCGTAAAAGATATCGCCCTAAGAAGTTGAGACGCGCTTCGGTGTTCAATGCATCCAGTAAAGTTCGTAGGGCAACTCGAAACTGTGGATCTCCCCAGTCTGAAAGTTGGGTTTGTTTCTCAGCCTCCCTTAACAGGGATTCTTCCGTTAAATCAACACCCGCAATACCATTGCGAGCCAAGGGAGATGCTACCCAATTGAGCAAACTTATTTTCCAAGGTCGATGAGGTTTTTGGAATGTCAGGGGAGATTGAATCACCGAATTGATTTAAGCTAATTTAACTCTTCATATTACCATATTTTGCAACTCGATAGACCACTCACTGATGTCACAACCCAATCCTATCCTCAACCACTTTTGACAATCTGAGCAGTAAATCTTCATATTTTTCCTGAAAACAATCAAAAATTGCCGATCTTGACATATATAATCTCAAAGATCTGTCTCAAGGCTTACGACTGAGTTCTGAAATTATTTGATAAAATGAAAGTATTAATTCTTAACGTTTCAGTTGTATTAATCCACAACTGTTATCAGTTAAATCATTCAGCCCTTTCTCGACTGGGAAACTTCAGCAGTTAAACTCTGTTGATCAGCCCAATTCCACAAATCGAACTGTTCCGAATGAACAATTAGGAGGATATATGAGCCAACCGACTGACTTAACGTTAGAGCAACAATTTAACTTGTCATCCTTTAAGATCCAAGTCGATCAGATGAGCCAAGAACAAGCTCAAGAATTCTTAGTCAATCTCTATGAACAAATGATGATTCGGGAGAATATGTATCAGCATTTTCTCAAACATCAGTGGGGCTTAGAACCCAATTTATATGATGATTAAGATTTAGTTCCGTCCCTGTGGGCGACCTCAATCTCTTACTCTTTTTCTCTCTGTCGAAAGCGGGTTGGGGATAGTGGGCCGTCAACGCTTCGAGTCATGCAATATTAGGAGTTCAATGGGGATAAAAATTCAAGACAATTAAGATTTAGTTATAGTTTCGATTTAAATAATTTATCTAATATTATTCTCTTAGTTTTTTCCATTTTTTTTCCGTTCAAGGGTGGCTTCCATCACACTCAAGAAATTCAAGGAAGATCCCGTCATAATGGCACTAGAATAATGATAATGGTTTTCATCTAACCGACGTAAAGTTTCAAAGCCGCTGCGACGCTGACGTTCATCTCCTAACACCCAATAACGCTGAATAATAGACTCCGGTGTAATCATTCCTTCCCCTTCTACATTTCCCAGTTCACTATGTTGTAAGACAAACGTATATTGTCGTTCCAGATTTCCTAAACGTCCTCGATATTTTAAAATAAAGTTGTCGCGATCGCTACCGGGAAAGATTAATTTTGTGACCATATTAAACCACTCACCCTGATTCCAAGCGACTAAAGTTCTTCCCTTCACAATAATAGGCTGACGATTGCGATCTATCCAATTTCCTTCAATGATCCATTGACCTGATTCCATTAAAAATGTATGAGCCACAATCCTGTCCCCGATAAAATATAGGTTTTGATCGATGCTATCTGGTTTTGATATCTCTCACCTAATTCCTGAAAATTTTATGAGTTTTATATCTACTTTAACCTTTC
Source organism: uncultured Lyngbya sp. (assembly GCA_964401105.1). Lineage (GTDB taxonomy): Bacteria > Cyanobacteriota > Cyanobacteriia > Cyanobacteriales > Microcoleaceae > JAAURB01. The sequence continues at coordinate 14,453 of CAYNXM010000177.1, read as the reverse complement.
TATTTTATCATGGCGAATTATCAGACTAGTCAAGCCTAAATCAATCCTGATACTTTAATAATAGCGGTGTATACTTGAAATGGTAATAGATTCAGAAATCAATAATTAAAATTCAATATTCATCAACATTAAATTTAATATTTAAGAATTAATGTTAAGAATTTAACTCGATAGCCAAATCCTTGATAAAATGACTCAGCTTTCTATTGATGCTAGCTGAGTCTACTAAACTGTCATTAGTTAGGAAAATGTTTGGCGTTAGGAAAATGTTTGGCGCTAGCCAACTTTCCGAAATAGCCAACTTTCCGATTAAAGTTAGGGACTTTTATAAAAAGTCCCCTATGTTAAATAACACATTAATTAAATCTACTCATGATTTAATTGATTTTTATCTTGTATTTCTGGCTTTAACTTTAATGCTAGGGGCAGCAGCACCATAATTAATGCGACAACCGACATTAAACAAACTAGCACCACATTCTAAAGGAACAACTTCCTCTTCGAGTAAGGCGCTACAACTGACATATCCATCATCGTTAGTATCTTTAATCATACAGGAAATTGGGTTTGCTCCCGAGCTGGTTGACCATCCTTTCATACCTTGAACCGCAACTAAATGGGGCCAGAAAAAGATAAATACAAAAGTAGTTAAGACTGCGATAATCACTAAACCTACTTTCAACTTCCAACTATTAAGCATAACACTCACTTTTGTTTTGGTTTGATCTACAAAGGAAGGAGATGAACTGATATTAGTGATTTGAGGATCGACTTTATTGGGAGTTTCAGTTGGAATATCTGACATTGTTTTCTCCTTAAAATAATCGGTTGAATAATGGGAAACATGACCCATCTGTATTGGCTCAGCTAGAAGTCTACTGATAACTGAGTTGGACTTGCTGGCCAGAAGATATACCCTTTACTATCACATTATAGTCAGACGTTCAGGCTAGGTGTATAATCTAGAGAGAGATTTATTCTCATGAGACTTCATTAGGATAGAACAAGTGGGTTAGCAATGGTCGCATACCCTTCAATGACATCGTAAGATTGTTTGCCTCCGTCATCCGGGTAGTAAGGACGCACTTTAGTAAGCCGAAACGGACTGGAGTCCCTCTTAAATTAAAGCTACCCAGCCCCCTTAAAAATCTGCCATTATTGAGTAAAAATGTATTTTGAGGATGAATCGCTACTCCCAGAAATCTATCAGCCGGCTGCTGAGGTTTTTCAAACCTACCAAGTCACCCATGAATTTTATCAAGAAGTTCAGTATCGTGAAGCTTTTCAACAGCATTGTCAATGGTACACTGAAACGGCTCAGCGCCATCAGCAAGAGCTTGAGAAGATGCGGGGTGACTTCAATCTATTTGGTTGGTTTTCCAGGCAAAGACGGCGGGGTTAAGCTAAAAAAATATCCGAGAACAACTCCGTTAAACTGGATAAATTATCACATAATTTAATTGTGGAGATTTAGTGTATGGGCAGATTAAGAAAAGGTCTGATAATTTTTTACAGGATATAACAGATTCGATATTCAATATTTGTATTGCGATTGATAAAACTTGTTATTCTGACTCTAATAATCCATAAATTTAATGTTATCAAATTGAATATTTTTCGCTAATTTTTTTAGCTGTTTGATAATGATTGAGAAACTAACTAGAGTCATTATCCCGCTCATTTTTATAAAACCATAGAACTAATTCCAAACTCAGTCCAATAGTTTATGACTAATGATCGACAACTGTGGGAAAATACACAACGGGAGTCTTGTGAATTTGTTGTGAAAATAACGAGATGAGACTCTAAATTGTTAATTTTGTCAAGCGATAATGTCAATTTCTAACCCTTTCACCGTTCCCCAGGAGCGCGACCGCGCTCAACTTCAATCTCGACTAAAGTTAGAACAGCTTCTCTCGTCAGATGTGGTTAAAACCCTCGAAAAAGTAGATCGCCAGCAGGTGAGACAGGGGTTAACCCAAACTCCTAAAACCCTGCCGCCAAAGTATTTTTATGATGACCGAGGGTCGGCTTTATTTGAACAAATTTGCCAGTTACCGGAATATTATCCGACTCGGACTGAAGCCAGTATTTTGCAAGCTTGTGCGGCAGAAATTACCCGGTTAACGGGGCCATGTGAACTGGTAGAATTAGGCAGCGGTAGTTCGACCAAAACCCGAATTTTATTGGATGCTTATCAACAGTTGGGTCATCCATTACACTATGTTCCAGTTGATGTAAGTGGTGGTATTCTTGAAAGTAGTGCTTATGAGTTATTAAGGGATTATCCGACACTGCATATTCATGGTTTAGTCAGTTCTTATGAATTAGCTTTACAACAGTTACAACCGACAACTTTACCTAGCCGCATGATTGCATTTATCGGGAGTACATTAGGTAATTTAAATCCGAGTGAATGGGATCAATTTTTGACTCAAATGACAGCGGCTTTAGAATTCGGAGACTATGTACTCTTGGGAGTAGATTTACAGAAACCCATTGATGTTTTAGAAGCGGCTTACAACGATCAACAAGGGGTAACAGCCGCGTTTAATTTGAATATATTACAACATCTCAATCGACGATTTGAGGGTAATTTTGAACTGACTCAGTTTGAACATTGGGCGTTTTATAATTCTCAACAACATCAGATTGAAATGCATTTGCGGAGTCGGCAACCACAAACCGTTGAATTACGCCAACTCAATTTAACCCTTCAATTGACTGAAGGTGAAACCATTCATACAGAAATCTCTCGCAAATTCGATCTCAAAGTCCTTCAAGCTGACTTACAGCGTCAAGGGTTAAAGACACTGCATCACTGGACTGATGATAATCATTGGTTTGGAGTCTTGCTCTGTCAGTTTGTTAACCCAAGTTAAGATATTTGAGGTAACAGCCTAAAAAATCAGAGTTCAAATTAAATAGCTTTTAGGACTTCGTTGAGTTTTTCAACAACTTATTAGGTTCTAAGGGCTATTTGTACTAGATCAGTAAATGATATAAAATAACTGCTAATTAATCTGTCAATTTTGTAACAGTTTATCGGAGGCTATGTGCAACTTTTATTAAAGTTATCGGCTTGGATTGACGGGTGTAATGAATATTTAGGGCGTTTTGTCTATTGGCTGAGTCTGATTATGATTGGAGTGGGTACATGGAATGTTATCGGTCGATATGTGGGACGCGCAGTCGGTCAAAACCTCAGTTCAAATGCATTAATTGAAACTCAATGGTATATTTTTGATATTATCTTTCTTCTCGGTGCAGCTTATACTTTAAAACATAATGAACACGTTCGGGTTGATGTGATTCAAAGTCGTCTGAGTCTGAAACAAAGGGCTTTAATTAATTGCTTAGGAACCCTATTTTTTCTGATTCCATTTTGTCTGATGATTATGTTTTATTCTTGGGGTTGGATTATTAATTCTTGGAGTATTCAAGAAGTCTCTCCCGATCCCGGTGGACTGCCTCGCTATCCAATTAAAACCTTTGTCATTATTAGTTTTGCCTTATTAATTATTCAAGGAATTTCAGAGGCGATTAAAAACTTTGCCATTTTTCGTGGCATTCTGGAACCGACAACTGAAGATAACAGTAGACCCATACAAGAATAAATTATTCTGAGTTTTTTTGAGTATTAATTTTCCTATTTAATTAATAAAATGAATCTAGATTGGCTGAGTCTATTAATGTTTGTAGCAGCCCTGGGATTTCTTGCCCTGGGTTATCCGGTTGCTTTTTCTTTGGGAGGCGTTGCCCTATTCTTTACTTTAATTGGAATGGCGCTAGGAGTATTTGATCCGATTTTATGGTCAGCCATGCCGCAACAAATATTTGGCACAATGAATAATTTTACCTTGCTAGCAATTCCCTATTTTATATTCCTGGGTTCGATGTTAGAACAATCTGGAATAGCAGAAAAATTGTTAGAAACCATGGGGGTTTTATTTGGGAGATTGCGGGGTGGATTAGCCATTGCGGTGATTATTGTCGGGGCTTTACTAGCAGCAACAACAGGGGTTGTAGCCGCGACAGTGATTGCGATGGGGTTAATTTCACTACCAACAATGTTACGATTTAATTATAATAAACAACTCGCTACAGGTGTGATTGTTGCCTCAGGAACATTAGGTCAAATTATTCCCCCCAGTGTGGTTTTAGTGGTGTTAGGAGATCAATTAGGGATTTCTGTTGGGGATTTATTTATGGGGTCTTTTATCCCCGGTTTATTAATGACAAGTGTTTTTATTATTCATGTTTTAATTATTGCTTGGATTCGTCCAGATGTCGCCCCTGCTTTACCTCGAGAAGTCTTAGAAGCCCCCGGATTAGCCGGACGAGTGATTAAAGTTTTAATCCCACCATTACTGTTAATCTTGCTAATTTTAGGCAGTATATTTTTTGGCATTGCTACCCCGACTGAAGCTGGCGCTGTAGGTTGTGTTGGGGCAATACTTTTAGCCATAGCGAACCGTAAATTAACCTTAGAAACTCTCAGTAAAGTTTGTGATTCTACCTTACGAACCACCTGTATGGTCATGTTTATTTTAATTGGTTCAAAGGCTTTTAGTTTAGTCTTTCGCGGTTTAGGAGGAGATGATTTAGTCCGAGAATCTTTATTAAATATTCCAGGAGGTCAGTTTGGTTTTCTCTTCGTCACAATGACACTAGTTTTTATCTTAGGATTTTTTATTGACTTCTTTGAAATTGTCTTTATTGTCGTTCCTTTATTAGTTCCAATTGCTCAAGATTTTGGCATGAATTTAGTTTGGTTTGGGGTGATTTTAGGCACTAATATTCAAACCTCATTCCTGACTCCACCTTTCGGTTTTGCGCTATTTTATTTACGAGGAGTTGCACCCGCAGAAGTGACAACAGAAGATATTTATAAAGGAGTCATTCCCTTTATCACTTTACAGTTAATTGTGCTTTTATTATTAATTGTTTTTCCTCAAATTGTAAGTTTCCTGCCCAGTATTTCTGATGGAATTAATATTTAACTTGTCATGAATAGAATCTATACCCATGCAAAGCCATATCATTATTTCCCAAATCGATATCCTTTACCATAAACAGTATGAATCAGGGAAGATTTCCCAGTCGATTCAATTTTACGACGCAGTAAACGAATTTGAGCCGCCAGAACATTACTACTCGGTTGCTGTAGATTTCCCCAAAGATATTGATGAATTTGTTGATGAGTCAGAACCTCTCCAGGATGTTGCATAAAATAAGCCAGAAGTTTAGTTTCTTTTTCAGATAAATTAATCATACGTTCTCCTCGAAACGCCAGTTGATTATGAACTTCTAAAGTTAAATCTTCAACTCGTAAATAGTCAGAAACAGTAGCTGTTTCTAATGCATGAGAACGCCGGATTAACGCCCGCACTCTGGCTAAGAGTTCTCGCAATTCAAACGGTTTAACCAGATAATCATCTGCCCCAGCATCTAATCCTTGAACCCGGTCATCTAAAGTATCTTTTGCAGTCAGAAATAAAATGGGAGTTTGAGAAGAACGCAACCGTAACGCTTGACAAATTTCTAAACCCGATTTTTGGGGTAACATCCAATCTAAGATGAGTAAATCATATTGATGATGACAAGCCAGTTGTTGACCTTGAATGCCATCATCCGCCACATCTACTTGATATCCTTCACGGGTTAAGACGCGCTTCAAAGCAACTGTTAATTCGGCTTCGTCATCGACTAAAAGAATCCGCATCTTTGTGAATGATTGAACTCAATTAAAATTCATTGATAAATATGGCTATGAAACCGATCTAGTTCTTCCGATTCTTGATCCGCATCTTCTATCCATTCTTGCATTGCTGGCAACTTCCATATCGCCTCGGCATATTCTTCAGCAAGGGATCCGAGTTTAACGTCGTAGGTGATAAACCGAGAGATAACTGGGGCAAACATGGCATCGGCGATAGAAAACTTGCCAAATAACATCTGTCCAGCCGCACCATAATGTTGACGACAATTGCGCCATAATGTCATGATCCGGTCAATATCGGCTTGGACTTCAGGTTTCATCCCTTCACCCGGATAACGTCCCCGACAGTCCATCGGCATCTGCATCCGTAAATTCATAAAACCGGCGTGCATTTCATGACTGACCGACCGGGCAACTGCCCTGGCTGAGGGATCGCTTGGCCACAACTGCGGCGCAAAGTTTTCGGCGATATATTCACAAATAGCCAGGGATTCCCAAATCACCAGATCTCCATCTAATAATACCGGAACTCGCCCCGAAGGAGAATAACGACGAATTTGCTGATGGGTGTCAGGTGTATCGAGAGGGATGCGAATTTCTTTGAATTGTAACCCCCCTTGCTTCATCGCTAACCAAGGCCTTAAAGACCAAGACGAGTAGTTTTTGTTGCCAATAACCAGAGTCAATTCGCTCATAATCTGGTAAAAGTAAGTAGAACAAGTTAAAGGTTAGTTTTGCATCTATCATAGATGGCTCACCTTGACCAATGAAGTCTGCATCGATAGGCAACTGAGATGATCACCGTCGCACTCCCCAAAGGCGCTTTACTGAAAGATAGTATTCGCTTGCTACAATCAGTTGGACTGGATTTTAGCGCATTTTTAGATTCTAGTAACCGACAACTGCAAATTAACGATCCGACGCAAACCGCCAAAGGCTTATTAGTCCGGGCGCAAGATGTCCCGGTCTATGTAGAATATGGCATCGCACAGATGGGGATCGTAGGATATGACGTACTGCGAGAAAAACAGCCCCAAGTGGCGTGTCTAGTAGACCTCAAATTTGGTTACTGTCGCTTATCTGTTGCTGTCAAGCAGTCCAGTTCTTGTCGTCGTTCTGTTGAACTTCCGCCCCATAGCCGGGTGGCTTCAAAGTTTGTTCACTGCGCCAGCGAACATTTTGAAAGCTTAGATTTGCCTGTAGAGATTATACCCCTTTCTGGTTCAGTCGAACTCGGGCCGATTACAGGAATGTCTGAAGCGATTGTTGATTTAGTCTCCACCGGGAAAACCCTACAACAAAATGGATTAGTTGAGATTGAAGTGTTGTTTGACAGCACAGCCCAACTGATTGCCCATCCCTTAAGTTATAGACTCAATACAGGGGGATTATCTCAAGTGGTGGAGAAAATCCGGACTCAAGAATTCGTGACCGCTTAGGCTGCTTTGCTGGGGATGATTCTCTCCGATGGTTTCGCGCGCGCAGCCCACTATAATATCACATTGCTGGCTTGAATCTGTACTACTCTTTGCCCGATCAACAGCACGCCCATCGATGAAGTTCGGAAATTGCGACTTCTCCGGGGTCGGAAAGCTTGATCTCAGGCTGTTAAAATAAATCAAAATCTATAAATCAGCTTAATCGCAAGCGTGCAATTATAAAAAAGGATAAAAAAACCATGGGATTTTTTGACTCAGAAATTGTTCAAGAAGAAGCCAAACAGTTATTTGAAGACTATCAGTCTTTAGTTAAACTGGGGAGTGATTACGGAAAATTTGACCGCGAAGGCAAGAAAATTTATATTGAACAAATGGAAGCGATTATGGATCGTTACCGCATTTTTATGAAACGGTTTGAATTATCAGAAGATTTTACCGCACAAGTGACGATGGAGCAGCTCAAAACTCAATTGAATCAATTTGGTATGACTCCAGATCAAATGTTTGGTCAAATGCATCAGACTTTAGAGCGAATGAAATCCGAATTAAATCAACAATCCTCTTAACCTAATTTTCCGTTAAAAACCTGAGTTTAACGGGAGAGTCAACCTTGATAATTTATCGGAGATCAACAGAACTGTCAATGGGGTTAGCTCTCGATCATGTGGCTAATGGTATCAGAGAAATGACCCTTGCCCTTTAAAATTTATCAAGTAAGTTGCTACAATTTCAACATCGATTTAATTCTGGCTTCTCCCGTTAAAATTAACGTATGACTAACGTCCCTGTTTCTCAGATTCGGAATTTTTCAATTATTGCCCACATCGATCACGGCAAGTCTACCCTTGCCGACCGGTTGCTGCAAGATACGGGCACCGTGACTGCGCGAGACATGAAAGAACAGTTTCTCGACTCAATGGATCTCGAACGAGAACGGGGGATTACTATTAAGTTACAGGCAGCGCGGATGAACTATACTGCCAAAAATGGTGAGTCATACGTTCTTAATTTAATTGATACACCCGGACACGTAGACTTTTCCTATGAAGTGTCGCGAAGTCTAGCCGCCTGCGAGGGGGCATTACTGGTGGTGGATGCTTCTCAGGGAGTGGAAGCCCAAACCTTAGCCAATGTTTATCTGGCCCTAGAATATGATTTAGAAATTATTCCAGTTTTAAATAAAATTGATTTACCAGGGGCTGAACCCGATCGGGTGAAGGGGGAAATTGAAGAAATTATTGGGTTAGACTGTTCTAACGCCATTCTGGCTTCCGCTAAAGACGGGATCGGTGTAGATGACATTTTAGAAGCGATTGTCCATCGCGTGCCCCAACCTAAAGATACGGTTTCCGAGAAATTGCGGGCGTTGATTTTTGATAGTTATTATGATATCTATCGTGGGGTGATTGTCTATTTCCGCATCATGGATGGCACCCTGAAAAAAGGCGATCGCGTCCGGTTAATGGCATCGGAAAAAGAATATGAAATTGATGAGTTGGGGGTACTTTCTCCGACGCAAAAACCCGTGGACTCACTCCACGCCGGAGAAGTAGGATATTTATCCGCCGCCATTAAGGCCGTTGAGGATGCCCGGGTTGGGGATACCATTACTTTAGCCAATCAACGGGCTGAGCAACCCTTACCGGGCTACACAGAAGCCAAACCGATGGTGTTTTGTGGGCTATTCCCCACCGATACCGATCAATTTCCGGACTTGCGAGAAGCCTTAGAGAAACTCAAACTCAATGATGCCGCATTATCCTACGAACCAGAAACCTCTAGCGCCATGGGCTTTGGATTTCGTTGTGGCTTCTTGGGATTATTACACATGGAAATTGTCCAAGAGCGCTTAGAACGAGAATATAATCTAGATCTGATTGTCACCTCCCCAGCAGTGGTGTATCGCGTCACCACCAACACCGGAGAAGTGGTTTTGATTGATAACCCCAGTACCCTACCCGATCCTAACCACCGGGAAAAGATTGAAGAACCCTATGTGCGGGTCGAAATGATTACCCCAGAAGAATATGTGGGGACATTAATGGATCTGGCCCAAACTCGCCGGGGAGAATTTAAAGATATGCGATATTTAACCCTCGGGCGAACCACATTAGTCTATGAAATTCCTTTAGCTGAGGTTGTGACAGACTTTTTCGATCAGATGAAATCCCGTTCTCGCGGCTATGCCAGTATGGAATATCATTTGATTGGGTATCGAGAAAATCACCTGGTTAAGCTCGATATTATGATTAACAAAGACCCAGTTGATTCCCTGGCGATGATTGTACATCGAGATAAAGCCTATAATGTGGGTCGGGCGATGGCCGAGAAGTTAAAAGAACTAATTCCCCGTCATCAATTTAAAGTGCCCATTCAAGCAACCATTGGCAGTAAAGTGATTGCGAGTGAACATATTCCAGCATTACGGAAAGATGTACTCGCAAAATGTTACGGTGGCGACATTAGTCGGAAGAAAAAACTGCTACAAAAACAAGCAAAAGGAAAAAAACGGATGAAAGCCTTGGGTTCAGTAGATGTTCCTCAAGAAGCCTTCATGGCGGTTCTACGGCTGAATCAAGATAGCTAAATTAGCAAGATTGATCAAAGTCCTGCCAGTTGTTTTGTGTCTGTGGTTATGTTGTGCTGCGACAAATATCTTTAGTGTTAACAGACCGATTGGCTTGAGCGATCGCCAACAAATCAAAAAAGCATTTGCAAAACCTATTCCTGATTTCAATTATCAGGTCATCTTTTATTTTCCCCAAGAATTTTAGACGGTCGCGCCCCTGGGTTTTCAATTCGATCTAGGGCCTTAGGGAAAGCAAGTTTCGGATGGACCTCGTCAAACAGAGTGGGTCACCTCGGATAGATATCTCCAGCAACTCAGGGGAGGAGTGAGGATTTCGGTAAAAATTAACTTCAGTAGCTTATCAAATTTTATTTTTCGGGTAACCTAAACGTAAGAGTTTACTCAAAGTGTAAAACATAATCAATGTATCAAACTTTATGACATAAGTATTGCCTCGTCCGGATTCCGATGTTATGCTGGATACAAGCTTAATGCGAGTATCAATCATATAGAATCAGGGTGTAATGGAGAGCAGGAGCTGGATCTGTCCGATTAGGTCAAAGCTTACGTTCATGATTTTTGTAACATTGTACTGCCCTCTACAATTACATAAGTTAGCATGAGAATTCTAGTTACAGGCGGCGCTGGTTTTATTGGATCTCACCTGATCGATCGCTTGATGGCACAAGGACATGAGGTGATTTGCCTGGATAATTTCTTTACAGGCACCAAAAGTAATATCCTTAAATGGATTGGTAATCCTTACTTTGAATATGTTCGTCATGACATTACTGAACCCATTCGGATAGAAGTAGACCAAATTTATCACTTGGCTTGTCCGGCTTCCCCGGTACATTATCAATACAATCCGGTGAAAACCATTAAAACCAGTGTGATGGGAACCTTGAATATGTTGGGGTTATGTAAGCGGGTTAGATCTCGGATTTTGCTTGCTTCCACTTCTGAAGTCTACGGCGATCCCAGTGTTCATCCTCAAACTGAAGACTATTGGGGAAATGTTAACACCATTGGTATTCGGAGTTGTTATGACGAAGGAAAGCGGGTGGCTGAAACCCTCTGCTTTGACTATCATCGCCAGAGTGGTGTTGATATCCGAGTTGCCCGGATTTTTAATACTTATGGGCCACGAATGCTAGAAAACGATGGTCGGGTGGTGAGCAACTTTATTGTGCAAGCCTTGCGGGGTATTCCATTAACCGTTTATGGGGATGGCTCCCAAACTCGGAGTTTTTGCTATGTTTCTGACTTAGTAGAGGGACTCATGGGTTTAATGAACGGGGACTACATTGGGCCTGTCAACTTAGGTAATCCCAGTGAGTACACCATTTTAGAGTTAGCTCAAAAGATCCAAGGCATGATTAATCCAGATGCTGAAATTCAGTTTAAACCCTTGCCTCAAGATGATCCCAAACAACGTCAACCGGATATTACTCGTGCAAAAACCTACTTAAATTGGGAACCTACCGTTCCCTTAGACAAGGGGTTGAAGCTGACGATTGAAGATTTTCACTCACGGCAAGAATAGCCAGTAATCTAAGATAGATGATTCAGATTCGCTAGAGCTTAGAAAATAGTAAAGCTCGATGAGATTCCTTGAATGATTTAGTGAATGGAATGGGAATCTATAAAACGAGTAAGATTGAATCCATTCCTTTGATTTGATTTGAGTTGATTGTTTAAACTTTTGGGAGATCCCTACCTATGCGTGTTTGTGTAATTGGTACTGGATATGTTGGTTTGGTGACGGGTGTTTGCTTATCCCATATCGGGCATGAAGTCGTCTGTGTAGACAATAACGAAGAAAAAGTAAAGTTGATGAAGTCAGGGCAATCCCCCATCTTTGAACCGGGATTATCAGAATTGATGACATCCTGTACAGCTTCAGGCCGCTTAACCTTTACCAGCGATCTTAAAGCCGGTGTCGATCACGGTGATATCTTGTTTATTGCGGTGGGAACCCCAGCCTTACCAAACGGAGAAAGTGATACTCGCTATGTGGAAGCGGTTGCTCGTGGCATTGGGTCTAACTTGACAACAGGTTATAAGGTGATCGTTAATAAGTCAACCGTACCCATTGGTTCAGGAGACTGGGTTCGGATGATTGTCCTCGATGGTGTGGCTGAACGCCAAAAAGAACAAGGAATATCCGCCCCGGAGATTGAAGCAGAATTTGATGTGGTTAGTAACCCCGAATTTTTACGGGAAGGTTCTGCTATCGATGATACCTTTAATCCCGATCGGATTGTTCTCGGTAGTACCAGTTCTAAAGCGCTCGCAATGATGCAAGAACTGTATACTCCTATTGTTGAGCGTAAATTCGCCTCAGACCCCTCTTTACCGCCTGTACCTGTGGTGGTCACCGATTTAAGTTCGGCGGAAATGGTGAAGTATGCCTCTAACTCTTTCCTAGCGACAAAGATTAGCTTTATCAACGAAGTGGCTAATATTTGCGATCGCGTTGGTGCAGATGTGACTCAAGTTGCAGCCGGTATTGGTTTAGACTCTCGCATTGGTCAGAAGTTCCTGCAAGCAGGTATTGGCTGGGGGGGTTCCTGTTTCCCCAAAGATGTCTCTGCTTTAATTCACACCGCAGATGACTATAACTATAATGCAGAACTGTTAAAAGCAGCAGTTGAAGTCAATAAGCGTCAGCGCGTCCTGGCAATTGAAAAACTCCAGCAAGTCCTGAAAATCCTGAAAGGAAAAACTGTGGGTTTACTCGGCTTAACCTTCAAACCGGATACAGATGATATGCGGGATGCGCCTTCTTTAATTATGATTGAACAACTCAATCGTTTAGGGGCAAAAGTGAAAGCCTACGATCCGATTATTTCTCAATCTGGAGCGCGTCATGGCATCTCCGGTGTGATTGTTGAGACTGACTCTGAATTACTGGCAGATGGCTGTGATGCTTTAGTTTTAGTGACGGACTGGGATCAGTTCAAGACCTTGAACTATGGTAAAATGGCGAAATCTATGCACGACGCTGCGGTGATGATTGATGGTCGCAACTTCCTCGATAAGCAACAGTTAGAAGAAGCAGGTTTCCAATACTACGGTATCGGACATTAATTTGCGATCACAAGATATGATCGGGAGGCACGGCGTTGTCGTGCCTTTTCTGTTTGAGTATTAGTCATTATAGCATGAATTCTCCACAATTTGATATCGCAATTATTGGGGCTGGAATATCTGGATTAACCTGTGCCCAAGCGCTTCAGACAGCGGGTTACACCGTAGTTATTTTAGAAAAATCGAGAGGTGTAGGGGGACGAGTTGCCACCCGTAGAATTAATCAAGATCCTGTCGATCATGGGGCGCGATATCTTGAACCGACAGGGACTCATATTCAGAATTTAATTCAAAGTTTACAGCAACAAAATAGCTTAATATTATGGACAGATACAGTTTATCAATTTAAAGATAATCAGTTACAATCTCCATTATATCAATCTCCTAAATATATTGCCCCGAATGGAATGAATACGGTCGGAAAATCCTTAGCTAAGGATTTAGAAGTTTGGTTGAATCGTCGTGTTATTAATCTCAAAAATACTCCAAATAAAACCTGGCATTTATTATTAGAACAAACTCACAGAACAGCAAACGATAAACCTTTAGCAGTCCAAGCGAAATTAGTTGTCATTGCTATTCCTGCCCCCCAAGCTTTGATGTTATTAGAACCGCTTGAAAATCAGATTGATCGAGATATTCTTAGTCAGGTTCGTTCTGTTGAATACGATCCCTGTATTACGGTAATGGCGGGTTATTCTACCGAACAGCAGTCTGCTTTTTCTCATCGTCAAATAGACTGGAAAGCGGTTAGTTTTCCGGATGATAAAATCTTAGATTGGGTGGGCTTAGATAGCAGTAAACGGATATTATCTCAACCGCCAACTCTTGTGATTCAAAGTAATGCTAATTTTGCTAATAAATATTTGGATACTGTTGATTTAGAACCCATCGGAAAACAGTTAATTCAAGCAGCAGCAACTCATTTAATGCCAGAGTTAAATCACCCTGAATGGATGAAAGTTCATCGTTGGCGATATGCATTTTGTCCTCAATCTTTACCGAGTCCCTGCTTAACAACAACTGTACCGTTACCTTTAGTTTGTGCAGGGGATTGGTGTGGCGGACAACAAGCGGTGCGACCCCGGCGATTCGCAATCGCCCAGAGCCAGCCCCCAGTGAAGACGGGGGGAACGCGCACCAAGAGAATAGAGGGTGCTTTAGCTTCAGGAAATGCCGCCGCAGATTGGATTCAGGAGTATTTTAATTCAATTATTAGTAGCAGCAAATAAAATATTTTAAATCATTGGATATAGCAGGTACATCGGTGTTTTATATCTTCGCTATACTAACATCAAATTCCTGTCTCATCTCTGATTCACTCAGCTATAGAACCTATTTGAAATCTCTGCTGACAAGATAATGGGATCGGTATTTTTATTAAAATCTCTAAATTATCGATAATTTAGGTTGACCTGTCAAGTAATTGCATATTTTTGTCATTTTGTCAACTCCCTCTCACCGTAGAGTCTTGAATCTCTGTATTTTCTAGCTGTAGAGAAAATAAGTTCTACTGAGTTTAATCGTAATAGTTGCTTCGATAAAATCGGGGTTTTAAATTGATGGGTTGGCTGTCTTGACGGGTTGGGCTATCGACGGGTTGGCTATCGACGGGTTGGCTATCTTGACG
>CAYNXM010000176.1:0-8058 GCA_964401105.1 uncultured Lyngbya sp. | reverse complement strand
TGTTGGTGGATGTTACCCAATTACAAAACCGTGACCAGACGTTGGCGCTTGAGCGCTGTTGTAAGGTGGTGGTCATATGTGAGTATGATTGCTATGTATTTAGTTATCTATGTTCTGCGGTTGGCTTGTTTGCCTTCCGTTATTAATAATATAGTCTACTTTGTAACGCTTTGTAAAGGGTTTTGACACTATTGTTACTTATGCTTAATATAAGCTGGGGTTATATCATATTGTTACCGACAGACCGAGATGTATCCAGATATAGCCAAAACAAAGCTGTCCCGAAGATGAGACAGCCTGATTGAATTTCAACGTTACAAACAGTCTCTCAACTGCTGTAACTTACTTGTACAACTCTGTAGACAGACGAAACGCTAAGATTCCAGGTATTAAAGCGATGACTAAAGCCACATAAACTTGTGTATCTGATATTCCCATCTTTCAAACGCTCCTTAATTTAAGTTAGAGTAAGGGATTGTTCACTACTGTCAAGGATTTTGGGTGTTTTGGGAAGAACTTGTAACAAAGTTTGACACTTGCGAGTCTTATCAGTAATTTATCGTGGATCAACAGAGAGTGTAGGACTTCGACTGAAAGTAACCCCTTATGTCAATTCCATTATTTGAGATTACTCATTTAAAAGTTGCTTATCCCAGCCGTCAAGCAGATCCAGAATGGGCGGTG
Source organism: uncultured Lyngbya sp. (assembly GCA_964401105.1). Taxonomy (GTDB): domain Bacteria; phylum Cyanobacteriota; class Cyanobacteriia; order Cyanobacteriales; family Microcoleaceae; genus JAAURB01. Next base: position 7,374 of record CAYNXM010000176.1, on the reverse strand, counting down.
AATGACGTTTCTCTGACCCTACAACCGGGAGAACGCCTGGGGTTAGTGGGGGAGTCCGGTTGCGGAAAATCAACCCTAGGACGAGCCGTTATGAGGCTGTTACCCGCTGCAACTCAAATGGAGGGTGTGATTAATTTTGAAGGAGAATCAGTATTGGGGATGACCCCTAGTCGCCTGAGGCAGTTTCGCGGGGAGGTGGTGGCTTTAGTGTTTCAAGACCCGATGACGCGGCTCGATCCGTTAATGACGATTGGGGAACATTGTATCGAAACTTTGCTAGCTCATCAACCCCAACTCTCCCGAAAACAGGCAAAAATAAAGTCAATTGAGACTTTAAAAGCGGTGAATATTCCCGCGAGTCGCTGGTCCCAATATCCCCATGAATTTAGCGGTGGAATGCGGCAACGGGTGGCGATCGCGTTAGCATTATTATTAAATCCTAAATTGATTGTGGCTGATGAACCGACAACGAGCTTAGATGTGACGGTTTCGGCTCAGATTTTACAGGAATTAATGGGATTATGCCAAGTGATGGGAACAGCATTGTTGCTGATTTCCCATGATTTAGCCATGATTGGGGAATATTGCGATCGCATTGCTGTGATGAATGGGGGAAAAATCGTTGAAACCGGAGCAACACAGCAGGTTTTTCAACAACCCTCTCATCAGTATACTCAATCTTTATTGGAAGCTGCGCTACATTTACACGCTGTCAAAACAGAAGATAAAGTTAATTCAGCGACTTCTGATATACCCCTTTTAAGTATTAACAATTTACAGAAATATTATACCTTAGAATCAGGATTATTAGGAAAAATAACGTCTAAAAAAGAACGAGTAATCAAAGCGGTTGACGGGGTTAACTTAAAGTTATATCCTGGCGAAATTTTAGGACTAGTAGGAGAATCCGGTTGTGGCAAAAGTACTCTGTCTCGGACTCTATTACAGTTAATTCGACCCACTACAGGAACTGTTGAATTAAATGGAATCAATTTAACCTCATTATCGGATCGTCAAGTGCGATCTTATCGTCGGCAAATGCAGATGGTTTTTCAAGATCCTCATGCTTGCTTAAATCCGATGATGACAGTCGAAGAAAGTATTGCTCATCCATTATTAATTCATAAAATGGCAACACCAATGGAGGCAAAACAACAAACTTTAGCGATGTTAGAACAGGTAGGACTAACCCCAGTTACTGAATATTTTACCCGATATCCGGCTGAGCTTTCAGGGGGACAACAACAACGAGTAGCGATCGCACGAGCCTTAATTACTCGTCCACAATTACTCATTTGTGATGAACCCGTGAGTATGTTAGATGCTAGCATTCAAACCCAAGTTTTATCTTTAATGTTAGCGTTAAAAACAAAGTTTAATTTAACCTATCTATTTATTACCCATGACCTGTGGGTGGCTCGTTATTTGTGCGATCGCATTGCGGTGATGCAAGGGGGTAAAATAGTAGAATTAGGATTAACCCATGAGATTTTTAATTCTCCTCAACATCCTTATACCCAAACCTTATTAAATTCAGCGCCATTGTTAACTAAGATCTAATTAGCCATAGGAAAGAATCACTCTAATTAATATCAGAAAAAAAATGACGCGAGGAGCGATCGCGTGACTGGGGTCGTATCGCGCCTGCGTGCTGCCCTTGCTTATCCCCTGATACAAGGGACTTTTAAATCCCTTATTCTTCTTCATCTATGATAGATCCCCGATCTAAAATTAATAAATTTCTTAATTGATCGGTATCGAGTTGTGTTAGCCAATCTTCCCCACCTCCTACCACTTGTTCTGCTAAAGCTTTTTTACTTTCAATTAAATCATGAATTTTTTCTTCTAAAGTGCCTGTACAAACAAATTTATGAACTTGAACATTCCGAGTTTGACCAATTCTAAACACCCGATCGGTTGCCTGATTTTCTACTGCTGGGTTCCACCATCTATCAAAGTGAAACACATGATTGGCACGGGTTAAGTTTAATCCAACTCCCCCGGCTTTTAAAGATAAAATAAAAATCGGTGGCCCTTGGGGATCGTGCTGAAATTGATCCACCATTTCTTCCCGCTTATTTTTACGAGTTGCCCCATATAAAAATAGCACTTTACGATTCAGTTGCTGTTCTAAATACGGTTGTAATAACTTTCCCCATTCCGCAAATTGAGTAAATATTAATGCGCGATCGCCTTCATCAATCACTTCTTCTAACATCTCATTCAATCGTTTTAGTTTACCCGAATGTTGCAGGGAAAGAGATTTTTTAGAACTATTTTTTGATGCTTTTCCATTTAATAAAATAGGATGATTACAAAGCTGTTTCAGTTTGGTCAGTAATGCTAAAATCATCCCCCGCCGTTGAATTCCTTCTGCTGATTCAATTTCAGCTAAGGATCGATCGACAAATTGTTGATATAAGCTAGCTTGTTCCGTTGATAAGGGACAAAAAACAGCATTTTCTTGTTTTTCTGGTAAATCTTGAATAATGTCTTTATCGGTCTTAAGACGGCGCAAAAGAAACGGCTGTACTAATGAACGTAATGTTTGCAAAGAATCGGTATCACCATATTTTTCAATGGGAATTGCAAACCGTCGTTGAAAGAATTGTTTTTGTCCCAAATAACCGGGATTCAAAAATTCCATAATTGACCATAATTCGGATAGGCGATTTTCTACCGGAGTTCCTGTTAAAGCGATTTTAAAATCTGCTTCTAAATTCCGAATTGCTTTTGATTGTTTTGCATCAGGATTTTTAATATTTTGCGCTTCATCTAATACAATACCTTGCCAATTTATACTTTTAATATCTTTTTCATCTCGATAAGACAAAGCATAACTGGTAATAATTAAATTATGCTTTTCAGCCATCTGAGTTAATTTCTTACCTTTTTCCCGTTTATCACCGTGATGAACTTTAACTTTTAAAGTTGGACTAAATCGTTTCACTTCCCGTTCCCAATTTCCTAAAACAGAAGTCGGACACACTAATAAGATCGGACGTTCTAATGATTTTTGTTCTTTTAAATAGAGTAAAAATGCAATAAGCTGGATCGTTTTTCCCAAGCCCATATCGTCGGCTAAACAAGCGCCTAAACCCCATTGTTCTAAGAAGGATAACCAGCTCACTCCTCTAGCTTGATAGGGTCTTAATTCTCCCTTGAATTCAGCCGGAGTTGTAATCGGTTCAAGGGCTTGATTTTGAGTTAAAGTATTGAGTAAATCTTCTAATTTTCCTCCTGCTTCAAACTGAACCACTGGGAGTTTTTCAATCATTTGACCATCACCCGTTGACAGCCGTAAAGCATCTTCTAAGGTTAATGTCATTTTATCTTTACGACTTTCAAAAAAAGCTTTTGCCGCCCGAATATCAGAAGCGCGTAACTCCACCCATTCTCCGTTAATTTCAACTAAAGGACTTTCTTTCGCTACCAATTTTTCAAATTCTGATTTCGATAACGTTTGTCCGCCGATTGATAATTGCCACTTAAAATTTAATAAACTTTCTAATCCTAAACTCATGCTTTTTTTCGACCGCGAAGCCGTTGCACTCAAACTCAATCCCAGTCTATTAGCAAATCCTTGACTTTGAGTTAATCCCGGAGGTAAAATCACCCCCAAACCATTTTCACTAAATCGCCATACCACTTGTTTGATAAACTCATAAGCTTGAGTTGGATTGAGTAAACATTCCTCTGGACAAGCCCGATCTAGACTATTTTCTAAAGCCGGATATAATTTAGCGGCTAATCCTAATCCTTTGAGTAACGTTTCTTGCGGCTTCCTAACCGTTCTGCCTTGATAATTAAACGTTTCAACTGGATGATTCCAAACCGTTTTAGCATCAATAATACAATCAGGATTATCAATCGCTTGTAAACAATAGTCTAATTTCCATTGTGTCGATTTAGCAACGGGAGGATGCAGCTTAAATCCAGCTCGAAATAAGTTTTGTTCCGATAAAGATTGTTGTAACGGCTCTACCCAAGTTTTTAATCTTTTTTCTAATATTTCATACTCCGATACAGACTCAGTAATAGCAGAGGTTTCAACAGATAAATGATGTAACCAGGTATTCACCTCAGGCTGTAAAGCGGCTGGATTTGTCACGACAGTTCGTTCCGCTTCTTCAGCAACAGTTCGGATTTGTAAATCGGTCATTGCCCCAATGAAACTTTGCAATAAATCCTGAGAAGAATGAGGTAAATTGACTGCAATGTTTTTTAAATCTATCTCTTGATACATTTGGCAAACCAAAGGCATTTGACCCGCCATTTGTAACAACCGCGCTTGATCGATCGCACTATCAAATAAAGGTTGCCAATGCGCCCGAAATGTTTGATTGTCAAGCCGTTCTAAAGTCGGTAAAAACTTGCCCCGCGCTAATAAATCTAGACTCCAACGATGAATATGGGACCAAAACCTTAAATCTGCCCCAAAAATAGAATTAACTGGGTCTAAAGAATTTAAAGGCAAACGTTGCAATAGTTGAAAGGTTTGTTGAGGAGTGAGGCTAAACCCTTCCACTTGCCACGGATAAAGACAAAGAGAATTGTTTTGATGTTGATCAAAACCCGAAACCTCACCATAAACCGGCAAAATAGAGGAGGAATCACGATCAATTTCAGTCGGTAAACTAATAATACTGGTCGTTTGAGCCGGTTTATCTTGTGTCCCCCATGCCACTGCCTGGGTCAATTGCTGCCAAACAACATCCAATGGCAAAGCGTAGGGATAAGCAGTCACTTCAGCAGTTGCTTGCCAATCTTGCGAAATCGTTCGACCCCATGCATCCGCCCAGATAATAAAATCACTTCCTGAAGACCGAATTCGCCAATTTCCGTGTAAAACTGCCATTCAAATATTATCCCTAAAACTGCCAAATTGAGGGGAGATCCCATCCCTCAAGTTCTCAATCAGAATACTGATGAGTATAATCTGTATATAGTAGCTGATTGCGCCCATCAATTGAGCCAGTCATCAGGGTCGCGTTCAACACGGTTTCTAGTTGGTACAATAAAAGATGTTTTTGTTTAAGCGTTTGTAGCCCCTAGAATTTCAAGTGAGACACTGTACCCTAGGTTGTCCGGCAACGGATTTACCGCAGGTCGTCTGGCAACGGACTAAGTCGATACACAAAGCGAGAAATATACTTCTAGAAGGGAATGCTACGATGGCGAACAAGCATTATCGGTGGTAAGAGAGGAAAGATAAACTCAATGGAAGAAATGGAAAAGTCAATATCCTTCGATGGACGGGATATTCGGCTCAAGATAGGTTTACTCGCGCCCCAAGCAGGTGGAGCTGTTTTAATAGAGTCAGGAGATACATCGGTTTTAGTGACTGCAACTCGGGCTGAAGGCAGACCTGGGATTGATTTTCTCCCCTTATTGGTGGATTATGAAGAGCGCCTCTACGCGGGGGGACGCATTCCTGGGGGATTTCTGCGCCGAGAAGGCCGCCCTCCAGACCGGGTGACCCTCACCAGTCGTTTGATTGACCGTCCGCTACGTCCGTTAATTCCTGGCTGGATACGGGATGATATTCAAGTCGTTGCTACCACTTTATCCATGGATGAACAGGTGCCGCCGGATGTCCTCGCGGTAACCGGATCTTCTGTGGCTGTTTTGTTGGCAAAAATCCCCTTTTACGGGCCAATGGCAGCAGTGCGCGTCGGACTGGTGGGAGATGATTTTATTATTAATCCCACCTATCGGGAAGTCAAAAATGGCGATCTAGATCTGGTGGTGGCGGGTTCCCCTGAGGGCGTGGTGATGGTGGAAGCCGGAGCCAATCAACTCCCCGAACAGGATATTATTGAGGCGATAGACTTCGGCTATGAAGCGGTCTATGACCTGATTAAAGCCCAACAGGAAATGATGGAACAAATCAACTATGAGATCGCTGTTCCAGAACCCCCCTCTGAACCCCGAGAGTTGGTAGAATTTATCCGAGAGAAAACCGTAGAACCGATTAAAAACGTTCTCAAGCAGTTTGATTTAGATAAAACAGGCCGCGATACCCTCCTCGATGAGATTAAGCAAAAAGAAGTTCTCGAACCCATTGCAGAAAAACCCGAAGATGATCCGCTACAAGTGACGACAGTAGAAGATCCAAAAGCAGTGAGTCGGGTGTTTAAAAGCTTGACCCGTGAGATGATGCGAAAACAAATCACGGAAGAGAATGTTCGGGTTGATGGCCGTCAACTGGATCAAGTGCGTCCGGTTTCCTGTCGGGTGAATTTATTACCTCGTCGGGTACATGGTAGTGGTTTGTTTAACCGAGGATTAACTCAAGTCCTGTCTATTGCGACTCTTGGAACCCCCGGAGATGCCCAGGATTTAGACGATCTTCATCCCCAAGATGAAAAACGCTATATGCATCATTACAACTTCCCCCCTTATTCTGTGGGAGAAACTAAGCCGATGCGATCGCCCGGACGACGGGAAATCGGACATGGTGCCTTAGCCGAACGGGCATTATTACCAGTATTACCCGCAAAAGAGAAGTTCCCTTATGTGATTCGTATCGTCTCAGAAGTGTTATCTTCTAATGGTTCAACCTCTATGGGGTCAGTATGCGGTTCGACCCTATCGTTGATGGATGCTGGGGTGCCGATTGAAAAGCCGGTGAGTGGTGCGGCGATGGGGTTAATTAAAGAAGGAGATGAAGTTCGTATCCTCACCGATATTCAAGGAATTGAAGACTTCCTCGGGGATATGGACTTTAAGGTCGCCGGGACTGATTCTGGAATTACGGCGTTGCAAATGGATATGAAAATCACAGGTTTATCCATCGAAACCGTGGCAAAAGCGATTAACCAGGCAAAGCCTGCCCGTATACATATCCTGGAGAGAATGTTAACGACCATTGACAAACCTCGTTCGGATCTGTCTCCCTTTGCCCCACGCTTGCTGACGATGAAGATCGATCCAGACTTTATTGGTTTGGTGATTGGACCTGGTGGTAAAACCATTAAGGGAATTACGGAAGAAACTGGGGTTAAGATTGATATCGATGATGATGGTACGGTGACCATTGCTTCGACTGATAGTGAAAATGCAGCCCGTGCCTATCAAATCATTCAAGGCATGACCCGCAAACTTAATGCTGGGGATGTTTATGTCGGTAAGGTCACCCGGATTATTCCCATTGGCGCATTTGTTGAATTTCTCCCCGGTAAAGAAGGGATGATTCACATTTCTCAGTTAGCTGACTATCGAGTCGGTAAGGTTGAGGATGAAGTTGGGATTGGAGATGAGGTGATTATCAAAGTCCGAGAAATTGATGGTAAAGGCCGGATCAATTTAACGCGGCTGAATATTCATCCGGATGAAGCTGCCGCTGCCCGGGCCGCCGCATCCAATGTCGGT
>CAYNXM010000175.1:0-14518 GCA_964401105.1 uncultured Lyngbya sp. | reverse complement strand
TGTTGGTGGATGTTACCCAATTACAAAACCGTGACCAGACGTTGGCGCTTGAGCGCTGTTGTAAGGTGGTGGTCATATGTGAGTATGATTGCTATGTATTTAGTTATCTATGTTCTGCGGTTGGCTTGTTTGCCTTCCGTTGTTAATAATATAGTCTACTTTGTAACGCTTTGTAAAGGGTTTTGACACTATTGTTACTTATTGTGTATATAAGCTGAAGTTATACTAAAGCTGAGAGCTTGAATTCAACAGAGAAAACCAGGGCTTAAAAATCGCTAATACCAATTCTTTATCAGGTTGCACTTAATAGTGTTGTACAATGGTTTTATTGCTCTAGCGCATTAAATCTTACAGGGAATTCCCCCAAGTATTAGGCACGTCGCGGGAAATATCACCCACGAAACGAAATGGTGACACGTGCAGCTAACTAAAAGGATATCCGAACTAAATAAGTCTTTAAATCCTTTTGCGGCTCGGCTCGTCGTTGAAGTAAAATAAAATGCCTGTGGATTCGTTCTGTCGGGGTCCGTACCAGTGGGAGATCAAATATCGTTTGTACCAAAGTGGGCTAGATAAGAGGAGCAGAAGCAGGAAACTCGATTAAGCAATTAGCGAGAATCCCCCGATTTATCGGTGGGAGTATTGTCAAAGAGAGGAAAAATTTTACATGGATTTCATTGCATTAGAGAATACTTTAGATAATGTCTCATTTGCGATTCTGCTGGCAACGATGCTAATTTATTGGGTCGGCGCTGCATTTCCTAAACTGCCTAATCTTCAAACTTTAGGAACAACGGGAATGGCGATCGCAAATCTTTGTATTGCGGCTTTATTGGGGGCCAGATGGATCGAAGCTGGATATTTCCCCATTAGTAACTTATATGAATCTTTGTTTTTCCTGACCTGGGGTCTGACAACCATTCACCTCATCGCCGAACAAATGAGTCAAAGTCGGTTAGTGGGCGTAGTCACTGCCCCGGTAGCGATGGGAATTACAGCCTTTGCCGCGTTGACCTTACCGCCTCAGATGCAAGTCTCTGAACCATTGGTTCCTGCCCTCAAGTCAAACTGGTTGATGATGCACGTCAGCGTCATGATGCTGAGTTACGCCACATTGATGGTAGGTTCATTATTGGCGATCGCATTTTTAGTCATTACTAAAGGCCAAGCAGTTGAACTCAGTGGTAGTTCTTTCGGCACCCGCATTTCTCGTCGGAGTCTCAAGGGCTTACAAGACTCAGACAAAATAGAATCCACTGTAACAGGCAACGCTGTTTCACTCAGCAATAGTCCGGGAAGCACCACTGCTGTCTTAGAAAAAGTTGAACCCAATCTATCCCTATCAGAAAACACTGAACCGTTATCACCCCAACGATTAAGCTTAGCTGAAACCATCGATAATATCAGCTATCGAATCATTGGTTTAGGCTTTCCCCTACTGACGATTGGAATTATTGCTGGGGCAGTTTGGGCGAATGAAGCTTGGGGATCGTATTGGAGTTGGGATCCCAAGGAAACCTGGGCATTAATTACCTGGTTGATATTTGCTGCCTATCTCCACGCCCGCATTACTCGAGGTTGGCAAGGACGTAAACCCGCGATTTTAGCTGCAACTGGATTTTTTGTCGTCTGGATTTGCTATTTAGGGGTTAATCTTTTAGGGAAAGGTTTACATTCTTATGGGTGGTTTTTATGAACGATTCTGTTGAAATCCTTTGTCCCGATGATGTGATTCATACAGGGGCAAGTGCTTTAATGTTTCAATGCACTTTCAAAGTCAGTGAATTTCTGGCAATGATGCAGTCGAAACTTGAAGAAGAACATCTCTTTGCTGAAGGGATGAGTTGTCATGTGCTTCAACCTAACCAACCTTGGCGACACGGAAAAGTACGAATTTCTCTACAGTTTGTTGACAGTTGTTCAGTAGAAGACAAATCTACCATGGATCCTGACTCACGTCTTCCCAGACCCGGTAATTGCAATGGTGACAATATTGATCCAGGAGATGTTCCCCCACCTCTACAACGGAAAACACGCTGTGTAGGAATGTGGAGTTAGAGTCAGTCTAACCCTCTATTCGGTTTGGAGGAGTTAGGGTAAAATAATCAATAGTTGTTTCCTAACTCTACCAAACTCAACTGATTTTCTTAGATTAATCCAGTGCGATCGCAGATTACCGCCGCAACAGCCGCAAATAGGGTGATTCCAATTGCGGTCCAGGGACTTTGTCCTCGAGCAACCGCAAAGGATGTAGCAACGCCTGCACCTAAAGCTGCTATTAGAGTAGCGCTAATCAGGTCGCCTTTAGAGTTTTTCTTATACATCTGTTAAATCCAAGGTGATTGAATAAAATCTTGAAGTTGTCAATCACCCTATCATCTGAATTAGATTCATGGCACTTGATTGAACTGAATTGAAACTAAGATTAAAATTTGTCCATTTTTCTTAACATCTCTCAATTCCTCAGTCATGCTTTGACAGCAGCTTTGCTCAGGCGATCTCTGTTCTTCTTCAAGGAACTTCTATAATTTGTGAGAATGGGAAAATCTATTATTGTTTTAACGAGTCCTTAAAATCACAAAGTCAATAGAAAATTAACAAAAAAATCTTTAAAGATTTTAGAGTGAAATTATTTAATATTTAATCTTATTTAATCTTATGGATCGAACTTTTATCTGTTTAGCATCAATTCTGGGTGGGTTATCAGTAATGGCTGGTGCTTTTGGCGCTCATAGCCTCAAGACTCAAATCAGTGATACGGCTTTAGACATCTTTAAAACAGGTGCTCAGTACCAAATGTACCACGCTTTAGGGTTATTATTGATTGGGCTATTCCTGCGCCAAACAGATACACCTCAACCGTTAATGGTGGTAGCCGGGTGGGCATTCGTCGCCGGAGTTATAATATTCTCTGGGAGTTTGTATGCATTAAGCTTAACAGGAATTAAATGGCTGGGTGCGATCGCGCCCCTTGGTGGTGTAGCCTTAATTATGGGATGGGGATGTTTGGCGTTCGCTGCAACAAAGCTATAGAATCAAGCTGAGAGAACAAATTAAGCTAAAGTGAGAGAGAGTATTGATCCAAGCTGTCGCTTTGGAAGATGGAAAATAGAGGCTTCAAGCTAATTATTATTGAAACTAAGGACCCATGGGAAGCGAAACAATCGTTTTATTATCACGCCGTGAAATTGACAAAATGCGTCAAGCTGGCTATTTAGCGGCCCAACTCTTACAACACCTTGAACCAATGGTGCAACCGGGAGTGAGTACATTAGAACTGAATGATGAAGCAGAACGCTGGACTCAGGCTCATGGCGCAAAGAGTGCTCCTTTAGGTTATCATGGCTTTCCTAAATCAATTTGTACCAGTATTAACCATGTGATCTGTCATGGCATTCCCAATGCAAAACAGATCTTAAAAGAGGGCGATATTATTAATATTGACGTGACTCCCATTGTCGATGGATATCATGGGGATACCTCAAAAATGTTTTGTGTCGGCACTGCTTCTCCGACTGCCAAAAAGCTAGTTGAGGTGACTTATGAGTCAATGATGCGAGGAATTGCAGCCGTTAAACCCGGTGCTAGAATTGGAGACATTGGCGCAGCCATTCAGGAATATGCCGAAGCCGAAGGATTTTCTGTGGTTCGAGATTTTGTCGGTCATGGGGTCAATACCACTTTCCATACAGCCCCCCAAATTCCTCATTATGGTACTCGCGGAAAAGGTAAAAAACTCCGTCCTGGTATGGTGTTTACAATAGAACCGATGATTAATGAAGGCACATGGGAAGCCCAAGTTTTAGAAGATGGGTGGACAGCGATCACCAAAGACGGTAAACTATCGGCTCAGTTTGAACATACTGTTGCTGTGACTCAGGTGGGGGTGGATATTCTGACCCAACTCCAAGAGTAAACCATTAATTCATAAAAACCATAGACATAATTACCTAAAATCTTTACAATTTTCTGTAAAATTTAACTTTTTTGGTTTTCTCCTTTGACAAACTCTCAACGACTAACGGTTCAACACAATCCGATGAGCATATATGGGATCTTTAAATTCATCGTTGGCGTAATTTTAGCGATGTTAATTTTAGCTGGGGCGAGTGTAGCGGCTGCCCTATACTTCGCAGCAAGATTAGCAGAATTACCGGAAAAGCCAACTTTTCCTAACGATCAAGTTGCTCAAACAAATATCCCCGCAGTAACCCCAACCCCCGCAGCAACCCCTACACCTACACCTACACCTGAAGCAGATGCTTTACCACCCGGGGCTTATCGGGCTATTGTTGTTCAGCCGATCGGATTAATCTTACGGGATACTGCTAGTTTGGATGCTAACCGCATTGGCGGCATTGGCTTTGATGAAACTGTGGTTGTTCTGGAGGAAACAGAAGATCGACTGTGGCAGAAAATTCAAGTTGAGGAAGATCCAGATCGAACCGGTTGGGTAAAAGGTGGAAATACTGAACCGTTAGAGTGATAATAGACAGCGGGCAACGGGCAACGGGCAATAAGCAACACATTATAGGGTGTCGATCGCTGAATTGTCCTCATTGCCTATTAGTTTGTTAGCGAACCGCTTCAATTAACCGAGAAAAGTAAAATCGTGTACTGGTCATGGTATTACGGGCAATTTTGAAACCGTTGTCTTCAAAAATTTTAATGATATCCGCTTCTCGATGTTGGTAAGCACGGGTGGTTTTGCTTGGCCCAGGGAATAACTGACCAATTTGTTTTAAAATCGTCAACAATAGGGTTTTCGGAGCAAAGCTCAGAATAACACGAGATTCTGCTAATGTACTAAGATGGGCTATCATATCGGCAACTTGTGCTTGAGGATAATGAATCAGTACATCCAAACAAATCACAGTATGATATTTACCTTCAATGGTTTCTAAATCTTGTGTATTTAAGGTCAGATTTTGACGAGCATCTCCTAACACTTGATCTGCCCGTTGTTGGGCTTCTGTCACCATTTTCTCAGAAATATCACTCCCAGAAACTTTAGCACCGGCTTGAGCCAGAGGAATGCTCAAACTACCCACGCCACAGCCGGCATCGCAAATCGATAAACCCGCTAAGTTACCATCGTCTTTTAGCCATTCTAACACCCGTTCAATGGTTTGCTGATGCCCTTTGCGAATATCTAGCTGAACTTTATTGACTTCTCCATCGCCATAAATTCGTCTCCATCGATCAAAGCCGGTAGAATTAAAATATTCCTGAACAACCGTTTTATCGTCTACAACGCTCATAAACTTTTTTAGAGTAATTTGACTTTATTTAATCCAATTGACTAACATACCATGATGCGTTGCTTTCAGCGACATGATCTTAATCATCTCGTCTCATCCCATGCCTCCACCAGAAAGAAAAGGGGCGAATCGTTTTTTCCAATTAAATATTATGGGTAAATTTAATATTAGGAAATATTGGCAACGAAGCAAAGATGGTTGACAGCCCTCACCTGCAAAACTAGACAATTCAGATATCTCATAATTTTATACCAATTTCTAGGTGATATTGCCACTGAGAAACCCCCCTAAATCCCCCCTTGTTAAGGGGGGAATAAGACTACAGAGAGTGATTGAAGTATTATGTGCTTGAAGAACTTGCCAACGGTTGACGATTTTGAGTTTCTAAATAAATTAATAAAGCATTGACATCTGCTGGGTTAACGCCGCCAATTCGAGACGCTTGACCAATGGTTAACGGTCGTACTTTGCTTAACTTTTCACGAGATTCCATTGATAATGTTGTTATTTCCATATAATCCAAATTTTCTGGTAATTTACGATTGGCGTGACGACTGACTTGATCGATTTGATTTTGTTGACGTTGTAAATAACCTGAATATTTAATTTCGATTTCTGCCCCTTCTTTTTCTTGTTTATTTAGCTCCAAATTTCCTAATTCATATTGTTCTAAATTAGAGTAATGAAATCCCGGACGGCGCAATAAATCCGCTAAAGTAATTGAGCCTTTAATTCGTTGTTGGGTATCTGCTACAATCTTCATTCCCACTTGATCCCGTTCTTTAATTCGAGTGGTATACAACCGTTCTTTTTCAGCGACAATATTTGCTTGTTTTTGTTGGAATAATTGCCAACGACGATCGTCAATTAAGCCAATTTCTCGACCTAATGGGGTGAGACGTTGATCGGCATTATCCGAACGCAATAATAACCGATATTCTGACCGACTGGTTAACATTCGGTAAGGTTCTCTTAAATCTTTTGTACACAAATCATCAATTAATGTACCCAGATAACTTTGTTCGCGGGGGAACACAAACATCTCTTGATGCTGAATAAATCTCACGGCATTAATTCCGGCGACAATACCTTGTGCTGCCGCTTCTTCATACCCAGTCGTTCCATTAACTTGACCCGCACAAAATAGCCCTTCAATTTTCTTCGTCATCAATGTAGGATAACATTGGGTTGCGGGTAAATAATCATATTCCACAGCATAAGCCGGACGCAACATAATACACTGTTCTAAACCGGGAAGCGATCGCAACATTTGTAATTGTAAATTTTCCGGTAAACCCGTTGAAAATCCTTGAATATACAATTCTGGAATAGTGCGACCTTCAGGTTCAATAAAGATTTGATGGCTGTCTTTTTCTGCAAACCGAACAATTTTATCTTCAATACTGGGGCAATAACGGGGACCTTTGGCATCTACCCAACCGCCATAAACTGGAGATAAATGTAAATTATCTCGAATTAAACGATGGGTTTCTGGAGTAGTTCGAGTTAGATGACAACACATTTGTTCTCTTTCGACCCAAACTTTTGGATCAAAACTAAACCAGCGAACCTCTTCATCCCCCGGTTGAGGTTCAAGATGATTATAATTAACAGAACGTTTATCAACACGGGCTGGGGTTCCTGTTTTTAACCGTCCGGTTTCAAAGCCTAAATGATTTAAAGTTTCTGTTAAACCCGTTGCGGCAAATTCTCCCGCCCGTCCGGCTGCCATTGATTTATTTCCAACCCAAATCATACCGCCTAAAAAAGTACCCGTTGTCAGAATAACAGCTTGACATTTAAAGGCAACACCAAAATAAGTTTCTACCCCGATAATTTCGTCATTTTTGCCTAAAACTAAATCCGTTACCATGGCTTCACGAATGGCAAGATTTTCTTGATTTTCCACAATATCCCGCATCACAGCCGAATATTCCCGTTTATCCGTTTGGGCGCGTAACGCCCACACAGCCGGCCCTCGTGAGGCATTCAGCACCCGTTTTTGTAGATAGGTACGATCTGCCATTTTCCCAATTTCTCCCCCCAATGCATCGATTTCATGGGTAAGTTGAGACTTAGCTGGGGCACCGACTGCCGGGTTACAAGGTTGCCAAGCAATTTTATCTAAATTAAGAGTCAACATCAACGTCCGACATCCCAACCGGGCAGCAGCCAAAGCCGCTTCACAACCCGAATGTCCGGCACCAACAACAATAATATCAAATTCGTCTTGAAAGTCTACGGTCGAAGTCGTGGTCATTGTTAAAAGTTTATGTATTAGTTAAGGCGTAACTATTTATTTTAGCGCTTACGATTCAGACTGATCAAATTCTAGAATATGTAAGTTACTCCTCTAACTCATCTAACTCAATTTCTGATTGTTCAATATTCAAGATTGACATTGATTTGAAACCGGTCTTTGACGCTGAACACCTGTTTGAGTCGGATCATAACTCACTAAAATTACATCTCCATTTTCATCTCGTATCCAACCTCTAGCCGGAACAATTTCTAAACTAGAAATAGATTGATGGGATGATTGAATCGGGTTTTGTTGTGTTCTCAGATTGGCATTAACGGAATAAGAATTATCCTCAAAATTGAGTTCCATTAATTCAACTAATATTTCTTCACTCCCACTTCGCAGACTTTCTTGAGGACTCGGAGGCAATCCGCCTCGTCCTGTATTAATCAACTCGCTTTCCTGCCCTTGAGAACAAGGATCTTGTCCAATCAAGCTGGTGACATCAATCGGTGTATCAGAGAACTCAATTAACCCTGCATCGGAGTTAATCACAGGAGTATTAAGGGTAACAGTCCCATCAATTCCTAAGGCAGAAGTTGCACTAATTTGACTGTATGGCCCCTGAAAGAGGAGTTCGGAATTAATATTAATATTTCCTCCCCGACCTTCCTCAGCATTCGCCGTAATATTGCTTTCTCTCAGCATTAAAGAATCCGTATTAATTGAAAGATTTCCCCCGGTAGAATCTTGTGCGGCACGAGCTGTAATTCCACCACCACTGTGCAAATTGATATCTGTTGCCGTAATATCTAAATTACCACCATTTCCATTTCCCGCTGTTAAACCTGAGATTTGTGCACCATCTCTAATGGTTAACCGTTCTGTATTCAAAATTAAGTTACCGCCGATTCTATTGGGTATTACTTCCTCATTTTCACCCCTCAAAAGCAGACCCACTCGCAATTCACTGGGGCCTACATTTACAGTTCGAGTCGTTGTAGAAGATTGACCAATCAATTCAACTTCAGTTGCATTAATTTCTAGCGTGCCTGCATTTCCGATATTCTCACTAGCAACAGAAATGAGTTCTCCATCTCGTACTGTCAAACGTTCAGTATTGATAGTAACATTTCCAGCATCTCCTGTTGCTTGCAGATTGACTTGAGCTAAAATTCCAGCCTGTTGAATACCTGAAGGATTACTGATTTCTATATCTGTTGCCGTGATATCAATATTACCAGCATTTCCTAGACCTAATGTTGTTGCAGCTACAAATGAACCTTCAGTAATCAGTAAATTTCCTGTTTCAATGTCAAGATCGCCCCCACGGCCAATATCATCTTCTGCTCGACCAATATCAGATCGAATTGCACCATTAATCACTTCTATACTTTCGCTAGCTTTAATATTAATATTTCCTGCATTTCCAGTTCCCCTTAATGAAGCAGTAATGGTGGGCGGGTTAGCTATATCACTATCTAAAATCTGCTCAGCTCGTATACTTAATTGCTCTGTTGTAATGAAAATATTTCCCCCATGTCTATCATTAGGATTTCCTGTACCGGCTTGATAAACATCAGCGATAAAAGCACTTGCTTGACCTCTTCTTCTTGTAGTGCTTAAATCTCGACCTACCACTTCTATATCGGTTGCCTGGATGATTAAATCGCCACCATTACCAATACCAAAAGTACTGACTGATATAAACCCTCCAGTATGTAGACTGAGATGCTCAGTATTCAGCAGAATATTACCCCCGTCACCCCTAACTTGGGTTTGTTCATTTGAACCTACATGGGATATAATTCTGCTTGTAATAATATCAATAGATTCTTGCGCTGTTATTTCTATGGTTCCTCCCGGTTGATCTCCCAGGGTACTGCCATCAATTGCTGATCGATTGGAGAGGCTAACTTGTCGTCCTTGAATTTGTACATCCCCGCCGCCTTCTCCCTGAACATTAATTTTACTACCGTTCAGGATTTGAATATCTCTTAAGTTCAGATTATTCTGATAATTTAGTTCAAAATTATTATTTGCTGAATTAAACCAAACAAAACTATTTTCTCCGACACTTCCCAGTTCAATCCTGCCGTTTTCTACTTCTAAAACTCCCTCATCTAAAATTACATCACCCCCAATTAAACCTAAGCTTTGTCCCGGTTTAACCCCTAAACCCCCTATTGTTCTTTGAGTTTGTTTTTGTTTGTTAACTTCAATCATTAGGGTGACAACGAAATTGCCTACTGTTCTTTGAATTTCTTCAGTTTCTGTTTCACCATCTTCAATCAGTACTGTAGCTGTAGTTCCTGAACGGTTTATAATTGTACCGGGATTTTCTCGAAACCATAAACCAATCGGAATATTAACAGTCAGTAAAGCAGGATTGTTAGAATCAGTCGCGCTAAATTGGTTACCATCAGCAAATACAATACTATCTGCGGTTGTGGCAAAAAAAGAGCCACCAATATTAAGGGAGGCACTTTCACCAAACAGAATCCCATTGGGATTGATTAGGAATAAGTTAGCAGCTCCATTGGCTTTAATTGTGCCATTAATTTCTGAAATTGAGCCACCTGTTACACGGGAGAAAATATTCTGAATCTGAATATCGTTATTAAAAGAAGCAGTAATATTTGCGGGAACTGAAAATTGTTCAAAACTATGAAATAGATGATTTTCTACCCTTGTACCCCCATCAATTTGAATGATGTTACCTTGGGGTGTAATCCTGGAATTTTCAGGCAAACTCCGATCCGGAATAATTTGTGCTTTGAGGGGGAGAGCCGCGAGTAAGCACCATAAAAAGCTAGCTTTGAGTAACCCAAACCCCAAAGATATTCTTGATATTTTGCACAACATAAACAGAAACACAAACTGATAATATAGGTGAAATTTTATGTTAATAATATTATTTTGTCAATTTTTAAAAGAATTAGAGCTTGAAGTCAAAAAACAGGGAATATGGCCTGGGGTTTGAGTATAAATTAAAATTCACTTGAGCATAGCTTGCAAAGGAATAAAGTAGAAACGTTATATAGTTTCATCTTATGGCAAGACAGATTCTTCTTTTCCTAATATTATAAATAGCAGTTTTGACTATTTTTTAAGATTTAACTTAATATTGATTGAAAAAAAAAGTTGATCAGGTGTTTAATCAAAATGAATCCGGTGTGTGTTGACCCCAATTAGAGAGAAGGCAGTAATCGCTGTTTGTGCTGTGCACCGAATGCCTCGGGGTGATATTGGGATAGAGATTAACGATTTCTCAGGATATAGCAATATAGCCAAAGCCATACTACATAAAATCCACTTCCCCAAAAATTTAGCTCAATAATTCGTCACAATTGGCTTAACTGCGGTAGACTATCTACGACAGAGTCCTGAGATTACCTTTCCCCGATGGGGAATTATAGGGTAGCATTAGGGACAAGTTGGCAGGTAAGCAGATGAACTCAAGCGCTGAAATAGTTCTACAGCAAGGAAAATACCGGATCAAGCATACGCTGGATCGAGGAGAGTTTGGGATCACGTACCGAGCCACCCATGTCCCATTGGGTCAGGCTGTCGCTATCAAAACACTCCGACCCAGTTTGCGGCATCATCCGGACTTCTCTCAGTATTATCATCATTTTCGGGCTGTGACCCATCGCCTGAGTCAATGTCAGCATCCGAACCTGATTCGTGTTCTAGATCTATTTGAGGAGAAGGGATTACCGTTTATAGTGATGAACTATATTGAGGGATCTTCTTTAGCGGAAAAACTTCAATCTCGCTCACCTCTGAGCGTCGATCAAGCCCTGTATTATATTCGTCAAGTTGCCGCAGCGTTAAAGGTGATTCATCAATACGGGTTACTGCACTGCAATATACAACCCCACACCATCCTACAACGCGCTGGCAGCGATGAAGTTACCTTAATTGATTTTGGGATTAACAGTAGCTTTAGCGAACGCACAACCCAGCCTTATCGAGGAAATCGTAACTTACCTGGGGGATTTGCTGCCCTTGAGCAATATCTGCCCCATGAAACCTTGACACAAGCAACAGATGTCTACGGTTTAGCCGCAACCCTATACTACCTATTGACCCGACAGCCTCCAATAGACGCACCATTACTCTCAAGCCAAGGTACAGCCCAGTGGTTTAGCTCAATTCAACCTTCCCTGAAGCGACTGCACCCGGAGTTAAGTCCATCGATAGAACAGATGATTTTAGCCGGGTTAGAAGTCAAATCCTCCAACCGTCCTCAAACTCTTGATCGCTGGTTAGCCTTAATGCCCAACTTAAATTCAAATTATCCACCTGTTGAGTCTCCCCTGAGTCCGGAGGATCGTGAGCATTCAACCCGTCCTGATGGTAAAGCTGTTTCTCCGACTTCCTCTCAGATGAGTCCACCTCGATTTTTAGGGCAATTGCTGTGGTTACAGAGATATACTCCGATTGTCTTTATTATGACAGCATTGTTATTTGGTTGGCTGGGGTTTAGTCTGACCCGACGTTACACTCAGATGGTATTTCATGATGTGCATCAGAGATTTGACTCTGACCAGAAAGGTCTAGATTGGTCGGGGGAAGGATTTTCAGATTATGATCCCTCGAGACCGATGTTTGAAGATCCTTCTGTTAAAACAAAAGTGGTTGAACCCGAGGAGGACCCTTGGGCAAGCGATCGCGATCTTGATTTTGACCAAGCGGATAATATTGACTCAGATGACTACAATTCAGACGAAGATTGGAATTCTCAATGGGATCAAAATGATCGATTAGATGACCTACAAAGGCAAGTTTCTGAAGATGCTTATTCTCAACCCTATTCTCAAGGATATCAAACGAGGCCTGAGGATGAATACGACTGGGAATCTGACAATTCAGAAGTCACCCCTGACAATACCCCTGACTACACCAACGAGTGGGAGACAACGGAGGCCAATACTTGGGAATCTGAATCTAATTCTCAGCCGGATGAGGGGGGCGAGAGTGACCCTTATGACTACAACTATCAATACAATTATGATAGGGAGGCTCGTCCCAATAGAGGCACATCAGGATATTCAGGTTACACAACTGATTTATCAAATGATAACTCCTATGACAGCGGATATGGAGCTGCCTCAGGTTGGGAAGAAACAGAATCGAATCCCTCAACTGTTTCTGAGTATGATACAGACTGGAATTCAACCCCAACTGAATCTTATAATCCCTCTCCAACTCAAACCCCTTCAAGTTGGACTCCAGAACCCACAATGGAGTCTGAATCCTCCAGTCAATGGAGATCTTCTTCCGAGGAATATAATTATAATCGAGATTCTGTTGTGGAGTTGTCTATTTCCGGGCCTTCTCAGTCTTTTTCCGAATTTGAAACGGATTCAACCCTGTCCTCCTCTAGCTTAGAATTAGAAGAATTTTAAGCACAACCTAACCTCTGCCAATATTTATAAGCCGAATAAGCCAGGGTCACCACTCCGGTGACAATTGCTGATTCATCCACATCAAATTTAGGATGATGGAGAGGATAATTAGGTTGATCTCGGTGTCCCACCCCTAAACGAAACATCATGCCAGGGGCGTGTTGCAAATAGATTGAGAAATCCTCCGCCCCCAAAGAGGGTTCCGGCAGGAGTTGAATGCTATCTTTTCCCCAAGCTTCATTTGCTGACTCTGCGACTAACTGAGTTAATCTGGAGTCATTTTGTACAGAGGGAACCCCCCGACGATAATTCATCTTATATTTTGCGCCGTACATTTGGCAAACACTGGCAACAATATTTTCAATCCAACTGGGTAATAATTCGTGGGTTTCTGGATGAAGCGATCGCACGGTTCCTAGCATCCTCACTTGGTCTGCAATCACATTAGGGGCGCGTCCTCCGCTAATTTGTCCAATGGTTAACACAACAGGGCGTAAAGGGTTGTGAGTACGGCTAATGGCTTGCTGTAGGGTTGTAATCACCTGAGCCGCAATCCAAATCGCATCTTTAGATTCATGAGGACGGGCACCATGCCCCGATTCTCCCATAATGATTAATTCTAAATCATCCGCTGCCGCTGTCAACGCCCCTTGGCGCAATCCAATACAACCAGCAGGAATTGAGGGGAAAACGTGCAAGCCTAAAATCGCTGCTACATCCTTCATCCCATCGTTTGCCACCATCCAGCCCGCCCCTTGGGCAATTTCTTCAGCGGGTTGAAATAGAAAGCGGATATGCCCCGGTAAAGATTCTCCTAATTGAGACAACACCATCGCCGTCCCTAGCCCCACTGTTGTATGAACGTCATGGCCACAAGCGTGCATAATTCCGGTTTGACGAGAAGCAAAATCTAGCCCCGTTCGTTCTCGAATCGGTAGGGCATCCATATCTGTGCGAATACCCAGCCAGTGAGAAGTCTCAGACTCTCCTTTTAACTCTCCAATCACTCCGGTTTTACCAATGCCTTCTTGGACGTGTAGTCCACAGGAAGATAATACCCCTGCGACATAAGCAGCCGTTTGATATTCTTCCCCACTCAGTTCAGGATGAGCATGAATGTGACGACGAATTTCAATTAGACGAGGCGCTAAAGATTCAGCTAACTCCTTGATTCGGCTAAGCATAGATAGTTGTGATGTGTCTTAAGCTTTTAGTTTAAGATAACTTCTAAGAAATTGACAGCAATCCTTCCCCACCCATGACCCAATTGCCGCCACAGCCACCCAACCCTGAGTTAGAAACAACAACTGGCTATCATTTTCGGTTGAAGGATATTCTCCTCGGCGCACAAATGCTGTTTGTTGCCTTCGGTGCGTTGGTCTTGGTTCCAATTTTAGCGGGATTAGACCCCAATGTAGCGCTGTTAACTTCTGGTGTGGGCACCTTATGTTTTCAAGCCGTGACCAAAAAAAGCGGGTTTCAAGCCCCGTCGTTCACGACGGTTAACGGTAATCTATCAACAACTATTTCGGTGTACTTTGATTGCGGACATACTCTTTAAGGACATCTAACGGTGCGCCACCTACAGATGAGGCGAAATA
>CAYNXM010000174.1:0-23997 GCA_964401105.1 uncultured Lyngbya sp. | reverse complement strand
ACAGAGTAGATCGAACGCCTCGGAATCTTCCTGACGTAGCACTTCTGCGATTTTGAAACCATCCACAAAGGTAGACTCACCTGTACCATCATTATTCGCCATTAAACAGTGGAAAAAAATAATTCCCGGTGGTGCATATTGATAGGCATCATCCGTGTGGGGGATGAGGTCAATTTGGGAGTTAGCAACACTTTTCTGGCTTTCTTCTGGATCGACAACAATCTCGAATATACGTCCATAATTGGTTTCCAATAGAGGCCCAAATGACTGGGCAAAGGATTCGAGTTCTCCTTTTTTAGGAGGCACGTTTCGTACAAAACAAATCCCGTAATCTCTCAGGTGTTCTAGTAGTTGTAATCGACCTTTATCTCTAGTTTGGACTTCTTCAAAAGCAATCTGTGGCAGGTTAGTAACAATATTGCTATCCCAAAGAATAGGTCGATGCTGACGATGCTTTCTCTCGGTCGTAGAATAGCAATGCTGTCGCAACCACTGAGTATTATAGATACTCTTATGACTATCGGGTTTCCATAATATTTCTAGTGTATTATCACTATCCCAATCAACTGACAGAGGTTTTATATCTAAGGGAACATCAATAATTTGAAAACGCTTTTCTCCATGTCTAGGATCGCCACACTCAGAACAATAACAGTTATCCCGCAGCCAAATATAGTGGAATGTACTGCGATGACCATCGTCCCAATCCAGGAAAAGTTTTCTTTTATCTTGCTGAATTTCAGATATTTTGTATTGTTCAGATTGACTTTTCATAGCAAAATTTTAGACTAGATTACTGATTGAAGCTAGTAGGGTGCTGTTAGCGACAGCGTAACGCACCCCAATTCTCAAAAAAATTGAAATCATGCACTCAAGTCTTCCCTAAGCGCAATAGTTAGATCTACTTAAATAATTAGATCTACTCAAGTATCTCCTGAGCGCAATAGTTAGATCTACTCAAGTCTTCCCTAAGCGCAATAGTTAGATCTACTCAAGTATCTCCTGAGCGCAATAGTTAGATCTACTCAAGTATCTCCTGAGCGCAATAGTTAGATCTACTCAAGTATCTCCTGAGCGCAATAGTTAGATTTACTCAAGTCTTCCCTAAGCGCAATAGTTAGATCTACTCAAGTATCTCCTGAGCGCAATAGTTAGATTTACTCAAGTATCTCCTGAGCGCAATAGTTAGATCTACTCAAGTATCTCCTGAGCGCAATAGTTAAATGAAATACTTAAATTTTTGCGTGCAATTGAATTGATAGGGAGATGAGAAGTGATATGACTACTCCTGCAAATTCATCATCTGAGTAAAACTTTTATCCCCACCATAAGTCTCACAAGCCTGTCGCAAAACCTCACATAAACCCTCGGAAAATTCTAGAGAGGTTTTGAAGCTTTGATTGAGTTCATTAACCAAACAGGCATCCTTATGAGCCAAGTTTAATGTAAATGCTGGACCCGGATTTCCTTCTAAGATTGAAGGCAGCAATTTTTCTGCCACCCAGCTACTCCCTGAACCTGCTTGAATCATATTTGTAAGTTGTTTGGGATCGATTCCTGCTTCTGTTCCCAAGGAAAGCACTTCTCCCAGGGCTTTAGTATTAATAAAACAAAGATAATTAATCAGCAACTTGGAAAGGATAGCATGGGAAAGTGGCCCCACATAATAAATCTGGGAACCAATCGCTTCTAATATTCCTTTAATATTGTCAAAGGTTTCTTGATTTCCCCCCACATACATGGATAAAGTACCCGTTTCAGCCCCCTTGGCTCCCCCAGAAACAGGGGCTGCGATCGCATCAATTTCCCGTTCAGATGCCTGGGCTGAAATCTTGTTCATGATTTCTATTGAATTGGTTCCCGTATCGAGCCAAATCGTTCCAGGGCGGGCATGGGCGATCGCTCCAGTATCCCCTAACATCACTGCTTCTAACTGTTTTGGTCCCGGAAGGCTGGTCATGACGACATCTGCATCACTGGCGACTTCTGGGATGGAATTGCGCCAAACAGCACCTGCTGCGATTAAGGTTTCTGCTTTTTCGGGTTGGATGTCATGTACCGAAACATCAAATCCTGTTTTGAGCAGATTAGTAACCATCCCACTGCCCATATTACCCAGACCAATAAATCCAATTTGCATCGGGATTTTCTCCTATTTCAAATATTGATAAAGTGATTAACCTTCGTAGGCTTGATCGGCAATTTTCAAGGCATCATCAATGATGGCAAACCCTTCTTCCAACTGTTCTTGATTGATGCACAGTGGAGGAGACATAAACACCCAATTCCAGCGCACAAGACCGTGTAAACCCAACTCCCGCAGACGGGCAGCCATTTTACCCATGACGACCATTTCGTGGGGTTTAGCATTCCAAGGAGCCATCGGTTCTCGCGTTTCTCGGTTCTTGACACATTCAATCACGCCATACAATCCTAAACTGCGGACATCTCCGACTGATGGATGTTTTGCCTTCATTTCCTGTAACTTTTCTGCCATGCGATCGCCCATAACCCGGCTATTTTCCACCAGATTTTCTTCTTCATAAACCTTCATCGTTGCTAAAGCAGTCGCGCAACCCATAGGATTACCGCTAAATGTGAGTCCACAGCCGAAGGGATTAGTTTCAAAGTGATCGGCAATATGCTGTCGGACTATGACGGCACCCATCGGAATATAGCCACAGGTGAGTCCTTTCGCCATTGCCATAATATCGGGAACCACACCATAATGCTCGATCGCAAACATTTTCCCGGTACGACCAAAGCCTGCGATCACTTCATCGCAAATCAGTAAGATGCCATGCTGGTCAGCATATTCCCGCAATGCTTGCCAATAACCATCAGGAGGAATAATACAACCATTGAAACCTGTAATTGTTTCCATCAGGATTGCTGCCACGTTTTCTGGCCCCTCAAACTCAATGGTTTGAATCACGTGATCGATATAAACTTGGGGATTTCCTTCGGGTGCGTAGCCAAACGGGCAACGGTAAGCATAAGGGTCATGAACCCGAACAATCCCGCTAATGGTCGGTTCGTGCGCTAAGCGTCTGGGATCTCCTCCGGCGATCGCAGCACCGAGGGTCGCGCCATGATAACTGCGATATCGGGTAACAATTTTATGCCGTCCTGTGTACAGTCGGGCGATTTTAATCGCATTTTCAACAGCTTCAGCCCCACTCAGGGTAAAGAAAGTTTTAGTTAAATCCCCAGGTGTAATTTCAGCCAATTTAGCGGCTGTTGCAGCACGAATTTCTGTCGCTGTACCGGGATGGGCAAACGCGAGTCGATCGGCTTGGTCTTTGATGGCGGCTATTACCTTGGGATGGCTATGACCGATATTCATATTGACGTACTGACTGGAAAAGTCCAGGTACTTTTTGCCGTCTTTATCCCAGAAGTACACGCCCTCTGAGCGATCCATCACAATTGGATTTTGGATGTTTTTCTGAGGGACCCAGGAAAAAAAGACGTGGTCGCGATGAGTGTTGATAATTTCTTGTGGGTTCATGTTCTTGACTTGAAAAGATGAAACAACCAATTGAACATCAGTACCGAATCATTAGTTCTGAAATTCCCGATTTTTCGTAGGTTGGGTTAGGGTTAGTGGAACTCAACAACACTGTTAAGCTAATCCACATTCAACCAACAGAATTCTGAGGTTCAATCCTTTATATAGCTTGAAACGTTCTGGTCAACTTAGTATCGATCAACTTAACTGTGTTGGGTTTGACATTGTTCAACCCAACCTACAAGTATAAATTTGTCAGTCTATCAAATAGTCAGGGTTTGAGCCGATCGCGTTCTTCACATGACTTATGGACGGCGAAAATGAAATAAGCCCCAGGTAAACAGACCTTTCTCAGCCGACTCCACCCAAGAACATAAGCCATTCTTAGAAGATTCTAAAAATTCTGGAGTACATTTTTGGCTGAGTTCGTCGTAATGGGCAATAACAGAATCCCTTAATTTTGTGTAATGGACGAGCAACTGGTAGGATTTATCAATCACGTTAATCGTTTCAAAGCCTAGGCTTTCGGCTTGACTGGTATAGGACTGGAAAGATCCCAAACGCTCATGATGGATATTAACCCGCCCGAGTGCATCTTTTAAGGCTCCATCTGGACAATCATCGGCTTGCAGAATATCCATAAACAGTAACTGTCCACCGGGTTTCAGCACCCGATAGGCTTCTTCGAGAACTCGATCTTGTCCGTCACTGTGGAATAGGGCATCCTGAGACCAAACTAAATCGAAGCTACTATCGTCAAAGGGAATATCTTTAAAATTGCCAAATACAATCTCAATCAGATTGTTAAGACCCTGTTGGCGATTACGTCGTTCATTTTCCTGATTTTGCTCTTCGCTAATGTTGAGACAGGTGACATGAGCGCCATATTTTCCCGCTAAATGTCGTGCGGCTGGCCCATATCCAGAGCCGAGGTCAAGCACACGGAAATCCGAATTGAGGTTTTGGACTTGTTGCGCCATCCATTCAGTGGTTTTCGCCATACCTTCTGCGATGGGGCGATCTGGATCGTCCTCATACATTCCTAAATTGAGTGTGTCGCTACCAATGGCAATTTCATACAAATTACGGGCATTCTCGCTATTGTAATGGACTCTAGCGCGTTCTGTGGCTTGTTCAGAGTTTGCAGTTGTGGTCATAATATACACCTATAGCTGATGTTTGATGTTGATAGGTCCCAAAGCTGTCAGACATGGCTTCTTTCAGCATCACAGCCTTGGCCGCGATCGCATGGACATGAACAGCCCCTTGAACGCCGGGAAAGACGGCACTATCAATCTTACGAGCCAATTCGGGTGCGGAATGTTCTCCCAGCAAGATGATGCCGCTACGGGGTCCACGCATGGTTTTCTGGGTGCTGGTGGTGACGAAATGAGCGTGGGGAACAGGGGAAGGATGGACTCCGGCTGCAACTAATCCGGAGATGTGGGCAATATCAGCCAGTAAATAGGCTCCGACTTGATCCGCAATTTCCCGGAAGCGTTGGAAATCAATCATGCGGGGATAGGAACTGGCACCTGCAATAATCAGTTTGGGGCGAATCTCTTTGGCTTGGGCGAGAATTTGATCGTAGTCGAGACGTTCTGTATCGGGATCGACCTTGTAGAAATGACAGTCATAGATCTTACCGGTCATGGTAAATTTAGCACCATGGCTCAAATGACCGCCGTGACCGAGATCCATCCCTAAGATGCGATCGCCGGGTTTGAGGACAGTCAGATACACTGCATGATTGGCCTGGGAACCGGTGTAAGGTTCCAGGTTAGCATGAGCGGCTCCGAATAGTTCCTTAGCACGGGCGATCGCTAAGTTTTCTAATTCGTCAATATTTTCACAGCCGCTAAAGTAGCGACGACCTGGATAGCATAGCTGCTACTTTATTGGTCAGGATCGATCCTGTGGCTTCTAAGACTGCACGACTGACATAGTTAGCTGAGGCGGTTAACTCAATGCTATTTTTTTGACGTTGATGTTCTTTGTTAAGAATTCCAAAAACATCTGGGTCAAGCTGAGATAAAGGGGTAGACATCACAAAAATGTGAGAACAGTACGGCAAAGGTAATATACCATGACCAGAAAGAATATTATAGACTGTAGCCTTTGGGGCTAAGCTTAAAGCTGATGGCGATCCAGCAGATAGAGCGAAAATAGCTACCGAATGAGTTGAGGAATTTATCATTCAGATTGGAGGAAAACAGTAGTTAAATTGATCAAATAAAACAAAGCTGGGTAATTAAAATATTAGATAAAATCCAGTAAAAGTTCATTGATTAATTCATTTCAACTGGACGGCTGATTAAGTTTTGATCGTTAGAGCGCACTTTAAAAGTATGATTGAAATGTCACTGTGAATCATTTCAGGATGCATTTCAGCGTTGAATCAGCATTTTGAATCCAGTCCAGGATGTCAAGCCATCCATCCTCACAGAAGATATCTATCGAATCAATCTCCTTGTTTTAATCTCTGTTGAATTTAAAACTGATTTGTTTCTTTTCCCCTTTTAAACTGATGATCGTCTACTGAATCAAAATCTATGTTAAGCCTGCTCATTTGGGTTCCTGTGTTTGGGGCTATCCTACTCGGATTCTGGCCAAAACTGACTTCACAGCAAGCCCGTAAAATTTCATTACTGATTTCTGGTGGACTTTTCGTCTGGTCAGTCATTTTAGCCCGTCTATTTGATATCAGTGTTTCCGGCCCCCAGATGGTTGAGTTTTTTCCTTGGATTGAACCGTTGGGATTAAACTATTATCTGGCATTAGATGGCATTTCTTTACCTTTAATCATTTTAAATGGATTGCTGATTAGCATCGCCATTTGGAGTACAGACCCATCCATTAACCGACACCGACTGTATTATGCATTAATTTTGCTGATTTCAGCCGGAATTGTAGGTAGCTTTTTAGCCCAAAACTTACTATTATTCCTGCTGTTTTATGAACTTGAACTGATTCCGTTATATCTATTGATTGCTATATGGGGTGGCAAACGACGGGGTTATGCTGCAACAAAATTCCTGATTTATACAGCCGTTTCTGGCATTTTAGTCTTAGCATCTTTCCTCGGCATTGTTTGGTTAACTCAGGCCCCCAACTTTGATCTCAATACCCTACATTCTTCTGCTTTTGGTATTGCCGCTTTACCCTTAACCACTCAACTGATTTTGCTTGCCGGAATTGTGATTGGTTTTGGCATCAAAATTCCTTTAGTCCCTTTCCATACCTGGCTACCAGATGCACACGTTGAAGCCTCAACTCCCATTTCTGTTTTGTTGGCTGGGGTACTGTTAAAATTAGGAACTTATGGCTTATTGCGATTTGGTGTAGGCTTATTTCCGGATGCTTGGGGAGTGATTTCCCCTTGGGTGGCGAGTTGGGCGGTCATTAGCGTCTTATATGGGGCGTTTTGTGCTATTACCCAAACCGACATGAAGAAAATGGTTGCCTACAGTTCAATCGCCCACATGGGGTATATTTTACTGGCCTTTGCTGCTGCTACCCCCCTCAGTTTACTCGGTTCTGTAATTCAGATGGTGAGTCATGGTTTAATTTCCGGCTTACTGTTTTTACTGGTAGGAGTCGTTTACAAGAAATCTGGCAGTCGGGACTTAGAAGTGTTGCGCGGACTCCTCAACCCAGAACGGGGTTTACCTGTGATTGGGAGTTTAATGGTATTGGCGGTGATGGCAAGTGCCGGAATTCCGGGGTTAGTGGGATTTATCTCAGAATTTCTGGTGTTTCGGGGCAGTATTGAACCCTTCCCTGTGCAAACATTACTCTGTATGATTGGAACAGGTTTAACCTCAGTGTACTTCTTAATCTTGACAAACCGAGCCTTTTTTGGTCGCTTGTCCGATTTAGTGGTCAATCTGCCTCCGGTACAGTGGCGTGACCGAATTCCTGCAATTGCCTTGGCGGTGATTATTACTATTTTAGGAATTCAACCTCAATTTTTGGTGAATTGGAGTGAAAGTACAACCACAGCATTTCTGAATTCTCAACCCAATGTGGCTCAAATTCAGAGGTATTCATCTATTCCGTTTAATCATTGATGATGGGTTGGTGAGCCATTGAGTTTTATATTACCAAAAAACTCGGGCTCATGACTTTTTTTGAGTTTTATATTCATCTTCATTTTAGGAAAATATTATGACATCAACTCTGTCTAAACCCTCCCCCCATCCACTTCATGCTTATATTGAGCGCTTAGAAGCGGGTGGTGCTTTATTACCGGATTCTCCAGAAAATGTCACAGAAGTGGTGGGGATTCTCAAAAGTTATGGGATTGTTCTCGATGCCTATTCAGTCAATTTAAATTATGTAGCCGATACTCAGTTTCTGGTATTGTTTCCCTTTTTCAAATATTTTGATCGAGGCTTAACTTTCAATAAATTATTAGAACATTGGTGGCATGACCGGATTAATTTTGAATATGCAGAATATTGCATGAAATCAATGTTTTGGCATGGGGGTGGTGGCTTAGATCGTTATTTAGATTCCGATGAATTTAAGCAACTGGCTGAGACGGCAATTCAAGCCAAGCTGAAAGGTAATTTTTTCATGCAATCTTTGCACAAAATTTTTCCTGAATTTCTCCTCGAACAAGTACGTCAGTTGGCTTATTATAGTGGACTGGGTCAATTTTGGCGAGTGATGAGTGATATGTTTCTTTCCTTAAGCGATCGCTATGATAACGGAGAAATTACATCAATTCCTCAAGTGGTGGATCATATTTTAGCCGGGTTAGTGGCTGATGCTAGTAAACCCATTACTTATACGGTAGAAATTGCAGGTCAGCAGTATGAAATTCTACCCAAATCAGCCGAATTAACCTTTTTAATGGATACAGCCGTTCCTTATGTTGAAGCGATTTTCTTTAGGGGAACACCGTTTCCGGGAACCGTTTCTTATAATGCTCAAGTCCATCAAATTCCAGACGAACAAAAAGACTTTACTTATGGGGCATTATATGCCGATCCCCTACCGATTGGGGGTGCCGGTATTCCCCCCACTCAACTGATGCAAGATATGCGCCATTATTTACCGGAATATCTGCATGAAATTTACCGTATTAGTTGCCGTGGAGAAGATGATTTACGCATACAAATTTGTCAGACTTTTCAAAAGTCAATGTTTTGTGTGACAACCGCAGCCATTCGCGGATTAGCCCCAAATCCATTAGATACCACAGATCCGGAGCAAAAACAAGCCAATCGGACTTATTTAGAAGGGTGGATGGATCGGTTTCTAACCTCTCGTTTAGCCGATGTCAATAAACCCACAGAAAGGGCTTGTCAACTGTTCCCCGAAAGGATAACTCACTAATCCTTTAGAATGATTTGAATCAATCCTTAATCATGGGATAAACAACCAATATCTATGATTGCAAAGCTAAAAAAATGGCAGTTTATTCTACTCTGATTAGGATTGATTTGTAGAAAAGGACTACAATAGAGGAATAGAGCTTGAGTATTCACCTAACCCCCGCCGATCTGCGATGAAAACCTCAATTCCGATAATTCCAGAAATCGACTATCCTGATAGTGATGGTGAACCGATGGCAGAAAGTGATCCAGCTCGTGACTATTTGATTTATACAGTTGAAGCGCTAAAATACTATTATAGGAATCAACGACAGGTTTATGTCTCCGGAAATCTTTTTATCTACTACGAACAGGGAAAGCCAAAATCTGTGATTTCACCGGATGTTTTTGTGGTTTTTGGTGTGTCTAATCAGCCGCGACATTCTTATAAATTATGGGAAGAAGACAATAAAGCGCCTGATTTTGTGATTGAAATTACGTCTAAAAGTACCGTCAGTCAAGATCAAGGATTAAAAAAAGGGCTGTATGCATTTCTAGGTGTAACTGAATATTTCCAGTATGACCCTACCCAAGATTATCTGAATCCGGCTTTAAAAGGATACCGTTTAGTCAGTGAGAATTATATTCCCATTCAACCGACTATTTTACCCAATAGTGACCTCTATTTTCAGAGCGAAGTACTAGGTTTACAACTGCAATTGAAATCAGGAAAGCTGCGATTTTATGATACAGTTACAAAAGAAACTTTGCTAACTTATATAGAAGTAGAACAGGCTCGTAAAACCTTAGAAACAGCTCATTTTAATGCAATTAAGCGATTATTTGCCCTCGGCTTAACCCTTGAGCAAATTGCTGAATCATTGAGTTTATCTGTTGAGCAAGTTAGAACTAATTTAGACTCCTAAAATGGCTTATTCACGACTACAAAAACTCGGGACTTATATTCGGCCCCACTGGCGAAATTCAGCCCTCGGTATTGTTGCTTTACTGTTAGTCAATATTATCGGTGTTTATATTCCTCTATTGATTCGTAACAGTGTCAATGATTTACAAGAAAATATTACCTTTGATGAAGTGGCACGACAAGCCATTTTAATTCTTGTATTGGCTTCTATGATGTGGGTGATTCGGATGACCTCTCGCATCTTAATTTTTGGTGTGGGTCGTCAAGTAGAATTTGACCTGAAGCAAAAGATTTTTGAGCATCTTTTAACCTTAGAACAATCTTACTTTTCTAATAGTCGAATTGGGGATTTAATTAATCGCGCCACCAGTGATGTAGACAATATTCGACGCTTATTAGGCTTTGCTGTCCTCAGTATTGCCAATACTTTATTTGCTTATAGCTTGACAATTCCCGTCATGTTATTAATAAGTCCCCGTTTAACCCTGCTTTCGGTTTCTGTATATCCCTTGATGTTGATTTTGGTACAAGTTTTTAGTGGTAAACTGCGAGATCAACAGATGGAAGTTCAAGAAAAACTGTCTAATATCAGCGATCTAATTCAAGAGGATATGAGCGGGATTTCTTTAATTAAAATCTATGCACAAGAACAAAATGAACGTCGCGCCTTTGGGATTTATAACCGAGATTTATTAGAAGCAAATTTAGACTTAGCAAAAACTCGAAATATTATTTTTCCATTATTAGGAGGATTAGCCAGTTTAAGCCTATTAATTTTGATTGCATTTGGCGATCAAGCGATTGCTCAAGGTGCATTAACAGTCGGGGATTTTGTTGCCTTAGTTTTGTATGTTGAACGTTTAGTCTTTCCAACAGCATTACTCGGATTTACCATCACCGCCTATCAACGAGGAGAAGTCAGTGTTGACCGCATTGAATCCATTCTCAGCGTTAAACCGGTGATTCAAAATCATTCTAATCCCATTCCTCTGGCACAGCCAGTAAAAGGTTGGGTCAGTGCGCGTCATCTTAGCTACTCTTATCCACAAAGTAAAGTCCCCGCTTTAAATGATGTTAACCTCACCATTAGACCGGGAGAAACCATCTCAATTGTTGGCCCGATTGGTTCAGGGAAATCGACTTTAGCTAATGCAATTCCTCGGTTACTCGATATTGGTATCGATAGGCTTTTTATTGATGGTCAAGACATTACTCAGTTAAAATTATCAGATTTACGCAGTGCGATCGCTTACGTTCCTCAAGAAAGTTTTCTGTTTAGTACAACGATTAAAAATAACATCCGTTATGGCAATCCTGTAGCCGAAGATGCGGAAATTGAAGCGGCTGCAAAACTGGCTCAAATTCATCAGGAAATTGTTAACTTTCCAAAACAATATGAAACAGTGGTAGGAGAACGAGGAATTACACTGTCTGGGGGACAACGTCAACGTTCAGCCTTAGCCCGTGCCCTATTATTAGATGCACCTATCCTGATTTTAGATGATGCCCTTTCTAGTGTGGATAATCAAACGGCAACCCATATTTTGAATAATTTAACCACAGGTAATCAACGCAAAACAGTTTTATTTATTTCTCATCAAATGTCTGCCGCAGCAACAGCAGATCGGATTTTAGTGATGGACCGAGGGTCAATTGTTCAAACAGGAACTCATCGTCAGCTACTGGAAACACAGGGGTTGTATCAATCCCTATGGAATCAACATAAACTAGAAGAGTTATTAACCACCTAATGATATTGTTGAAGGCAGGCATCTAGACATGACCCCAATTGAAGCGATTGCTGATCGAGAACTCGGGATTGAGATTTATCTCAGTCATCCGAGTTTATTTGTGACTCAAAATCTCAGCAATATTTTACCCGAATGGTCTGCACAAACAGCTTGGGTGATACTGATTTTACAACAGTCTCAATTTGCTTTAAATCAACTCCACTCTGAGGTAGAAATCGAGAAAAATCGGCTACGAAATCAATTCATGAATTTTAGTTTAGCCGTTGTTAAAGCTTTAGGCGAACGCGATTTTTGTAGTGATATTTTTGACCCCATGACAGGTGATCCGGTTCTTTCTCGTCGGGGAAGCATGACTCATGATGATGTGGCGGTAGTCAAGGCATTATTAAATTTTCCCACGACCGACGATCGTTGTTCGGCACTGATTCATCCCCGGTGGCAAACTGCCGTCTATCCAGGGGTGTTAATCACTTCGGCTACACCGACTACCATCGAACCTATTTTAAGACAACGTGAGTTCGACGAATTTAAAACCTCACCCCAACCCTTCTGCTACCAGGAGAGGGGCAAGAACATCCTTAATTTATCATTAACCAGTTAAGGGATTTTTCGGATTCCCTTCCTACCAGGAGGGGTAAGGGGAGGTCATGCAACCTATCTTAAAACAAATACTGCTCCAATTTGATTGGAGTACGGGGAATGATTTAACATTAACCTGAAACCCCTTAAGGAAGGGGTTATTCTGGCTTAGATCTATTGGGTTGAAATTGTAGCGATCAAGCTGTTGAGCGGGGTTAACCTTCGTCTAAACTATCTATACTGAGGGGTACTAAGTCGCCATGAATCGTCAATCCGAGTAACATCGATTCGTTAGGATGAATTATCTCGCCCGTTAAAGCACATTGTTCCTCCTGCTGTGCGGTGGCAGCAAAACTGGCTCGAATATCGTCGCGGGAAAACTGAGGTCGGTAATCTCCAGATTTTTGTTGAACATAATTCCATAAAATATCTCGAATCAGAGCTTGATATCCTTTATTTTTGGCAAGGCCTTTGAGTCTATCCTTCAATTCGCGTTCTAAGCGAATGCTGGTGACTTCCATCTCTGTGGTTGATGTTCTGGGTAATGTATACATTTTTTTCCTCCTAAAAGGGTAGACAGTGTCGTAATACTTAGTGTAGTATAAATAAAGCTAGATTCAAAGTGACAATGTGCGGAGGTATTGCTTTCCTGTGATCCTAAATTTGCCCCAGTATTGTGATTCCCTTCATGCCAATTGCTTAGAAGCTTGGCTGGCCTTCTTCTGGGATGGGATAGGGACTATTGAGAAATATCGGGGCAATTTGGCGTTCAGTCATGGGATGAATGTGGCACAGTTAAGATTAGGACATCAAATTCAGGGCTGTTTCAGTCGAAATCATTCCAGAAAAATTTCAGATTCAAAGTCAAAGTCAATGCGGGAGGTACAGCCATAAAAACTCTGTACCTGGTTAGGAAGAAAGAAATATAGATTTTCTTTACCCCCGCTTCAGAACTTTCGAGGTGGGGGTTTGTAGTTTCTGTGAATTAACAGTTTTAGTAGTGGAGGAAAATCGTGACCAGCACAACCGACGTTCTTAAACAATCTGTGGTCGTATTCTCTCAAAATTATCTTCCCATGAGCCGCATTAATATCAAGCGGGCGATCGCCTTATTGGTGACAGGGAAAGCGGAACCCCTAAAGGCTCAAACAACGTCTGGTTGGCTGGTTCGTTCTCCGAATGTGGTGCTGCACGTTCCTGAACAAATTCGGCTCATCCGCACCAGTCATGAGCGACTGTGGAAGGTGCCTCCGGTGAACCGACGGGAGATTCTACGGCGAGACCATCACAAGTGTCAATACTGTGGTAATTCCAAACATCTTACCATTGACCATGTGTTACCGCGATCGCGGGGGGGTCGTCATACTTGGGATAACGTGGTCGCCGCTTGCGGAGGATGTAATGCTTTCAAAGGCAGTCGCACCCCAGAAGAAGCGAGGATGACCTTATCTACTCCACCTAAAGCACCCATGCATCCTGTTGTTGCCTTCGCTGAACAATTTTGGCGTGAACAACAACTTTAATTCTTTCCCGTTCAGATTTGAAGGAAATTTGATGAAATTGATGGGTGGATCGATCGAATCAATGAACGGGAGTTAACCCACTATTATCAACAGTGCAAGGGGACTCATTGTCCATGTTAAAGTTAACCTACACTGAAACAGCCACTGATTTAGAGCACCTGGCTCAAACACCAGAACAGTTAGTGTCGCTGCGCGTCATCTTAGCGATGCGTATCAGTCAAACTATTGTGGTTGAACCGAGTTCT
This sequence comes from uncultured Lyngbya sp., assembly GCA_964401105.1. Lineage (GTDB taxonomy): Bacteria > Cyanobacteriota > Cyanobacteriia > Cyanobacteriales > Microcoleaceae > JAAURB01. The sequence continues at coordinate 10,142 of CAYNXM010000174.1, read as the reverse complement.
GCGGCGTTTCTACTGCCTCGAAATTTGCCCACCTTATCCTTACTTGAAGATGCCATTCAACTGGCTGAAGCGGAGATGATTGCCTTGTGTGTTGCTGATGAAGAAACCTTAGAAGTCAGTTTAGCCGGAACTTGGATCGCTCTCGAGTCAGATGAAGAAAATGGCATATTTGTCACCCGTTTAAGCGATCGCACAGAATATCTGCTCGTGAAACTTTGGAATGAAGCTTATTCTGGCGCGTCCGTGATGGGAGAAGCGGGAGAGGGATAAGGGGCATGATTAGGGCGCATTGTATGCGCCCCTACAGGGGTTTTAGAAACCGTTACGTCCCCAAACTACCATAGAGATGGAGAAGGTAAACAGGACTAATTCAGCGACCCAACCCAGTGAGAGAATATCCATAGTTTTGTAATGAGAAAGTGTATTGCAAAATTATTTTAACTCTTATCATATCTTGAAAGTGAACCAAGACTCTAGCTTTACCCCAGCCGAACGTTTAGAATCTCTCAAAGCGGGACTGCTTGCCGCCTTAGGGACGGGTTTAACCTTTGTTATCCTCTATTTTATTCATGGGTTAATCGCTCAACCTCTTGCTGCATCTCTGGTACAATTGGGAATTCAAGTAGCGATCGCTTTGTTTAGTGGCTTTCTATTTGGGGTCACTTACCGTTATGTTATCCGCACGGATCAAAACTTGCAACTGAATACAGGGGCGGTTTTTGCCTTTGGAGTGATTCGGGGATTAGCCATTGTAGAAAATCAAGGATTAAATTTGCAACAATGGGTTGATATTTTGATGGCGATCGCGCAGCGTTGCGATCGCAGTATCGCAGAAAATATTATCCTATTTGCTGTTGCAGCGATTGTGTTGAATATTGCCTTTCAACAAGGTTGGGTTAAACGATTTCCCGGCTAATGAAAAATTCACTATTTTTGAGATGGTGATTCCGACTGCATATTTTTAACACTCCTCAGGCTGCGATGAGCTGGACTCGAAAACAGAGATCGAAAGCCTAACTGTCTTTGTTGGGGTGTTTCGGGTGCTTCATTCCACAGGGTGCTATAAAAAAAGAATGAAACCCCTAAACCTCTTTGGCGAGAAGCTAACACTTTTTCCTGAATAAATTTCATGGTAACCGGTCGATGTCTTACCCCAGATAAAACCCCAATTCCCGTGGGAATTTTTCGCTGAGTTTCTTTGATTTCTGGACGAGTAATTTGCTTGACAAAAACTGATAAATTCGGGCGATAAACTTGTACAATCAGTTCATCGACTAAATCTTGACGCACCCAACCTAACCAATCTTGTAAATGAGATTTATAGGCGGTTTCATAAGGGTTAGGAGAAATTGATAAAATTGCATTTGATTTTTGAGCTTTTATCGCTTTGCGGAGTTTTTTGACAAATGCTGTCAGTTGATTGGCACGCCAGCGTCGCCAGGTTTCATTATTTGGATTCGTTGGCACTGTTCGTCCAGTTTGCTGACGATACAGCTTTTTCGTATAAGTATCATAGCCGAATTCAACGGGTAAACTCAAGTGATCGTCAAACTGAATGCCATCAACATTATATTGTTGCATCACTTCTGTCACCAAAGAAATTATAAACTGTTGCACTTCTGGATGAAATGGATTTAACCAAACCACTTCCCCGGCGGCGCTATTACTGGTTAAACTGCCGTTAGACTTTTTAGTCAGCCAATTTGGATGTTTTAAAGCCAATTCAGAACTTGGCGGTGTCATGAAGCCAAATTCAAACCAAGGTAATACAAGTAACTCATTTTGATGGGCTTGAGTAATCATATCGGCTAGGGGATCTTGTCCTTGCAGGCCTCTACGAATAAAGGGTTGAATTTCTGCTTGTTGCGCAACTGGACTAGGATAAAGAGCATAGCCAGAATTCCAAACAACGGGATAAATTGTATTAAAATTCAGGGCTGCTAATTGAGTAATCGCGGTTTGTAACTTATTGTGATCGATAACAGTTTGAGTATCATGAGTTGTCAGCCAAACTCCCCGGATTTCTTGATTTTGTGGGGCAGAAATAGCGGCGATAGAATGACTAAAAACAACAACACAAAATAGTGTTCCAAAAAATAGCGATAAGAAACGTAACTTGAGTGAGGACAACCAATTATGCATAAGAATAAACCGCCTTTAAAACGGTATTCAATCAATCGTTGATGAATGTTTTTATTGTTTTTGCCGATCAAATTAGCCAAAAGTACGCGAGGGATATTTTATTGAAAAACTTTAAGATTCAAGCATTACTTTTTTCCTCATAAATGAATCATTATTGCTTTGATTAAAATACAGTCATCGACGGACGAGAAGCTGGATGTGGAAACAATTGTTGAATTTGACTCTCTCTTTGATAACTTGGCTCTTGCGCCCACCTCCAAAGACTTTCATAAAAAAAGAATGACACCCCTACAAAATCTCGTTTACGAACGGCTTTGACTTGATCTTCTATCATTTTAATCGACATTGAGCGATTTTTCAAACCACTGAGAATACCAATTGCAACCGGAGTCTGTTTTTTAGCTTGTTGTAGTTCAGTCTGTTCCAGTTCTGCAATAAAGCGTTCCATATCGGATCGATAAACTTGAATAATCAGTTCTTCAACCCATCCGTTTTGTTGCCACTTTAACCAATCTTGTAAATATGCAGATAATGCAAACCCATAAGGATTGGGAGATAATGAAATGATGCAATCCGGTTTAACCGCTTTAACCGCTTCAAAAACTTGCTGCATAAACAGACTAATTTTATCCGCTCGCCATTGCACCCATTGCTCATCTTTGTACTGACTAGGCGCTGTTGATTTTCCCGTTTCTTGGCGATATAAATTTAACGTATAATCATCATAACCAAAATCTGACGGTAAACCAAAATGATCGTCAAATTGGATTCCGTCAATCTCATAGTTTTGTACAATTTCTAATACTAAATATAAAATAAATTGTTGTACTTCTGGCATTAATGGATTCAGCCAAACGCGATCGTGTATTCCCTGAGTTTGAACGGTTGTACCATCTTGACGCTGCGTTAACCAATCAGGATGAGTTGCAACTAATTCCGATTCTGCTGGTGCCATAAATCCAAACTCAAACCAAGGAATAATAGTCAGTTGTTTCTGATGTCCTTGTTCAACTAATTCTTGCAGCATATCTCGGTGTTGGAGTCCCGGAGTCGGATCAATTGCCACTCCAAAAACTTTTTCAGCCACTGGACTGGGATACAGCGTATAACCCCCTTGCCAAATCGTTGGATAAATAGTATTAAAATGAAGCTGCTTTAGTCGATTTAAAACTGCTGTAGTTCTCAGGGACGAAAATAAAACTTCACTATCAACATTGGTGATCCAAACCCCTCTTAATTCAGACATTGAAGTCGCTGTCTTTCCCGGATTGATCGGGTTAAAAGTGACTCCAATAAAAGTAATGATAAAAATCAAAATAAATAGGAACAGATGCCGTTTGCGATCGCGTTTAAACATATTAGAATTAAGCTGAGAACTAAATCACCACCAGAACCGTCAACGTAAATAGGTTGAATAAGATATAGTTGAAATTTGTATTGACACTATTGCGTGTGAGGGAAAATTAAATGAGTCTATTTAAGCTAATCTCGACAGATACCACTCAAGCTAAAGAATTAATTATAGATCTAAATACATCATCGGATAATCTTCAGTTAGAATCAACCCTAACTTTACCTGTTCGTCGCAATAGGCAGGATGGGGATGAGGAGACGGAAACCGACACTGAAAACTCCTCACTTCCTCAACCCACACCCCCTGATATTTCTGTTCCCACACCCCCTGTTACCGAACCTACACCCGTTCCAACCCCTCCTATTGTTCCCGCGCCTGTTCCCACTCCAGAACCCGAACCGACTCCCACCCCCGAACCGACTCCCACTCCCACTCCCGAACCGACTCCCACTCCCGAACCGACTCCCACTCCCGAACCGACTCCCACTCCCGAACCGACTCCCACTCCCACTCCCGAACCGACTCCCACTCCCACTCCCACGCCTACCCCAGAACCCACACCAACGCCTGACACCCTTCCTACCTTTGATAATATTGTTGAAGGCAATGACAGCAACGATAACCTCGTCGGCAGCAACGGAAAAGATATCATTTCTGGCTTAGGGGGAGATGATACTTTACTCGGGTTTCAAGCAGATGACTCCCTCAACGGTAATGGCGGAAATGACATTATTTACGGTGGCAAAAATGATGATACGTTACTGGGTGAAGGCGAAAATGACTTGCTGCAAGGAAACCGAGGCAATGACTACCTGGAGGGGGGTAGTGGCAATGATACCTTCTTTGGTGGCTTAAATGAAGATACCTTATTGGGAGGTATCGGTACAGATCTATTATTTGGGGATAAAGGAGATGATAGCTTAGATGGCGGCGATCGCAACGACAGTTTATATGGAGGGGAAGATGATGATACCTTGTTAGCTGGGAGTGGTAATGACTTCCTCAACGGCAACCAAGGTAACGATACCCTCGATGGCGGCCCAGATGAAGATGTGATCTACGGCGGTCAAGATCAAGATAGCATGATTGGCGGCAGTGGAAAAGATTTACTATTTGGCAATAAACAGGATGACACCCTCGATGGTGGCGATGACGAAGATCTGATTTATGGTGGCCGGGGAGATGACTGTTTAAGGGGTGGGTTTAGTAATGATTTTGTCAGTGGGGACAAAGGTAACGATCTGATTACTGGTGTCGATCTGACTGCGGACTTACCCGGCTTAGTTGAAATTGATACCCTAATTGGTGGTATTGGTGAAGATACATTCCTGTTAGGCGATGAATCTAAACCCTATTATGATAATGGGAATAATGAGATTAATGGTATTTCTGATTATGCTGCAATAGTGGATTTTGACTCAACTCAAGACTTAATTCAATTGACTTCTGGTGATTATTTATTCTCTACCTCTCCTGAAGGATTTGCTGAAGGAACCGCTATATTTTTACGAACGGGTGGAGAGAATGAATTGATTGCAATTATCGAAGGCGTTGATATAATGATCGAAGAGAATCTTGACGATCTTCCGATTATATTTATTTAAGTAGGGTGCATTGCTAACGCACCTTACTGCCGATTATATTTATTTAAGGGTGCGTTACTAACGCACCCTACGGCTGTTCAACTCGATATAAAGGCGCATTACTATTTTCAATCGGATTAATTGCTAAATTATATTGATCTTGGATTCCTGAAGTTAAATCCTTTGAAGGATTATATAACAATATCGGATCGAATCCCGTTGGAATTTGAGGAATATTAGGTTTTACCACCAGTTGTAATCGAACATTGGGATCAAGTTTATGAACTAAGGAAATAATATTTCCGACATTAATATGATTGGTATCACCAATCAGCAGAGGGCGATCGAATTGGTTAATAATGGCAGCCGCTTCAGCATTATTGTAACTGGCACTTTTCGTCCACCAAGTCTCAGCTTGAGCGCTAATTAAACAAGAAATAATTCCGATTGTGAGGATAGAAGGGAGTACAAACCCTCTAATTTTATGGTTAATTAAGTAAGCATGAGATAATAAATAAGCCACAGAAATTTGAATTCCAACATAAGAAGGAATAAAATAGCGGGCATTAATAGAACGTCGTCCACCCAGAATTAAATCAGGTATCATCAAGGCTAAAGCAGGAATAGCAATCAGAGTCAGAATAAATAATCCTGCTTTCTTAGAAGAATGGCGATAAAGACAATAAATTGCATATCCAATCGCAAAGAAAAAGAAGATAGCAATTCGAGGAATAATCCAATAGTTAATACTGGGATGAATATCAATAAAAATGGAACTAAAATTAAGTTCCCAGCGTGCTATTAGTTCAATTATAGGTTTAGTGCCGTTTATCCATGAAGTTTGATGTTGCATCTCCGCAAAATTATTAACAATGGTTAAAACCCAAGGAAGATATAAAAGGGCAGCCGTAAAAGAGGCAATTAGAAAACTTAAAAAGCATCGTGTTAATCGAAATCGTTCTAATATTATCAGATAAATTCCGTGTGCAATAGCAACCGCACCTGACAGTAAACTTGTATATAAACAGAGGGTTAAAGTCAGGGTGTAAAGGCTCCAAGCTTGAAGACGATTAACAAAATTATGACCTGGTTGATGAAGATTAATTGCCCGTAATAATGCAGCACTAGAAACTAAAATTGATAATGCCCATAAGCTATATTCTCTGGCTTCTTGAGCATACAAAACATAAAAAGGTGAAATACTGACTAAAATGATTGCCATCCATCCCACTTTTGAGGAGCGAAATAATTCCCAACAAAGCCAATATAAACTCGGGAAAACAAGCAAACTGATCCAAACAGATAAGGAGCGAATACTTGCAACAGATGCACCGAATAATAAGACCCAACATCGTGCTAAAATATAATATAAGGGGGGATGTTCAGGACTTCTACTGAGGACTTGAAAAACATCTTGCCAATTTTTATTCGCAGTTGGGGCTTGAAGCTTTAATACTTCTTCTGGAGTCAAAACTTCACCGGAAAAGACTTCAAGAATATCATTATCAGAGTATCCAGAAATTCGGATAGAAGTATGCACTTCATCATGCCAGTACACTTTTCGATCTAAGTTAATAAACCGAAAACTCACGCCTAAGATTAAAACAATAATCAAAAGAACACGAAACCAAGTCCAATGAACGGTTAAGTTTTTCATCAGGGGTTGATAGAAGCTTAGAGAATTAAACCTTGATGATAGTATACTTTCCCTCGATGATATTCAATATTATCCTCGCCCCTACTCAGGACTCAGCAACAGTAAAGGTTGATCAAACTCATGCATCTACATTCAGTGCATAATCGGGTTTGGGTTCCAATGTAGCAATTAATTTTAAATCATATTCCGTTTCAAATGCTTCTTTTTTCTGATCTAAACTCCATAATTCTAGTGCACAATCATCCTCTGGATGAACTGGATGTAACTTCAGCTCAAACTCTTTTTCTGACTCATTATATTCACAGCTAATCTGAGAAACTGCACCAATTTGCCGACGATCTAAGGCAACTGCTAGCCTTAATAATGGACTCAATTGATCGACGAGCTTACGGTATTTTTTAGGTAAAATTTTGTAGTTATCGTGTTTCTTTTTCGGAAAGCTTTTGCGATGATAGCGGGCTAAATTTGCTAAAATTTCTATTTCTGTATCATTAAATCCTAAAAGTTCACCAAATCGAATCAAATAGTAAGAATGTTTATGATGAGCGGAGTGACTAATATAAACTCCACAGTTATGTAAAATAGCGGCAGCCCAGAGAAGTTCTCGCGCTTCTGCATCCCAATTATGCAGTATTTTATAGGTTTGATCGAATAAACTTAATGCCAATGCCGCCACTCGTTCACCATGCTCTACATTCACATTATATTTCTGAGCTATTTTAAGAATACTGCGTTGACGAATTGAGCTGGCATATCGTAGCCGATTTTCAATCAACCCATGAATTAACATCCAATCAACAATTACCCCTTCCCGCAAACTCCGTTCACAGATTGCGATAGATTCAATCCCTAACATACTCATCGCCTCCTGTAAAATCAGCGCACCGGCTAACAGGATTTCAGCCCGCTTATCAGGCATTCCAGAAATATTTAATCGTTCAGAATAAGAACTTTTTCGGAGTTGATCAACGATTTCTTTTAAATCCTCTAAACTAAATTCATAACCCGTTAAAGGAGAAGGTTCTGTTCCTAGTTTATCTCGAGCATGAATCGCCGCTAACGTTTCAATTGTACCGGATGTTCCTAATAAATTAAGTGTTTGACCCGGTTCGATATGGGAGGATAATTCATCAACTGCCCGTTCTAACATTCCCCGAATGTAAGCTTGTAAATATAAAAATTCAGTCCGACTAATGGGATCTGTTTTAACATATTCTTTCGTTAAACGAACTGCTCCCACTTTTGTACTACTGAGAAATAAAGGTTCTCCCCCATCCCCTAAAATTAACTCCGTTGAGCCGCCACCAATGTCAATAATAATACGGGGTTGATGGTCAAATTCCATCGCAGATAACACCCCTAAATAAATTCTGCGGGCTTCTTCTTGACCTGAAATTAAACTAATATCTAAATTGATTTCATCAGAGACTCGTTTAATAAATTCTCGCCCATTCGGTGCTTCTCGAACCGCACTGGTCGCCACTGCCACAATCTGTTCTGCATCAAAAGTCGCTGCTACCTCTTGAAACCGTTCTAAACAGGTTATTGCTCGTTCTATCGTCTCTTGTTTTAAGTTCCCCTTTTCCTCAGTATCCCCTAGTCGAATTGTTTCTTTTTCCTTCGCAATAATACTAAAAGTAGGTAGAGTTGGATTGATTTTTACAATCACCATGTGAAGAGAATTAGTACCGATATCAATGGCAGCTAAAATCCGATATTGAGCTTCTGAGATATCAGGCAGTCGGACAAGGGGAACTGATTTCACCATGAAACTAAATTGAAACTAATTGCTAATTCATTTATTATCCCATAGTTTTATCCCACTTCAGAATCGTAGTTGTCCGTTCAATTCACCCATGAATTAAAAACTGTGTAATCTAGGTTAAAATGCTTAGATAGAATCTTACCCGTCAGAATCATCAATCCACTAATCCTTAGGGGCGGCTTATGGCTCTACACGACTGACCCATGTAAAATGGTAGCTTCTGCCCCCACCCCCACTCCGATCAAAAAGTATAAGACTTTACCAAATATTTATTACCATTTTTAAGATTTTGATGCTACGGACTCAATAGCGGATACACTGGTAATAAGCTTTACACTGCCATGGAAGATCTTACTCTCAAGGGTGATGATTCCTAGTGGTCAAAGCAGTATCATGGCTGAGAATTGCAGAAATGGAGGTTTCTGTTATCCTGATTCAGCGATTATTTACTGCTTTGGGTCCAACCGTTTAATTGACCGAGGAGATGCATAATGTTCGTTCAATCTCAACCCCCCAAAACTGATTTAACTCGAAATCTCAGTTCTTTTAGGCAACTGATGCGCTCAATTACCTATTCTCAGGGTCAATTTTCTTTAATTTTAGCTTGTTGTAATCAACCCTTGATCCGTCAAGAAGTCAGCCAGCAACTCCATCAGCAATGTCATCTCCATTTGCGGGAAATATTTCTCGATAAATCAGCAACGACACTTTACACCACCATTCAAACCGAGTTAGGCTCAGACAAACCGGAAGCGTTAATGATATATGGCTTAGAATCAGTTGAAGAATTGAATCAACTTTTAGTGGCAACCGATGCAGTCAGAGATGAATTTAGAAAATTTAGCTTTCCTCTGGTTTTATGGGTCACAGATGAAATTCTGAAAAAATTAATTCGGATAGCGCCTCATTCTTTCAGTTGGGCTTCAACGGGAATTAAATTTGAAGCCGTTTAATAGATCTTCTCATCAGTGACGATTATAATACAGTATTTCCTCGTTAAGATCGAGCCTGCTTTTTGATTAATTTTTTTAACGTTTAATCTCCTAAATAGCAGGAGAATTTATAAAATGAAAGAATGAGAAATCATTATTTTTTGGTCATTGATGACCTTGAAAAACCTTCAAGTCAGCGTTCAGGGTTTCTAGTCGAATTAGAAGGAGGAGGCAGACAACAGGCAAACTTAGATAAGGTGCGAGAACTGATTGAGTCGCTGTGGATTGACGGCAACCTACCCCAAGATTGTTTTATTAACGGTTTTAGTGAGGATAATATTATTATGGCACGACCTAAAAAAGATACAGATCGAGAGCTTTTACCCATCGAAGAAGCCGGAAATTATTTGATTGAATTGATTGAATTAGTCGCGGCTAAAACTCAAGCCCAACAGGAATATATTCCCTTAGCTGCAATGGTTGAAAAAATTTTTACAGGGCGTGAGCAGGAACTGACTGCTGAGGAAATTCAACAAGCACAAGATAGTAAAACGGTTAAATCTGTCATTTCTAAATTAACACGGGCGATCGCAGATGTTGAACTGTGTCGCAAAAATTGTGAGCAGCATACAGATTTAATCATGGGTATTATTCAATTAGGGGAAAATGGAGAGTCCAAAATCCAGTCTACAGAGGCTGTGATGGAAAC
>CAYNXM010000173.1:0-5202 GCA_964401105.1 uncultured Lyngbya sp. | reverse complement strand
GAAACTGTGGCATTTTTTAATGTCATATTAGCTAAACCGCGCTGCAATTCTCCCAGCCATAAAATGAAGGAAGTACTACTAATAATAATCAGCCATTCAGATAAAGATAGGGGAACAGTTCTAAAGAACGATCCGCCCCATTGAACGATGATAATTTGTCCGATGAAAATTAGGGCAGCAATGGCGATAAAACTCCAGTTATCCAATAAGTGGGTAAAGACAGATTGAGGGCGACCAAAACATTTTGCATTAAATAAATTCCAAAATTGCAACATGACAAAGGTTGAGAAAAATAGAGATAGTTCGTAATCTGTCGTCATACCATCTCGTTTAATTGCTAGTAAAAACACAATCATTAACAGGAGAAATAGTACTGCTCTCGTTAAGATCTCAATTGCCATGGGTTTAGAAATAATAAATGCATCCGAACGACGGGGCGGCATTTTCATCACGGCTTCGCTGGGGGGTTCTGTGGCTAAAGCCAGGGCAGCAAATGTATCCATAATTAAATTCACCCATAATAGTTGAGTCACTGTAAAGGGTAAATCAATTCCGATAAATGGCCCGAGTAATGCGATCGCACAGGCAGCCACATTAATGGTAAGTTGAAATAGAATAAATTTCTGAATATTTTGATACAGCGATCGCCCCCATAATACGGCTTTTTCTAAACTGGCAAAAGAGTTATCCAGTAAAATGATATCGCTGGCTTCTTTGGTGACAAAAGTTCCACTGCCCATGGCTAACCCGACTTGGGCTTGATTGAGGGCAGCGGCATCGTTGGTGCCATCTCCTGTGACGGCAACCACTTCCCCTTGTTCTTGCAGCAGTCGCACAATCCGTTGTTTATCCTGGGGACGGGCGCGGGCGATAACTTTAATCTGTTTCAGGGCAATAGCCGCCGTCTCGTCATCCATTTGACGCAGTTTTTTGCCTCGAATAAAAGCTTCAGTGGTATCGTCTTCTGTTACAATTCCAATCTGACTGGCAATTTGTACGGCAGTGAGTAAACTATCTCCGGTAATCATTTTAATACTGATTCCGGCGCTCTGACAGCGTTTGACGGCCTCTGGAACTTCTGGACGTACCGGATCGGCGATCGCCACAAATCCGAGCCACGTCAGGTCTTCATGGTCTTCTAAGGCTATTTCTTTTTGCTCTTGTTGCGGCTGTGGAATATAGGCAAACCCCAAACTTCGCATCCCATTAGCATCGCAGTTTTTCAACTCTTGATTAATAAATTTTCGTTTAGATTTAGTTAAGGTTTGGATGCCATTCTCGGTTAAAATTTGGCTGCAATGTTCTAGCAGAATATCCGGTGCGCCTTTAATATGCAGGGTGGAACAATTACTACTGGGGGAAATTCCCAAAGTACTCATATATTTGCGATCTGGAGTAAATGCCAGTTGATGAGTGACTGTAAATTGTTCTCGGATTTGCAAATAGTCAATATTATGTTGTTCTAGCCATAACAATAATGCCCCTTCTGTCGGGTTGCCAATGGGACGCGGGGGGTGTTGAGGGTGGCGTTCCAGGTTGGCGGTACTATTGACGGCGATCGCTTCCATTAAAAAGGGTGTTTTGAGTAGATCTTGGGGTTGTAAACCCGGAAAATAAGCCTCAGTTACCTGCATTTGATTTAGTGTCAGTGTCCCAGTTTTATCGGAACAAATAACTGTTGCGGCACCAATCGTTTCACAGGCATGCATTTGTCGCACCAGGTTATTTTGTTGGGTCATTTTTGCCATACTGTAGGCAAGGCTGAGGGTGACACTCAACGCTAAGCCTTCTGGCACCGCCACCACAATCACCGCCACAGCAATCATAAAATAATTCAGAAATTCCCCGGCAGCGGTGCTAGGCAGCCACTGAGTCGGGTCTGAAGGAATCCATCCCCCCCAATACCCCACACCAATACCAATGGCAAATGTCACCAATCCAATTAGGGTTGTTTTAAAACGGTTGCGCCAGTGTTGTTGTTCTAGCCAAGCCGGGGGTTCAACGCCAACACCACTGAGTTCGAGTCCATCATAAATAATGGGTAACCAAACCTGTAGGATAGCAATTAATAAACTGAAGACCAGAAAGCCGACAAAGTACCATTGTCCAGGGCTGAGATCGAGAGTTTGGGTGAAAATACCTCGTCCGACTAAAGCAATATCGATTAAGACTGCTATTCCTAAGCCAAATACTCCAATTAACCGACTGAGGCGATCGAGTTGCTGGTTGAGGGGGGTTTCGACGGAGGTAATATCTAAGATAGATTGGGCGGTTTGACCAATTTCTGTGCGATCGCCAACGGCCGTTATTTTCATTGTGCCATGACCATCGGTGACAATCGTTCCCCGCAACAGTTGGTTCGCCGGATAAGCGGTATCATGGGAAATATTGAGCGGAATTTCCACCCATTTACTAACCGGAACGGACTCTCCTGTGAGGTTGGCTTCATCAATTTTGAGGGAAACGGCTTCTAATACTTCCCCATCGGCGGGAATTTCTTCCCCAAGTTCAATTAAGACAATATCCCCAACGACTAAGTCTTTTTTGGCAACGGTGGTATAGTTAGCATCCCGAATTACTTTAATCGGAACATCATCCGAAACTTGGTTAAGAATATCAAATTCCTGACTGGCTTTGTATTCATTTATAAATGCGACAGCCGTTGCTAAAATGATTGCAAAGATGATGCCTAGGCCTTCGATATAACTGCCATCATAAAGACCCACTGCGATCGCAATGGCTGCGGCAATCATCAAAATCCGAATCATAGGATCGTCAAACTTTGCCAGGAATTGCTGCCATAACGAATCTCGTTTGCTGGGGGTGAGAACGTTTGTTCCATCAGTTTGACGGCTGATCTCAACTGAAGCCGCGGTTAATCCTATAAAATGTTTCATCATGTTGTCGGCGTTTTGAGTTGCAATTATTCCAGCGTCGGAGAGAGTGCATCTGCTGCCACGCCAATCCGGCGGGAGATTTTAAGATCGGTGCCAAGCTTGAGAATTGGATCAAATCTAATCCCTAAGCGGATAGGAATAATGACTGATAAATAAGTCATTTGTTTGATCCCTTGCTTTTAGAGTAGCAGAGTTGGACTACCACAGAGATGAATTAGGTGTTTTGACTTATTTTTGTAATCCAGTAATTTTAGTGATGACCGATTATCTGTACCTCGATTAATATGAAAAAATATCGTCTTATTCTATTTTCTCTTTTATTATTCTTAATTCCTATCGGAATTATGAGTAAATTTTATCAAGGTTTTTTTGAAAATTGGTTCAACAATTCCTTAGGAGGAATATTATATGTGATTGTCTGGATTACTTTAGTTTTATTAATTCAACCCCGGTTAAATCCTAAGTGGGTTTCAGTTTGGGTGTTTTTAGCAACAGCTTTTATTGAAATCTTACAACTCTGGCATCCTCCTTTTTTGGAGGCGATTCGCTCAACTTTAATCGGGCGATTATTCCTGGGAACTACTTTTGTTTTCTCCGATTTCATCTATTATGCTGTTGGATGTGTATTAGGAGGATGGATATTAGCGCTAATCAAATCTCGCTTTGTTATATCTCAAAGAGAGTTATAATTAAGCGTTATTTTCTTATAACTTAATTGTTTAAAAAAAATAGCGATACAGAAGTCAAAAAATTGTGTTCTATCTGGTTGACAGCAAAATCCTACAGACTAAAGAATAGCCATAGAGTTGAAGCTGAACAGGAGAGGTGATTGTTGCCTCTCCTATATTCATTTAATAAAATTGTACTCAGCACCACAGAGCAATGAATTATTTAACTTTTTGCTGATCTAAATAGCCATCTTTTTCTGGAAAACGAGTAATATCATCTTCCCCTAAATATTCACCATTTTGTACTTCAATCATCACTAACGGAATTACCCCCGGATTTTCAACTCGGTGAGGAGTATTCATCGGTACATAAGTCGATTGCTTAGGAATTAATATTTCTTCCTTTCCACCACAAATGACTTTAGCAGTGCCGGCAACGACAATCCAATGTTCACTCCGGTGATAGTGCATTTGGGTTGTGATATGATAGCCAGGATTAACAACAATGCGATTAATTCGATAGCGATCGCCTTGTTCAAGTTCTGTGACCTGACCCCACGGCGGAGTACGAGTGGGAAGATTTTCAGTGGCGGTTGAGTTGGGTTGTTCTGTTTTTGTGGATGCCATAATTCTATACTCGGAAAAAATAGCCGCTATTACTATTAGTTTTACCATTAATGAATCCATTTTTCAAACATTTTCGGATGATTCGACTAAATGACAAGCCACAAAATGTCGGGAATTGATTTCTCGCCATTGGGGTTCTATCATGCGACACTCTTCAACCGCTAACGGACATCGAGTATGAAATCGGCAACCACTTGGGGGAGAAATAGGGCTAGGAATTTCACCCGTTAACAGGATACGTTCTCGCTTTTTTTCAATCTCTGGATCGGGAATGGGAACAGCCGATAATAAGGCTTTTGTATAGGGATGTAAAGGGTTTTCATACAGTTGAGTTTGATCGGCAAGTTCAACAACTTTACCTAAATACATGACAGCAATTCTATCGGAAATATGACGGACGACACTTAAATCATGAGCAATAAAGAGAATTGTTAAATTAAACTGTTTTTGTAGAGATTTCAATAAGTTAATCACTTGTGCTTGAATCGACACATCTAAAGAAGCAATCGGTTCATCACAAACAATAAAATCGGGTTGAACAGCTAAGGCACGAGCAATCCCAATTCGTTGTCGTTGTCCCCCGGAAAATTCATGGGGATATCGATTAATATAATTAGGATTTAAACCGACTAATTCTAAAAGTTCTTTGACTCTATTTCTGGCTTGCTTTTGTGTGCATAAATGATGAACAATTAAAGGTTCACTAATAATTTTACCAATTGTCATCCGAGGATTTAAAGAAGCATAAGGATCTTGAAAAATCATTTGCATTCGGCGACGCATTTGTTGTAAAGCTTTTTCCTGTAAAACAGTTAAATCCATATCTTCAAAATAAACTGTTCCATCCGTTGGCTTTTCCAGTTGTAAAATAGCTCGTCCAGTCGTACTTTTGCCACAGCCAGATTCTCCCACTAAACTAAAAGTTTCTCCCCGGTTAATTTCTAATGAAATCCCATCAACAGCCTTTAAAAAACTCACTTGCTTTTGGAAAAAATTACCTTGTTTCACTG
>CAYNXM010000172.1:0-6190 GCA_964401105.1 uncultured Lyngbya sp. | reverse complement strand
TCTTTGCGAATATTAGCAATCCTTTGATGCAGCTTGGCTATTTTTTTTTGAGCTTTCTGCCAATTGTCAGATCCTTTCTCCTTATGGCGGCTCAAATACTGTAATCTAGATAATTTAGCCTCATATTTTTTATAACTTTTAGCACCTTTGAATGTTACTCCTGAGGAGAAAGTGGCAAGTGTTTTAACTCCTAAATCTACTCCTACTACCTTGTCGCAATAGTTGGCATAAGGTTCAATCTCTATCTTAAAGCTAATAAACCATCTATCAGCTTTCTTGGAAACTGTAACAGATTTAGGTTGATAGCCAAATGGCAAAGGCTCATAAGTTTTTAACCACCCAATTTTAGGGATTTTTATTTTTTGATGTTCTACTCTAATGGCTCCATCCAAGGTAAAACTATCAGCTCTCCCTTTTTTCTTAAATCTAGGTGGTTTGGCTTGTTTTTTGAATGCACGTTTCCAAGATTGAGATAGATATCTTAACGCCCATTGAGGGGCACACTTGGAACATAAATAGTACCAACTGTTTTCAGGCTTGACTAACGCGACTAACCATTTGTGCAAGTCAATTGCTGTTGGAAATTTGATTTTATTATCCGGATTTGCTTGATTATGGTCTAATATTTGTTTGGTTAAAGCTAATCCCCAATTCCAAGCGTGACGAGCTGTACCTGCGTGTTGGGCGAGTACTGAACGAGTTAGATTATTAACTTTGAGTTCAGTCTTAAAGCCGAGTAGCAATGTTTTTCAACTCCTCACGATGTTTTGAGAGCGGGTTAACTTACCTACTTGTTCACTTTAGCATAATTATTGAGTAACTTTACATAGTATTAGTTAGATTTTTACTAACTGTTGCTACCCCCATCCCTAAAGATGATAAATAACCCAGGGCGGATCAAACAAATATTGACCAATCGGTAAAGAATGTGTTATTCTTAAATCATGGCTGGAAGAAAACTAGAATTTGATCGCGAACAAGCCCTGGAAAAGGCAATGGAGTTATTTTGGGCCAAAGGCTACAATGCCGTTGGTCTCAGCGAACTCCTGCAACAGATGGGCATCCAACGTCAGAGTCTGTACAACACCTTTGGTTGCAAACACGCCCTGTTTTTAGAAGCGGTTCAGCACTACGGACAGACGGTGGTTTGTCAAATTAAAGGACAACTGAATCAACCCGGTTCTCCGCTAGAAAATCTCCGTCATGTCTTCCGCAAAATTGCCACTGATGCCGCTTGTCCCCAATATCGAGGCTGTTTTGTTGCCAATGCGATGATGGAACTAGCCCCCCATGACCCAGAGGTGGCAACGGTGGTACAGGGGTTAGCGATCGCAATTGAGCAAGCCATTGCACAGACGGTATCACGGGCTATTGCCGCCCAGGAGTTATCGGCTGATGTTGAACCCCAGAAAGTGGCTCGTTTTCTCTATCATGTCATTCTAGGCTTCAATGTTCGCGGTAAAATCTGTCCGAGTCAGGATTGTGTGGATGACATTCTAATAACAGCATTGTCTGTGTTGGAATCTTGACAGGAAAGCCCAAACTCTTTTTTTAGTTATATTCGGACTGAACAGTCAAGTATGATTGTAAACTGGAGGAAATTGTGATCATGATTAGAACAAACCGCCCCATCAAACGACTGGCTGAACGACTGTTACTCGCAACGTTTACAACTTTAACCATTCTTGGCATTTCTATTATCCACGAGAACTTAGAGCAGTCTGTGATTAACAATTTACTGAGTTCCGATTTACAACCGAAACTGACTCTTACGTCTCAAGTGCAGCAATCCTCCCCAAACGAAAGTATAGCATTGGTTTGTCCGACTTCTACTCCTTTACATTAATAAATTTTCCCCAATTAGAGGGATGCTTTCACCCTGCTGATAGAGCGAAAATAGAATGTAAACAATTATTAAGGAAACCCCAATGGTCACCACTTTAAAGAAATCCTCAATCTCGCTTAAACGTAAACCGCTCGGATTATTCCCTCGACTGCGACAGACTTTTGATATTATCATATCAGATTATGCGATCGCTCTTGAACGAGATCCGGCTGCCAAAAATTGGCTAGAAGTTTTATTGTGTTATCCTGGGCCACACGCCTTAACATTTTACCGAATTGCCCATCAATTACACCAGTTAAACATCTCAGTTTTACCCCGTTTTCTATCTCATATTGCCCGATTTTTAACCGGAATTGAAATTCATCCGGGGGCAGAAATTGGCAATCAAGTGTTTATCGATCATGGTATGGGGGTTGTGATTGGTGAAACCGCAATTGTCGGAGATAGATGTGTAATTTATCAAGGTGTAACCTTAGGTGGAACAGGGAAAGAAACCGGAAAACGTCATCCCACATTAGGCTGTAATGTGACGGTCGGAGCCGGAGCAAAAGTATTAGGAAATATTACCATTGGTAGTCATGCAAAAGTAGGTGCTGGGGCAGTTGTTTTAAAAAATGTACCTTGTCGTTCAACCGTTGTAGGAGTTCCGGCTCGAATTATTCCTCATAAAAAATCTAAGGAGATATTAGAAGAAGTGCAAACTGAAGTTTGTGTGAATTAATCCATCAGTGTTCGGACTTATCAAGATTTAGATCGATCGCTTAATAACAGGAGAATAAGCTATGAATTCTATCAACCTAAAATTTACTGAAACTGACTCTAAATTAAATCAGATGGATGCAGAACAAATTGTTTACTGGGCAGCAGAAACCTTTAAAGCAGGTTTAGTAATGAGTACCAGTTTCGGCATTCAATCTGCTGTCATGTTGCATTTAGTGACGCAAATCATCCCTAATATTCCCGTAATTTGGGTGGATACAGGTTATCTTCATCCCGAAACCTATCAATTCGCTGAAGAACTAACTGAACGATTACAGCTTAATTTAAAAGTGTATAAGTCTCCTATCACTCCAGGTCAAATGGAAGCGACTTATGGTAGATTATGGGAAAGAAATAATATTCAATCCTTAAATCTTTATGACAAAATTCGTAAAGTTGAACCGATACAACGGGCATTACGAGAGTTAAATGCAACAGCTTGGTTAGCCGGATTACGCCGGAGTCAAACCGATTACCGGATGAACTTAAATGCAGTTAACTGGCAAGAAAAACGATACAAAATTTTGCCAATTCTCAATTGGAGTGATAGAGATATTTATCAATATTTGAAATCCAATGATTTACCCTATCATCCGTTATTCGATCAAGGATATTTAACAGTAGGGGACTGGCATTCCAGCCGCCCCATTACTGCCGATGATTTACATGAACGAGACACTCGCTTTAAAGGATTAAAACAAGAATGTGGTTTACATCTTCCCCAAGCTTCTTATTCAGTAGCTTAAGAATTCTAGGAAAGTAGAATAGATCAAATTCATAGTTTATACAATCATATCAAGTCCGGATAAGTTTTTCATCATAAAAGTCTACGTCAGCATGATATGGGTTTTTTTTATCCCGTAGAGACCTTGCATGCAACGTCTCTACACGCAGATGTATTGAGTATTCAACCGAATTTGATATCAGCTAAATAGCAGGACATTAGACCCACTATCCCTATTCAATTAAGCCGTCCGGTGGAGTAATCTCTACCTGACTATTCTCAAAATCAACAACGGGTACAATTTCTTTGACAAATGGAATTAACAGAGTTTTGGGTTTAGGCGGTTTAGGTTTTTTGGCACGTTTTTTCCGCCGGCTTGGATTCGATTTATCTTCTGGAATTGGCTCAATTATCTCGCTCTTCACCGCTTCATTTTCTGGAGTATTTAACTTCACTTCTAACAAATCATTGCCTGCGGGAATCACATTAATCACTTGACCAATACATTCTCCAGTTGCTTGAAGAATCACATTTAAATCAATTAAATCCCGCACTAAAAATTCATCTTCTTCTAAAGGTGGGCGATCGCTATCTGGCACCAATAACCGATAATCTCGCAACGATTCTGCTTGATCCCGCGTTTCTATACCCGCTAATTCAATCACGTATAACCCTTTTCCAGGAATTAAACGCCCTCCTAACAATTCTACCGATTGCGGTTCAGTTTGTCCGGGTGCAGCCATCCATCGTTGTCCAGGAAGCAAAAACCGTTCGGGAAAATCCGAATTCGGATAGACTCGTAACTCCCCATCCAATCCCTGTGCAGAGACAATAGTACCGATCTCAATCCACTCAGACATGATAAAATTTTCTCAATTCTTGATTCAATAATGCTAAAGATTCATTAGGGAGATCGAGTTTAAGCGTTCTCCGAATTTTATAAATATGATGAAACTGCAACATCAAATGGCAAAAGCTTTGACTGGTTTCAATCCTAGAGTCAACCGTTTACCCCAGGGTAGGGCTAATGATTGCCTCAAGGTTGTAATTTCTGTTTTACTTTTTCCTAGTTTATCATTGATGTTGACACAGCCATTAAAAGCAGCATCTCCTCTGTCGGTTCAGGCAAACCCTGTCCCCTTAAATGCTCAAGTTCAAGAAGCGGTTCAAGCTGAGTTAGATCAAGCCTATCGTCGGACTTTTGCGGCCCTCAACCTGTTATTAATTGTGTTGATTATATTACCGACAGCCTCAGCAATTGTGGCTTGGTTTTTGTTGTCTAGATTAGGAGAGAAAACCGCCATTGCTCAGCAAGAAATCGAAAGTTTACAAGTGGATGCCAGTTCTCAGTTAGAACGCTTAATTGAGGAAACAAAAACGGCGTTGCATGATTTATTAGAAAAAAATACATTAGCAGAAGAAACCCTAAATAAGCTGAATGCAAAATTAGAGACAATAGAGAGTGCCAATTCAAAGCTAGCCATAGATCGGCAGGATGAATTAGCAATAAGTTATGCAAAACAAGGAGAGCAACTATTTATTGAAGGCAATTATGAAGCAGCCATTAATGCTCATAATAAAGCATTAGAAATACAACCAAATTTAGCAGAGGTTTGGAATAATCGTGGGGTAATTTTGACGAAGTTAAAACGTTATTCTGAAGCCATTTCTTCTTATAATCAGGCGTTACAAATCCGTTCAGACTATCCGGATGCCTGGAATAATCAAGGTGTAGCATTAGGAAAAATTAAAGATTACAAAATGGCTGTTACTGCTTACGATCGCGCTGTTGATTTAAAGCCGGATTATGGAGAAGCCTGGAATAATCGAGGCTCTGCATTAATACAGCTTAAAAAATATGACGAAGCGATTCAATCTTATCAAAAGGCTGCCGATCTTAAACCCGATTTTTATTTAATCTGGTATAATCAAGCCCGCTGTTATGGATTACAAGGAAAAGTTGATTTAGCCCTTGAGAGTCTCAAAAAAGCGATTCAAATTAAACCGGAAGCTAGCCGTAATTTAGCTCAAAAAGAATCTGATTTTGAATCTATTCGCTCCGATCAAAGATTTACAGAATTAGTCACTAAATAATTTTAAATTAAACTATATTATGCTAAATTTTCTCAGTTTAATAGTCAGTTTATCAGTTAATTTAAATCAATTTAACTCTGCTAATTCTCCTGTTTTTTATCTCTATCAAAATCTATTAATACAAGATTCAATTCCCTTACAAAACTTAATTAAAAAAGAGATTAATCAAACAAAAATTCGTTTTAATCCCATACTCCATACCTGGATACTAGCCGCTATTTTAATACCGACATCCGCTACATTCTGTGTATTAGTTTTAGCATTTAAGTATGGGCGAAAAGTTAAATCAGTTTCAGCTAATATCACGACAATACAGTCTCAAACCCTGTCTCAGATGAAATCACGAATCTCAGAAGCACAAATTATGTTTAACTCTGTTCAGGATCAGATAAAAACGAGTCAAGAAAAAGTCAACAGCATTAATGAAAAAGTTCAAATTTTTTCAAATGAAAGGAATAAAGATGGAAATTAATAATAACCTCAAATTTACTCCTAACTTATTATAGATCTTCTTCATAGCCCCTTGATTGACGGCTAGATTTTATTTTTCTAGGTATTTATCAAGGATTAATTCTAACTGTTGTACTCTTCCAGGTTGCAATTGATCCAATGGCGTTAAAATCGCGTATTTCAAAGCAGAATGAGCTTCAGATTTTGGTAAGTTTTGACTCAATTGCCGAACCGTTTCTTGAATCACTTTTTGAGCATTAATAGCATTGCGATTTAAGTTATTAATGATCATATCAACTGTTACATGATCGTGATCG
>CAYNXM010000171.1:0-12534 GCA_964401105.1 uncultured Lyngbya sp. | reverse complement strand
CGGATGCTTGTTGGGTAAGTCAGCAGCGTTGGGATGCACTAACGGATGAACAAAAGGGAACCTTTGCTAATATTTGCCCGGATTTTGTTGTAGAATTACGTTCTAGTTCTGATACTCTTAAATCCCTACAAGAAAAAATGCGAGAGTATATGGATAATGGGGCGAAATTAGGTTGGTTAATCGATCCTCAAAATCGAACAGTAGAAGTGTATCGAGTTGGTGTAGAAGTAGAAGTGTTGTCAAATCCAACGGAGTTATCCGGTGAGGAAGTATTATCCGGTTTTGTGTTGAATTTACGTCGGGTATGGGGTTAAGCGGATCGTTCCAAAAGCACATAGAGAAAGGGTTCTAGGTCACTTAAGAGTTCTTTGACTTGCTCGAAAATGATATGTTTATCAATAGGTTCGAGAGTGATAGGATCAACAGGTCGGATTTGATGCGATCGCTCAACCAGACTCATAAACGGTTGGGGGCTGTCCCACAATGGCAGTAAACAGGCAACAATATAGCTTTCCTGATGTAGCGCTACCAACGTCGGAACCTTAACATATTTACTAATTTCAAACGGTCTGCGGTTTCTAATACATTCAATTAAGTCTTCTTTTGCTTGAGTTGTTCTGAGTTGAGGATGCAAACTGACTTTAGCTTGTTCCCAGTCGGTGTCTGTCCATTCTGCAATATCGACATGAGATTGTTCTGCTGACCGATGACCACACCAAAAGTCTAATAGGCGATGAATGGGTTGTAATAATTCAAATAAATGTAATTTTTCCTCGGTGGAAATGACCGGTAAACTCATGGCTAGAAAGACAGGTAAATCTTCGGCATCTTTAAACAGTTCCATCAAATCCCAACGCCGCCAATTCACCATACTAATAAATTCTAGATTTGCTTTAGATAAAGCTGTAAATAAATCTGGTATTGTATAGCCTTTATCCCCTTGAAATAAAAAATTCATTAGCATACCTTCATCGCTTTCTGCCATATTTTTACTCCAGGTTTGCCGTTTTAATAATACTCCATCTTTGAGGGCTTTCATGGTATCTCGGGCTAGCTCAATTTCTGTTTCTTCCGGATTTCCATCCATTAAGCCCATCATTGTAAACAGTTCTTGCACTCTAAATAAATTAGATCTTTGAATGGCACTATGTAAATTTGTCCGAATCATTCCATGGGGTTTTAAAACAGCCTTCATTGCTTTTAGCGGAACTGTAATATCATCAAATAAATAGAGAGATTCGTCATTATTAATATAGTCAAATTCTATCCCTAATTCAGGTAAATCGTTAATAGAAAGTACATGAAATTCACAATTATTAAATCCGTGATGTTCTAAACGTTGACGGGCGAGTTCTACTGATTTTTCGGATAAATCAACGCCGACAATTTTTGCACCCGGATTTGCTTCTGCAAGGACTAAAGATTTATAACCACTACCACAACCTGCATCTAATATAACTGTATTTTCAGTATTTATAACTTTTTTATTTCTAAGATAATAGGGGGTTACTAAATTATGAATATAAAGTATATCGTAATCTTCTTTCGGTGATTTTTCTAATGGAATTCTAGGATAAGGGGCGGAGTCAAATTGTTGACGAATTTTTTCGAGGAGTTGAGGATCTTGTTTTTCCATTTTTTTATTGACTTTAAAAATACTATCTTTACTAAGGAATTCTATTTCACCTAGAGACGCTATATATAACGTCTTTACAATATATATAACGTCTTTACAATAGATTAAAACAAAAGCCTGAAATCTAACAGAATTTCATGAATTCTTTGCGATCGCGTGAGAATTAATCACTATCACGATTGACGGTATCAGGGGAAAAAGCGGGTAAACAGACTGCAATATATTCTGCCCCTTCTTCACCGGGAGTACTGTAACGAACCCATTCGCCTTGATGAGTAATCACAGCTTGTCCGGCTTGAATTTCCATTTCTCCCCCTTCATACTCAACTTTCATCATTCCTTTTAATACCAGGGTAAATTCATCAAATTCTGGGCGTTGACCGGGTTCGATCCAGCCACTGGGCGATCGCATTTGGGCAATACTGACCCCCTCTGTTTGACTATTTACCCGGCCGATATATTCATCAATTAATTTCGGCTTATTGCCGACTGCTTCGACTCGGGTTGGTTTTTCAATATGTTGTGGCATGGTTGTTATTTGTTATGGTTTATTGGCAAGGATGGGGGAGACTGTTTGACCCCCCCTTACTCTCCCCCTTACTCCCCCCTTAGCAAGGGGGGAAATCCTGATTGGGTAATGTCTTGTCGTACTCTATGTCACTATTTTGTCATCTTTGAGATGTTCCAACCCTTTATTTCTTTACCTCCACCATATATCCCCCTTTTATAAGGAGGGGCACAGGGGGGTAGGGACAGGTAACAGAGGTCTTTCCTCCTGACTCTATTTCCCGATATTCTCACTTTTGAGATGTTCCAACCCTTTATTTCTTTACCTCCACCATATATCCCCCTTTTATAAGGGGGGACACAGGGGGGTATTACAGATAACAGAGGTGTTTCCTCGTCTCCTTACAACATCGGTTGTTCTGACCAGTCTAAGACCTGTTGTAGAGAAATCTCCAATAGAGACACTTCATTATTATTGAGATGAAGGTCAATATCATGAATGGCTTGTTCTAATAGATAACAATCCAACAAGATTTGGGCTTCAATTTGTCCTTGGGGCAATAGCTTATAGGGTTCTATTTTTTCCAGATAAACATTTAAAAAGGCTGTACTGACCCAAATCGACCATAGTTGAGTCCAGTGTTCCATTTTAGCAAGGTTATCCGGTTGAATCATTCCCTGATCCAATTCCCGTTTGAGGGCGACTCGGGCGGCACTATCAAAGGATAAAATCATCCCTGCTACATCCCGTAGAGGCGATCGCTTCATCCGTCGTTCATTTAAGGTACGGTATGTTTCCCCTTCAAAATCTAGAATGACAAAGTCTTTCCCGGTATAGAGGACTTCTTCTAAACAGTAATTCCCATGACAACGGGTTCGCATTGCCGTGATTTTTTGATTTAACACTTGTTCTAAGCGAGTCAGCAAGTAATCTTTGCGGCTAATCACGTGACGGGCTAACCCTTGCATTTCCTCGGGTAAAGACCGTAAACGTTTTTTCAGGCGTAATAAGGTTTGTCCTGTGAGGTTGCGAGAATACTGATAAATTGAACGCTGATAGAATGAAGAAAACGAGAGTGGGGAAAAGTCCGGATTGTCCAGATTGGAAGATAAAGCAATATGCAATTCCGCTGTCCGTTGTCCTAAAAGCTGAATATTCGCCAGATAGGATCCAATGGTCATCGCCGCCACTTCGGGAATGGGATGTTGTTGCATCTCGAATAAACTGCCGGTGGGTAAGGCAACTTCGGCCATATCGCTGGGTTGGACTGCAATCTGTTCAAAATAGTCCCGCAGACTATCTAGGGTATAGGTCCAAGCATTAATCGCATCGGGGACATAAGCTTGTAGGACTCCAAAAGTCATTGATACCCCTTTACTGGATCGATATTCAATGCCGCCAATAGCTGGGGCAATATGTTCCAGTTGCTGCTGTTTGAGATGTTGTTTCTCCCCTAAAAAGCGGCGAATTTCTAATTCTGGGTTGACTCCTTCTTCTAGGCGACGGAATAGCTTAAACACTAAACGATTGCCATAGACCACTAAAGTATTACTATTACTGCGTTCTTCAATGTGAGGCTGTAGATCTAAGCCGGTTGACATTTGGTCTAACTGCTGGGTTGCTTCTGTAATCACAGCCGTTAACCGCCCCTGTTTTCCGGAATAGGTTTGCCGCCTCATCACCATTTCTCGGGGAATATTCATAAAATTGGGGTCAACCATGGCATCAAATAAAAGACCTGTTTCTTCCCCAACATTTAGCTTAGCAATGATTGCTTGAGGTGTATGTTGCTGAATGGTTTCGGCCGATTCTCCTTTAGCATAAGCCAAGGGCAAAACGTAGGTTTCGGGAAATCCTTCGGTGTATTCGACTTTCAATAGGGCAATGACTGCTTCTTGATCTTGATAGGGAACCGAGATCGTATCATAGATGCTCAATCCTTGCATCACCCGAGAATGACCGACAAACCAACGAAATTGAGGAATATATTGGGTTAAAATTCCTTCCAAACCACTCTTACTCGCCCCGACATCTATAACTTGTTTCCAACTGCTGCTGACTTCTAATTCCGGCAAGGGTTTAGTAGAAGCGGGTAGACGAGTCACACTGGGATCGAGTTGCAGGGTAAACCAGTAGAAACTATAAGGACTGAGGCTAAAGAAGTAAGGAGATTCTTCAATGGCGGGGAATGGAGTCCGACCAAAGATTTCAACGGGGACCATGCCCCGAAATGCCGATAAATCCAATTCTACAGTTTGTACGAACCGGGATAAGTTGGCAACCACCAAAATATGTTCGCCGCTGTAGGTACGGATAAACACCAATACTTTACGATTTTCGGGATGAAGCAGTTCAAATGTACCCCGTCCAAAGGCTTGGAAGCGTTTACGAATAGCGATTAATCGTTTTGTCCAAGAGAGTAAGGAGTTGGAGTTTTCCCCTTGGGCTTCTACGTTAATCGCTTCGTAGTGATATTCTGGATCGAGAATAATCGGATGATACAGCCTCTGTGGATTGGCACGGCTAAAGCCAGCATTACGATCTGGACTCCACTGCATCGGTGTGCGTACCCCGTTGCGATCGCCAATATAAATATTATCTCCCATGCCGATTTCGTCCCCATAATATAATACGGGTGTTCCCGGCAGCGATAATAGTAAACTGTTCATTAGCTCAATTTGGCGGCGATCGTTGCCCAGTAGTGGCGCTAGTCGGCGACGAATACCTAAGTTAATTCGGGCTTGGGGATCTTGAGCATAAACTTTGTACATATAATCACGATCTTCATCCGTCACCATTTCTAAAGTGAGTTCATCGTGATTTCGTAAAAACAGTGCCCATTGACAATTATTGGGAATTGAGGGAGTTTGATTCAGGATATCAATAATCGGGAAACTATCTTCCATCCGCACCGACATAAACAAACGCGGCATCAGGGGGAAGTGGAAGTTCATCTGGCATTCATCCCCCTCGCCATAATAGGCTGCCGCGTCTTCTGGCCATTGATTGGCTTCTGCCAGTAACATCCGGTTGTCGTACTTAGAATCAATATAAGCCCGCAGTTTCTTTAAATATGCATGGGTTTGGGGTAAGTTTTCACAGTTGGTGCCTTCTTGGACACATAAATAGGGCACCGCATCTAAGCGCATGCCATCGACTCCCATCCCCAGCCAAAAATCAGCCACTTCAAATACGGCTTTTTGTAACTCTGGGTTTTCGTAGTTTAAGTCGGGTTGATGGGAATAAAATCGATGCCAATAGTAGGCTTTGGCAACGGGATCCCAGGCCCAGTTAGAAGTCTCGAAATCTTGGAAAATAATCCGGACATCGGGGAATTGATCCGGGGTATCACTCCAAACGTAAAAATCCCGTTCTTTGCTGCCTTTAGGCGATCGCCTTGCCCGTTGAAACCAAGGATGTTGATCGGAGGTATGGTTCACCACCAACTCAATAATCACCCGAATTCCCCGGTCATGGGCGGCATCAAGGAAGGCTTTAAAATCGTCGATATTGCCATAAATCGGGTTAACGCTCATATAATCAGCGATATCATACCCATCATCTCGTAGGGGTGAGGGGAAAAAGGGTAAAATCCACAGCGCGGTTACCCCTAAACTTTGTAAATAATCTAATTTTTGAGTTAAGCCGGGAAAGTCACCAATGCCATCTCCGTTGCTATCGGCAAAAGCGCGAACTGGAACTTCGTAAATAACGGCATCTTTGAACCAAAGGGGATCGTTGCTGAGTTTAGCCTGTTGCATATACCCAATATATCTTGATTGCTATAAAGTGTGAAACTGTACGATTGATCGATGGGGCAGTTGCCTGGGCGACCGCGATCGCTATCAATCTGCATTATTGCACTAATTATTAGACACTGATTCTGTCAATAGGTAAGTATTTTTACCTGATTTTAATGAATCTGGATTAAAACCTGTTGATTGGGGCATTTCTCTGCTGCACCCCCATTAAGGTCTCTGACTCTATTGACAAAGTATTGTTTCTCGTTCGATTTCAATTAGTAATAAATTAGCTTACTATCGTTATATCGATTTGACTGAGGTTATCTGTGTAATGAGTCAAAAACGCATCTTAATGTTAGTGGGTGATTTTGTCGAAGACTATGAATGCATGGTTCCCTGTCTTGAAAACTTTGGCGGGACGGCAAACCAGAGCCGCCAAGTTTCCGCTTCCAAGCTTTGCAGATGGTGGGTCATACCGTTGATGCTATTTGTCCAGATAAGAAAGCCGGAGAAACAGTCAAAACTGCCATTCATGACTTTGAAGGCGATCAAACCTATACGGAAAAACCGGGTCATTTATTTACGTTAAATGCCACGTTTGATCAAATTCAGCCTGAAGACTATGATGCTCTAGTAGTGCCGGGTGGACGTGCCCCTGAATATCTCCGCTTAAACGAACAAGTGATCCAAATCGTACAATCTTTCAATCACCAGGATAAACCGATTGCGGTGATTTGTCACGGCGCTCAACTGTTAGCCGCAGCAGATGTTTTGCAAGGAAAACGGTGTTCAGCTTATCCCGCTTGTGGCATAGAGGTGACACGGGCAGGGGGTGAATATGTTGAAATTGAAGTCAGTGATGCCATTGTTGACGGGAATTTAGTCTCTGCGCCTGCCTGGCCTGCCCATCCCCGTTGGTTAGCACTATTTCAAAAACTTTTAACGGCTTAATGGGTTCACAGCAACCGATTTACGGGATGCGTTCGGGTCATTTAGTGATGGAATATACCGAGGAAAATATCCAAGCTTTAGTCGCACATTATGTTGAGGAAATTCTTAGGATTCAGCCACAGAGATCTTACCGACTTGGGGGGAATTGTCAGTCTGGAAGAATTATATTTGAAATCGCCCAACAGTTGCAACGGCAAGGAAAAACGGTAGCAATCTTGTGTTTACTCGAAGCATTTATCCCAAAACCTTATTTCGGTGAAGTTGCCCTATTTTTCGGACGAGAAAGCGATCGCTTCAACCCTTATAAAGCATTTGCCGAACCTGAATTAGGATATCATAAATTTTATCGCGGTGGTTTTTCTATCAATATTGTATCTGGCGGTCATGGACAGTATTTTAAAGAGCCTCATATTCAAGTATTTACTAAAAAATTAAGAGAAATCCTTGAGCAGATGCCAACCAATGAAAGTAGAATTTTAACAGAATAAGCCTATCAAGCACAGCTTTCAACAGTTAGATCTTTAACCGCTAAAGCTAGTAAAACTCTTTCCTTAATTGTTACTGTTAAAAATATTAGTTCTGTGACTTGGCTGGCATTAGATTTAGTTGAAGAAGGAGTGACTTGGTTTAAAGATCGCGAATCTGAGACAATGACAATACCGGTTGAAGTGACTGTATCAGAAAATACAATGATATCTCCCTCCAGTTTATTTCAGTTAAGCGGCGAAAAACGTCCTACAGTTCAATTATCTCGACCCGAACGACTAAAATGGGGTCCTTGCATCATCGGTGGAACTGGAGGGTCTGGAACTCGCGCTATTGCTCGCATTGTACAGGCTGGTGGAATGTTTATTGGAACTCACCGCAATGTTTCAGAAGATGCACTCGATTTGATTAGCTATCCCTGGTTTAAAATACTATTGTCTTATTGGCAATCTCCTATACCACCACAGCAGTATTCTGAAGCGGTTCACTATTTGCAACTTGCATTAGAAGAACATCTTGCGGCGCTTAATACTCATCAAAATATGCAGCAATGGGGATGGAAAATTCCCCCCAGTATCTTTGCTTTGCCATTTCTGCGCGAACAATTTCCTCAGATGAAGTGTTTACATCTAGTTCGAGATGGACGGGATATGGCATTCTCAAAAAATCAAAATCAGCTTGGATATCTTGGGCCTGTAGTCCTCACCTCAGAAGAGCAAACCTGGAGTCAACCTTTGCAGTCAATGGCATTATGGAGTCGGCTGAATTTGCTAACAGCAAACTACGGTGAACAACAGATGCCTCATCAATATTTGCGAGTTCGATTTGAGGATTTATGTGCTAAACCTGTTGAAGTGACAGCCAGAATTTTTGAATTTTTTAACCTAAAAGGAGATCCAGAACAAATTGCTAGGGAGATAGTTGAAATTCCTTTATCTCTGGGACGTTGGCATAGCCAAGACTCAGAAATGATTGCCACACTAAATTTAATTGGCAAGGAAGCATTACAACAATTTGATTATCTTGAAGTTGAAGAAAATTATCAGTCTTCTAACTCCTCTATTCAGACGGCAGACGATATTCAAGATTGCAAAAAAGGTCAAGATCGCTTTGAAAAAGGAGATTTTTTCAGCGCAATAAACGCTTATCAAAAAGCAATAAAATTTAATCCCAATCAATCCTTTGAGGTGTATTTTAAGTTAGGAAAAGCCTTGGGTGCGACGGGTAAAGTTTCAGACGCGATCGCCTGTTATCAAAAAGTAATTGAACTACAACCTGATTTTGCAGATGTTTATTGGCATTTAGGGCAGTTACAGTCTCAGCAAGGACAGCTAGATCATGCGATCGCTAACTATAAAAAAGCTCTTAATATCACACCCGATTTAGTTTGGGTTTATCCTCTGCTTGCAGACGCTTTCACTCAAAATCAGCAGCTAGAAGAGGCGATTTTAGTTTATCAAAAAGCTTTAGTATTTCAAGATACTGATTTTCAGATTTATAATCGTTTAGGTAATCTTAATTTAAAAGTCGGTAACCTGGAAGAGGCTTTTTTAAATTATCAAAAAGCAATAGAATTGCAGCCTGATAGTGTTCATCTCTATAATAGCTTAGGAAATGTATTGCTGAAAAAAGCCGATTTAGAAGCCGCGATCGCCATCTGTAAAAAATCCATTCAACTCAATCCTAAATAAGCAGCAGCTTATACTATTTTAGGAAATGCTTTCAGTCAAAAAGAGGAATATAATCAGGCGATCGCTGCTTACCAAAAAGCGATTGAGTTTCAAACTAAAAACCCTAACCCTCATCTTTACTTGTCACTAGGAAATGCTTTTCGTAAAATAGAAGATTTAAAATCAGCCATTAATGCTTATCAAAAAGCACTCACCTTAAATCCGAAAAATGCTTTTGGAATCTATCGAAATTTGGCAGAAGCTTTTAAACAAAATCAACAAATCAAAGAAGCAATCGATGCTTATCAAAAAGCGCTAGAACTACAACCTAAAAATCAAAATATTCGTCGTATAATTAATCAACTCAAACAAAAATAGAGGAACTTAGATAAAAATGACTGTTATTTGTTTACTTGGAATGCATCGTAGTGGAACAAGCTGTTTAGCAGGCTGTTTACAAGCGGCTGGTTTATTTTCGGGTGAAGTTTCTGAGTGGAATACGGGTAACCTGAAAGGTCATCGGGAAAACCAAGATATTATGGATTTGAGTAATGATATTTTAGAGGATAATAAAGGCAGTTGGAAGCAACCACCGGATCAAATTCATTGGTCAGCAGAACATTGTCAGCGACGAGATCAATTAATTGCTGATTTTTATAATCAATCTGCGGTATGGATGTTTAAAGATCCACGAACTGTTCTTTTACTCCCTTTTTGGCAAGAAGCAATTCAAAACCTATTATTTGTGGGTAGCTTTCGCCATCCTTTGAAAGTAGCTTTATCATTATACTATCGTTCACAAATTCCTCTCAGTATTCATGATGGAATTCAGATTTGGCTGGATTATAATCGTAAATTATTAGCAATATCTCATCAGACTAATTTTCCATTAATTTGTTTTGATCTACCCCAAGAACAATATTTAGAAAAATTACAACAAATTATTGATGATTTAAATCAGCAACTTCCTCAAGCAATGCAATTATCGAGTACAGCCGCTTGTCAATTTTATGATGGTACTTTAGTTCATCAAGAAAATTCTATCGCTGTATCACAAGAAATCCTAGAAGAACAGGATAATTATCCAGCAGAATATCAACTTTTAATTGAGGCAGAAACAGTTTATCAAGAATTAAGGCAGGTAGCAGGATTATCTCCAGAAGTCCTAACTTCAGAAACCCCTGGTTATATTATTCCATTAGAAGAAACAGTAACGGCTTGCCAAAACGTTTTAAAACTACAACCGGACAATAAATTAGTCTATTTTATTTTAGGAAATATTCAGTCGAAACAAGGGAATATAGAAGCTGCAATTGCTGATTATAAAACATCAATTACATTGGATTCACAACAATTCTGGGTTTATAAAAAGCTGGGAAAATTATTGATTGAACAGAATCAGTGGGATGAAGCGACCGCACTATTTCAAGAGGCAGTCAAGGTACATCCTGACAACCCTGATTTTTATTGTAGCCTCGGAAAAGTTCAAGGCAAGCAGGGAAATATAGAAGCTGCTATTATCAGTTATCGTCAGGCTATTAAACTGTATCCTCAGTATATTATGGCTTATCATGCTTTAGGACAAATATTTGTACAGCAAGGTCAATTCAATGAAGCGATCGCCACTTATCAGCAAGCCTTAAAACTCAAACAAAATAGTCCTCATACTTATCTACTCTTAGGCAATGCCTATCGTAAACAAGAGGAGATTGAATCTGCAATTACCAGCTATGAAAAAGGACTTGCATTAAATCCTAGTAATCCTGTTGGTTTCTATCTTAATCTTGGAGATGTCTACAGTAATCAAAAGCAATTTGAGCAAGGGATTACTTTTTATCAAAAAGCCCTTGACTGTCAAACAGATAATCATAATCCGATGATATATTTTAAGTTGGGAAATGTTTATCGCCAGCAAAATAACTTTGTTCGGGCAATTGAATACTATCAAAAAGCCCTGACCTTAAATCCTAAAAAGGCTTTCGGAATCTATCGAAATTTGGCAGAAGCTTTCAAACAAAATCAACAAATCAAAGAAGCAATCGATGCTTATCAACAAGCCCATCAACTTCAACCGAATAATAAAAATATTCAGGGTATTATCAATAAATTAAAAAAATAGATCCTCTCAATTTAACTGATGTCAACCTTAAGGATTATCAAGATAATCTAGAGTGATTCTGTGAGGATATCTAACAAAATAGAAAAATGATCAAACTCTCTTGAGGCTGGGGATAACTATGGTGTAGATTGACACCATGGCAACCCAAATACCAGATAGGATAATTAACCTGTGGTCGTAAATCAACCGATATCAATGAGCCAGCCAGACGAACTTGAAAAGGCATTACTCAAGAAGGTCAAACGCCTGAGTGCCGCCCAGGGGCAGCTTTCTTTACCCTGTGTCCCTGCGCTGTTAGACGAATATATGGCGCAATTTGACGGCTTGTTAAAGGCTTTAGGACAACAGTTTAAGCCGGAAGAAATGCAGCAGTTACGTCAATTAGTGCAACGCAAATTAGATGAAGGGTATCAACAAACACCCCATGCCCGTTTAATCTTTAAGTATGAACCCCCTGATGCCACCCAAGGCCTAACCAGTGGTTTGAAGCTAAGTGTGGCTGTAGAAGGTATCTCTTTAGAGAATAAATATCAACGCTGGTTAACCACCCGTGAGGGACCATTATTTGGTTCTCACCCCGATGCTAAATTCATGGCTGTTGTTGCCCAATTGGGGGCGAATAAAGCTCAATCTCCTATACTGGATATTGGGGCAGGTGTAGGCCGTAATACATTGCCTGTGGCACAACTAGGTCATCCGGTCGATGCACTTGAACTGACCCCTGAATTTGTCCAAATTATTGCGAACCAAGTTAAACAGCAGAGTTTAAAAGTTCGAGTCATTCAAGGTAATATTTTTAACCCGGCTTTAAAATTACCGCAAAACTATTATAAACTCGCTTTAGTTTCAGAAGTGATTACCCATTTTCGCAGTTTGGCTGAAGTCCGTACCCTGCTGGCGATGATGTGTAATACTATTCAACCGGGTGGCTTGCTGTTGTTTAATTTATTTGTGGCGGATGAGGGATACGAACCTGACCAGAAAGTGCGAGAAATGTCTCAGGTACAATGGTCTTATTTACTCACCCGCAATGAACTTAATGCCAGCTTACAGGGTCTACCGTTGAACGTTATTTCTGATGAGTCCGTCTATGATTATGAACGAACCCATCTACCCGCAGAGGCTTGGCCGCCGACATCCTGGTATGAACATTGGTGTTTGGGGCGGGATATATTTCCCCTCCAAAAACCGCCAATCTCGTTAAGATGGATATTATGTCAAGTTAACTGAGGATGACTTAATTAAGTTAATCCTTGTGATTTTATTTTAAATCAATCCCATTTTAGCTTCCGGCAAAAGAAGCCCCACATCTCAAAGCGGAGCGTGAGTGTGGGATGAATTTTGCACAGGGTCTTTGTTGCCCATCTCAGGCGTGTTTTGGTGCTCAATGTACTTTTTCAGAGCAGAAATAGTTACCCCTC
>CAYNXM010000170.1:0-28075 GCA_964401105.1 uncultured Lyngbya sp. | reverse complement strand
GCTTCTAAACTAGAATCTTCATTGTCTTCTTGGAATTGCGAGACTGCGTTACACAGTTCTTTAATATTTTCTAAGCGATTTTCTGCTTCATCTGTTCCTTGTTTTTTTAAGTCTTGAATATAGTTAGATTCTTCTAATATTTCTTCTAATATCTCTAAAGCCGAGAAAGAATTAATTTGAGTTTGCCACTTGTTAATCATCTCGGCAAATTGATTTACCGCTTTGGCAGAACGTCCCGCTAAAGTATTCACAGAATCGGCATCACTAATAATTTCCCATAGGGGAATTCCTAACTGTTGCGCCGCATTGACTAAGCTATCTATTGTTGTTTTTCCGATGCCGCGACGGGGCGTATTAATCACTCGTAATAAACTCACACTATCTGCCGGATTAACTAATATTCGTAAATAGGATAAACTATCTTTAATTTCTTTACGATCGTAGAACTTTAATCCCCCAATCATTGTATAAGGAACCTGTCCTCTCAAGGCATCTTCTAAAGCACGAGATTGAGCATTTGTGCGATATAAAATAGCAAAATTACCATAACCAATTTCAGGATTATCATGCATTAACCCCTTAATTTGATTCAAAACAAATCTTGCTTCTGCCGTTTCATCATCGGCGCGATAACAATAAATTGGTAAGCCTTCACTGCGAGTCGGACGCAGAACTTTATCAATTCTTTCCGTATTATTTTGAATCAGATGATTAGCCACTTCCAAAATATTAGAACGAGATCGATAATTCTCTTCTAATTTAATCATCGTCCGAGTATCATCATCCGCTAAACCATCGCCAAAATCTTGCTGAAATTCTAATAAAATGGTGTAGTCTGCCATCCGAAAAGAATAAATTGATTGATCCACATCCCCAACCACAAAAATAGAGCGATTTTTCCAATGGTTAAACTGCTTAGGATTTTCCCCATTCGTTGCCAATAACCGAATTAAATTATATTGAGTTCTATTTGTATCTTGATATTCATCCACTAAAATATGACAAAAATTTTGATGCCAATAATTCAAAACCTGTTCATTTTGCTGAAATAGTTCTACCGGAACTCGAATTAAATCATCAAAATCCAACGCATTATTCGCCGCTAAACTATCCTGATATAACCCATAAACCTCAGAAACCACCCGCCCTTGATAATCCGGATTTTCCTGAGCATAAACTTGAGGAGAAAAGCCTAAATTCTTAGCATTACTAATTTGATAACGAACTTTACGAGGGTCAAACTTCTTATCATCTAAATTAAGCTGTTTCGTAACAATCTGTTTAACTAAACTCTGAGCATCAGATTCATCAAAAATAGAGAAATTCTTCTGCCACTGCCGTCCTTTTTCATCTTGATATTTATTGATATCGTACCGTAGAATTCGCGCACATAAACTATGAAACGTCCCCATCCATAAATGCTTCGTAATATTGCGATAAATTTGCGATCGCAACCGGGTTTGTTCCTCCGGACTTAAGGCTGAAAACGGCTTACCATGCTTCACTTCAGCCTGTTGCTGGGCAAAAACCGTTTCAACCCGTTCTTTAATCTCCCGAGCCGCCTTATTTGTAAACGTAACCGCTAAAATATTCTCAGGGTCAACCCGATGACTATGAAGTAAATTAGCAATGCGATAGGTCAACGCCCGCGTTTTTCCCGATCCTGCCCCCGCAACAACTAACATCGGGCCACAAAAATGTTCTACAGCTTGGCGTTGGGCAGTATTAAGTTGGCTAAGAAAATCAACAGTCTGAGTCATGGGTAGTGAGATAGCGCGTTATTGGTGTTTATATCATGTTAAACTTAATAATTAATTATAAAAAACCACAAAAACACAAAGGACACAAAGGTTTTTTCTCTGTGTCCCCTATGCTGGGTGTGTTTAATTTTCTGTTTTACGAGGTATAACTTAACTTATCGGTTCAGCATTTTGCCGATACCAGTCAATCGTATTTTTCAACCCTTCGCGAAATTCAACTTCCGCTTCAAAGCCAAATCGTTCTTTTGCCCGTTGCGTATCTAAACAGCGACGGGGTTGACCATTGGGTTTATCCGTTTGCCAAACAATTTCCCCTTCAAATCCCATCAACTCGCAAATCAGTTCGACTAAATCACGAATTTTAACTTCATGATTTGTCCCCAAATTCACCGGATCTGGATCGTTGTAGGATACAGTGGCTTTCACAATACCACGAGCTGCATCTGTGGAATAGAGGAACTCCCGCGAGGGGCTGCCGTCTCCCCAAACCGGAAGAGTTTTATCCCCCCGTTGCTGGGCTTCGTAAACCTTACGAATTAAAGCCGGGATCACATGGGAACTTTTCGGATCAAAGTTATCCTCCGGGCCATATAAGTTCACCGGCAGCAAATAAACCCCATTAAAGTTATATTGCTGACGATAGGCTTGCAATTGTACCAGTAGCGCCTTCTTAGCGATGCCGTAAGGGGCGTTTGTCACCTCCGGATACCCAATCCATAGATCATCCTCCTTGAAGGGCACAGGGGTCAAATTTGGGTAGGCACAGATTGTACCGACACAAACAAACTTTTCGACTCCGGCTTCATAAGCACTATGGATCAGTTGAGCGCCCATCATCAGGTTATCGTAGAATAACTCTGCGGGTTTTTCCCGGTTGAGGCCAATTCCCCCCACATGGGCCGCCAAATGGATGACAATATCCTGTTGATCTACGGCCCGTTGACAAGCTTCCAATGTAGTTAGGTCGTAGTCACGCGATCGCGGAATTAGAATTTTATCTAAATTTGCCCCCGCTTGCACCAATTGGTCAACAACTTGCCGGCCCAAAAAACCGGCACCGCCTGTAACAACAATTCGTTTATTCTGTAAATTGAGAGGTTCCATTAGTCTGGGTATGAGGGTTAACCAATTAATCGAAGCCTTGACCTTGTTCTTTGCGATTTTTCAATAAATACAAATCTTCATCCACCATCAACTGCACTAATTCTTCAAAAGTGACGGAAGGTTCCCAACCCAGTTTCTGTCTGGCCTTGGCAGGATCACCGATCAAAATATCTACTTCCGCCGGACGCAGATAGCGCTCG
This sequence comes from uncultured Lyngbya sp., assembly GCA_964401105.1. Classification (GTDB taxonomy): domain Bacteria; phylum Cyanobacteriota; class Cyanobacteriia; order Cyanobacteriales; family Microcoleaceae; genus JAAURB01. Next base: position 25,011 of record CAYNXM010000170.1, on the reverse strand, counting down.
TCAAATTTAGTATATTTTTCCCAATCTAAACCCACATAATTAAAAGCAATTTCCAGGAATTCTTTGACGGAGTGGGTTTCGTTAGTGGCAATGACATAATCATCCGGTGCGTCTTGTTGCAGCATCAGCCACATAGCGCGAACATAGTCTTTAGCATAGCCCCAGTCCCGCTTAGAATCGATATTACCCAGGTAAATATCATCTTGCATTCCCATTTTAATCCGAGCCACTGCCCGGGTAATTTTGCGGGTAACAAAGGTTTCACCCCGGCGAGGACTTTCGTGGTTAAATAAAATGCCGTTACAGGCAAATAAGTCATAGGACTCTCGATAGTTCACCGTTTGCCAATGGCCGTACACTTTCGCACAAGCATAAGGACTACGGGGATAAAAGGGAGTAGTTTCCTTTTGGGGAATTTCCAGCACTTTACCAAACATTTCCGATGAACCGGCTTGATAGAAACGCACTTCAATTCCGGTACGTTGTTGGTAGTCCCGAATGGCTTCAAGTAACCGTAACACTCCCATACCCACAGCATCAACCGTATATTCAGGAGAGTCAAAACTAACCCGCACGTGAGACTGAGCCCCTAAATTATAAATTTCTGTGGGTTTAACTTCTTCTAAAATTCGGCGGAGGGTGGTTCCATCGGTTAAATCGCCGTAATGTAAGAATAAACGGGCGTTGGGATCATGGGGATCTTTGTAGAGGTGGTCAATGCGATCGGTATTAAAGCAAGAACTCCGACGAATAATCCCGTGAACTTCGTAGCCTTTCTCCAGTAATAATTCGCTTAAGTACGATCCGTCTTGACCTGTAATTCCTGTAATTAAGGCACGTTTTTGTTCTGTCATCTCAATTCTCTCTTGTGGCTAATGATTGGATAATGGCAGCACCAACAGCCGTTGCGCGATCGGGCAATTGTAAGACAGCCATCATATACACCCTCAATCTGTGCTGTCTTCGGCATTGGAATGGTGATTGTTGTCTGTTTTCCATCTCTTCTAACAAGGGACGGATCTGTGCTGTGAGACACTCGCTCATTTCCCGCTTAGCGAGATGGAGAGCCATGTTGTCCCTCAAGATCTCCTCGTTGGGAAGCTATTATCTGTTTTAACCGATTTTTTCAAACTCTGTATAAAGTTGAGAAATAGTTGAAACGACAGTTCAGCCCAAAAATCCGCTCAGATTTGTCTCGTCAGAGATGGGTAGAGCAACAGACAACTCACCGCTACCTTGGTGTTAGTATGCCCCGTTGTTTTTCGGAAAGATCACCACACCGATGGTTTTTATCACAATCAATAAATCACTCCAGCAGTTTTTAAAGTTGACATAGTGTAAATCAATTTGAACTCGACGGGGATAGGGAATGTCATTGCGACCGGAAACTTGCCACAGACCAGTGATTCCCGGTTTAATGGTCAAAATTCGATCCATGTGACGGCCATACTTGTGCAGTTCCTCAGCCACCAGGGGCCTAGGACCAACAACACTCATATCCCCTTTGAGTACATTCCAAAACTGAGGAAACTCATCGAGGCTGGTCATGCGTAAAAATTGACCAATCCAAGTAATTCGGGGATCTTGTTTGAGTTTAAAGTTATCCTGAAATTCCTGACGCAGATGGGGAGAGGTTTCCATCATCTGAGCTAAGACTTCGTCCGCGTTATTGACCATCGTTCTGAATTTAATGCAACCAAAAGGTTTGCGGTTTTTCCCCACTCTTTCTTGAATATAAAATACTGACCCAGGTGAACTGAGAGCAATTAACAAAGCCAGTAACAAGTAAACGGGGGCAAACAAAATCAAAACCGACAGAGAAAACACGATGTCAAACAACCGCTTGTAAACCTCTGCGTTTAAACTCCTCAGAAGAGAGCGGCTCCGGGTTTGGGTCTGACGTTGCTCATTCAGAGGAACAAAACCCCGCCTGATTAGAGCACGTCGAAGTCCCCTACCGAAGATGAGTTGGCTGTTGGCAGTCATCTTACTCCTTCAATTCACACCACACACAGTCCTGATCATAAAGCCTGAAGCGGCAATGTATTAGAAATGTAAGCCCAACGGAAGTCCGAATTGAGATCGAACTTCTGGGTTTACCCAAGAATCAGGGGTTTAATCCCGCCCGACGGGCCGGCTTGGACTCAATTCTTGCCACCGGAAGATGCCAAAGCATTTTAGCGGATCTTCTCAGATGAAAATGTTCTAAGGCACTCATAGACAAATTTAGAGTAATTTTGCTCAAACTGCTTTGCATTAAACTGCATTGCGTGAGTCTGAGCAATCTCAGAGTTGAAATTTTTTTGTAATTGTTCAAAGGTATTGACCCCTTCGATGATATCGGTTACAGTTTGGCGGGGAAATAATATTCCTGTCCCTGAGTCGGGATATTGACGCAGATCTCGAACGGTTTCAAGAGCACCTCCCCGGCCATAGGCAATCACAGGGGTACCACAGGCTTGTGCCTCGACCAGGGCGATGCCAAAGTCTTCACAAGCGGCGTATACAAACGCTTTGGCTTGAGCCATATATTTTTGAACCACTTCATCCCTTTGCCATCCGAGGACTTGGATATGGGGCAGGGCTAATTGTTTGATTTGCTGTAATTGCGCCCCAGTACCGATAATAATTAGGGGTCGTTTCAGTTGGTTGAAGGCTTGGACAATTAATGCTATTTTTTTATAGCTGACTAAACGACAAACAGTTAGATAAAAATCCTGCTTATCGGGTTCAAACCCAAAGCGTTCTACCTGGACGGGGGGATAAATCACTTTAGCGACCCGGCGATAACACCGCCAGATTCGACGGGCTGTATGATGAGAGTTGGCAATAAAATAATCAACCCGGTTGGCTGAAATTACATCCCATTGCCGCAAACGATGGAGCAAATAGCGGGTCAATAATCCCGGTAAGCCCTGCCCTGCTTTTGTATTTTGTAGATAGTCAAACGTTAAATCCCAGGCATAGCGCATCGGGGTATGACAGTAACAAATATGGAGTTGATGGGGAGTGGTGAGTACGCCTTTGGCAACCGCATGGGAAGAGGATAAAATCACATCATAGTCTCGCAGATCGAGTTGCTCTATTGCCAAGGGTAACAGGGGTAAATATTTTTGTACGCCAAGCTTCGCCATCGGTAAGCTTTGTAAAAAGGTGGTGCCAATAGAACGCTTGAATAAATAGCTGTCTGGATTGGTAGACTCAAAATCAATCAGGGCATATAAATCGGCTTCGATGAAATTGAGAATCGCCTCGACAACCAGTTCTGAACCCCCTGTGGCGTTTGGCGTTAACCATTCATGAATTAAAGCATATTTTTTGAAGGACACGGCAATTTGAGTGTAAAGCCTGTACAATTTACCGGAAAACTGAGAGAAAACTATTTTAAATCGGCATAAAAGTTCTAAACATTGCTCAATAGAAAACCTTTGGGATTGCCATGAAAAATTGAGTTTTGATCTAAAAAGTTTAAAAAAATATTATAATATGATACAAGTCAATCAGTTCAATGGAAAAATCGCTCCCATCAAATCCAGATTTTCATCATTGTGCTTCGGCAATGGGTAAGGGTGTTAGAAGTTGAGGTCAAGCCTTCAGTTCAGACTGAACAGATAATTTTTGAGAAGCCATTGTCGCAGTGATGGGTTGGTGAGTCCATTAAATCAACGGCTCAAGGGTAAAATTTTAGCATTAGCGGTCGATCGCGTACGATTAAACAGCGATCAAAAAATCTGGCCCTGATTTTGGCATGAGATACAAGGATTGAGCCGCGCTATTCGTTCTGGGATATTGATTGTTTGGGTGAAAACATCAGGTGCAGTAATCTGGGTAAAATTAAGAATATTACTCAAATACTTTATATTATGAGGTCAGGGTTGGCTGATTCATTCGCGGGCCAGATGCTATTGTCTCCCAGAAGACTGAAGCCAAGTCAAATGAGTGACTAGATAGCTTGGAAATTGAATTGACTGATTAAACTTTCTAAATCCCTAAGAGGAGAATCAATGTAGATTCTCAGTCCAACATTGAGATACCATTTCCCTGAGATCATGCTTAATAACCCTTCATTTCAAAGAACGCTGGATATCCACCATCTTTGTCAACAAATCCAACGCTTAGAACAGGAAAATGCTCAACTTAAAGCACAACTGGGGCCGGATAAACATTTAACCCTGAACTCAATCCCTGCCAATTCTGTTAGCGCTCTAGACAGTCAAGATATTTTCCAAACGGTTACCAATATTGCCCCCTTGCCCATCAGCGTCAGCCGAGTGGCTGATGGCAAAATTTTGTATGCCAATACTGTATTTGTCTCAACCTTTAAACTGTCGTCTTGGGCAATCGGAAACTACGCTCTACCCGAATTTTACCCTAACCCCACTGATTACCAAAACCTGATCAAACAAGTCAGTCAATTCGGAGCGCTATACAATCAAGAATTAAAAGTTAAATGCAAAGATGACTCTTTGTTACGGGTGAGGGTCTCAATGCAGCCCATCCGTTTTGAGCATGACCCGGCTTTGTTAACCATCTTTTATGAGATTAGCAATCCCCCCGACGGCACGCGGCAGGAAGGCCAACCCATTGAACAAACCCTGCAACAGCAGACTCAAGCCCTTCGTCGTCAGAGTCTAGCGATGCGAGATCTTTGTCTTTATAATACAAGCCATTCCACAGATTTAAAAGCCGTTGTTCGCAAAATTACGGAAACTGCTGCTGAGACCCTTAATGTCGAACGAGTGAGTGTTTGGCTACACCCCATCTTACAGCAATCGGTGCTCGATCCCGATAGTTTTACCCAGTGGCTGGAAACCGCTCCCATTTCGGCTTCTCCTTGGTCTAATATCTTAAACTTAAAGTTTGTCTGTCTCGATCTTTACGAACTCCAAGACGATTGTCATTGGATGGATAGACATCTTCCCTTGGTTCCCTCTCGTCGTCCGTTTCAAGAGGCAATTCAAACTCAGCATCTGATTCATAGGGCCTTAAGCACTAACAACAATTTATCACCAGACGAAACAGCGATCGCCCAACAATATCCGGAGCAAAGCACCACTCAATCTCTGCAAATTCCGATCCGACTGGCAGAAGAAACCATTGGTATGCTGTGGATTGAAACCGATCGGCCTCACCATTGCTGGACAAGCGAAGAGCAAACCTTTGCAGAGTTTCTAGCACATTTTGTCACTTTATCCCTAGAACAATTTGAACGTCAACTCACCGAAGCTGCCCTCTCCCAGGTGAAACAACAGCTTGAAACCCAAGTCGAAAACCGCACCACGGAGTTGAAAACCGCTATCGATCAACTGCGGACGGAGATGATCGAGCGGATCAAGACAGAATCAGCTCTAGAACAGGCTTTAGATGCCGCACAGGCAGCCTCGAGGGTGAAAAGTACGTTTATTACGACCATGAGTCATGAGTTTCGTACACCGCTGCATATCATTTTAGGTTATGCCGATATGCTATATGAAGAGGCAACTGAACAGCATTTAACGGACTTTGTCCCCGATGTCCAACAGATTCGTCAAGCAGGTCACAAACTACTGCATTTAATTGATAATATCCTAAATTTGGCTAAAGTTGAAGCAGGGCAGATGGTGCTGCATTGGGAAACCGTTGATTTACATTTAGTGGTGGATCAATTGCTGAGTCAGGTTTCCTCACTCGCCCAGGAAAATCAAAATCAGTTGATTGTTGATGATCAAATAGATTGTGAGTTGATCTGTGCTGATGTCAACAAACTCAGACAAATTCTGTTCAATCTGTTGGATAATGCTCTTAAGTTTACCCAACAAGGTCAAGTGCACTTGATCATCTCTCAAGAACAGCGCCATAGTCAGGATTGGATTTGTTTCCAAGTCACCGATACGGGGATTGGTATTGCACCCGAACAACAGCAACACCTGTTTCGGCCGTTTACTCAAGTTGACCCCTCCATTAACCGTTCTTATGAGGGAATGGGCTTAGGATTAACCCTCAGCCACCATTTTTGCAAGCTGATGGGGGGAGAGATCGCGGTTTCGAGTCAACTGGGATCGGGATCAACCTTTGCGGTTTATCTTCCCCTTAAGGGTTGTCCTTGTTAAGAGTTGATTCCCACTTTCGAGTGTTTCGATGTTAGCCTAGAGAAAAGTGAGGTGAGCGTATGCTCGATTAATTCAATCTGCTATGTCCTCCTTTTTCTCAAATCGTCATCAGCAACTGAATCACGAAAAGGTAAATATGTCTAGGTACGACTCTCATCTTCGATGTTCCTTCTGTGGTAAATCCCAAGAACAAGTTCGTAAGCTTATTGCAGGCCCTGGTGTTTATATCTGTGATGAGTGCGTTGAGTTGTGCAATGAAATCCTAGATGAAGAGTTTTCTGATCTCGATGCGGTTGCCTCTGAGTTAACTTCTCCCCTGGGAAATGAAGCATTTGAGATTACGGCTGGGTTAAAACGTTCTGTTCGTCATGGGGCTAAACCCACAGAGATCAAGCAATATTTAGATCATCATGTGATTGGGCAAAATTTAGCAAAAAAGGTGTTATCCGTTGCGGTTTATAATCATTACAAGCGCTTAAAATTAGATCAAGATCGGGATCAAAACTCCCCTGAGGGTTTTGATGGTATCGAACTGCAAAAATCAAATATTCTATTGATGGGGCCGACTGGGTGTGGTAAAACGTTATTGGCTCAGTCTTTAGCGAAGTATTTGGATGTTCCGTTTGCCGTTGCCGATGCGACAGCCTTAACGGAGGCGGGATATGTGGGGGATGATGTCGAGAATATCTTGTTACGTCTGTTGCAAGTGGCGGATTTTGATGTTGAAGCGGCGCAACGGGGAATTATTTATATTGATGAAATCGATAAAGTGGCTCGTAAAAGTGATAATCCCTCTATTACGCGGGATGTGTCGGGGGAAGGAGTTCAACAGGCGTTATTAAAGATTTTAGAAGGAACAGTGGTGAATGTGCCACCTCAAGGGGGACGCAAACATCCCTATCAAGAGTTTATTCAAATTGATACCAGCAAGATTTTATTTATCTGTGGCGGTGCATTTGTCGGTTTAGATCAAGTGATTGAACAACGCTTAGGTAAAAAGTCTTTGGGTTTTGTTCAACCGGAAAATCAATCTCAAACCGCTTCAAGTTCAACAACGGGTAAACCGGAAGAACTTTTACAACAAATTGAACCGGATGATTTAGTTAAGTTTGGTTTAATTCCTGAATTTATTGGTCGAATGCCGATTTTAACCATGCTTTCTCCTCTGGATGAAGCGGCATTAGTTCGGATTTTAACTGAACCTGATAATGCATTAGTGAAGCAATATAAGAAGCTATTAAAGATGGATAATGTCCGGTTAGAATTTGAACCGGATGCGCTGAGCGCGATTGCTGCTGAGGCTTATCGTCGCAAAACAGGGGCGCGGGCGTTACGGGGTATTTTGGAAGAGTTAATGTTGGATGTCATGTATGAGTTGCCTTCTCGTAAAGATGTGACTCGATGTGCGATCACGAAAGAAATGGTAGAAAAACGGTCTACAGCCGATTTATTATGGCATCCCGCTTGGCAGCGGCAACATGAGTCTGCTTAAGTATTATACTTCAGTATTAGATGGAGTGGCTGCTTTTTCGGGTGGGATAAATTTGACTTGTTTACCAATTAAACTTAAAAAGTTTGCCCCGAAATGTTGAATTTCGAGGAAGTTACTATTAGCAGGAGATGGTTTATATATTTTAAAGGTTTTCATTAAGCCTAAAGTGGCGGCACTTTCTAATGGGCCGATAAAGCTACAATCTCGATCTAAGAAATGGGGTTGTTTTGTCCAGTATTCTAGTTGTTCAGCGTTGAGAAAATAGCAACCAGCATGGGGGTTTAAGGTGCGTTGAAACTGAATATTTTGTTCCATGACGCGACCGGAAAATTGGGGTCGTTCTTGAATATTTTGAAATTTTGCAGTTAAATGGGGTAATAGATTTCCATCTACATAAGCTTTAAAAATAGGTCCTTTATTAGAAATTTCATAACGGTTGGGTTGCAGTAAACAATCTTTTCCGGCGTGTTGGGTAAACCAATTTAACTTGGTAAAAAACCACGGATCGTGTAAGATTAAATCATCTTCTAAATAGCAATAATAATCATATTGACCTAAATGATCTCGCAGTACGGCTTGACATTCAAACCCAAGTAACATCGGTTCAACTTGGGTGGGATGATGGGTATAAAAAGGTGGCGAAACGGGAAGATGGGAGAGGAGATGATAGTTTTGAGTGGTACAAACAATAATATCAATTTCACAGCTTTGGGCTGTATTAACCGGCAGGGTAATACATTTACCAATATCAATTAGACATTGAGCTTGACTATATAATCCCCGCAGGGCAGTCATTGCCATATTTAATGCGATGATTCGAGGCCGGGGATCTTTGTCTAGGGAAGCGTGTTTGCGATCGCCTTGAGGATTATAAAAATGGGGAAAGGTAAAGAGAATTCGCATCTTTTTTAATGATTAATTAATGAATAATTCCGGGACACGTTGGCGTAATTCTTGGTTGAGTTGGGGTAAGCGATCGCGTAATTCTAAATACCATTGTTGTCGTTGCGGATAATGTTGACAGAGTAAACGATTATTTTTCACCCAATGATAAGCATTATTGGCTAAATCATATCGTAATTGAGGGTTAGTTATCAATTCATGCAGTTGGGTTTCAAACTGTTTTAGGGTACGATATATTAATCCGGTTTCTCCGGGAATAATGGAGTATTCATAGACTGTGGGACTGGCGAGGACGGCGACTCCATGTCCGGCACATTCTACAAATTTTAGATCGGATTTCATTAAGTTAATTGGGGTAGGAGACAGGGGAAGTAAAGCGATATCGCAAGTGTGAAGAATGGCTTGATAATGTTCATAACTACAAAAGGGTTCAAAGGTTTTATCTTCTATTTCTAAACTATTAAAGAAACGTTGATCGTGAATGACTTTGGCTTTGACACGAGTTTGATATTGTTGCAAGACTTTATTTAAAATTGCCATGATGGGTTGCCAATCTTGTTCTCGGTTTAATGCCCCAAAAAATAAGGTGATGGATGAATTGTCTGCAAAGTTTCGAGGGGGGGGTAAATAGGCTAATTGGTTTTTAAAAACAGCTACATTGGGATTAAATTGTTTTAAAAATGTGGCTAATGGGGCGGTTGAAGTTTGGACTGCGTGACAGCCGCGATAACTCAGGTAATTATTATCAGCATATTCTTTACGGCGCAATGGATTATCATCTATTTCAGCAATAATTAAATAATCTTGCTGTAAGAGTTGTTTTAATAGGGGCAAATGCTGTTGATTTGACATCATTGTGCGTTGCCAAATAAACACTTTTTCTTCTTGGGGTAAAGGAGTGACTTGAGGAAAGGCTTTAGCGGCTGATATTGCCCGAATTCCGGGGATTGTTACACTTAAACGATCGGGTTCGAGGACGCGGACGCGATCGCAGGCTGTCGGAGCCATCATTGCGGTTTGAATTAACAAACGACGGGGGGGTATAGATGTCTTGGTGGCGCGAACGATATAGCGTTGAGCAGCGGTTTGAGTCGCCAGATGATGTTCTTCTATTCCTAATCCTTGAATCACGGGTTTCAATAAGTTAAGAAACTGTTGAAAAGATTGATGTTTTTGTCCTCGGGTCTGAATTTCATAAATTTGCAGTCCGGCTTGGCGAAACAGGTTTTGAATGCTTTCTAAGGTAAATTGATATTGCAGGGATAGTGGTATTTTTCCTTGCAGCAACTGCACGATATTTTGCCAATATTGAGCATTGATAAAATCAACCAGGACTTGACCTTCGGGTTTTAAGTAATTGAGATCGGAGGTTAATGTTTCGAGGGGATGAACAAGGGTTGATAAATTTTGAGGATAAACGATACAATCAACTGTATTGGGTGTAATCTGATCGGCTATCGTTTCAAGATCTGATAAATTACTGAGGATAACTCGATCTAAGGATTTTTGAGCTAAATTTGCAGATTCTGGATTGGACTCTACTCCCAGATAAAAACAATCGGGATTAATTTGTTTATATTGACTTCCCATTATTCCCGTACCGCAGCAAAATTCTACAATTAATTGAGCATTGGCTGGCAACAAATGCAATAAATCATGATTGGGTTGATCGGTTTGGTTTTGATCCACATTCATAGCTAGAATCAACGTTTATATTGAGTTCCTCTAGTCGAGGGGATGTGAAAATGGTACGGTTAAGTTAATCTTACACGGTTCTGTCATTAAATTGGAAATTAATCTTTAATGCCTAAAGTCTCTGTTATTCTCCCCACCTATAATCAGGAACGATATATTTCTGCTGCCATTGAAAGTGTGCTGCATCAGACTTATCAAGATTTCGAGATTATTGTTGTTAATGATGCTTCGTCTGACGGAACGATTGATTGTGTTCAGAGTTATAAGGATTCTCCCATTCAGTTATATTCTTTGAAACAGAATCAAGGAGAAAGTGCAGCAACCAACTTTGGTATTCAAAAAGCACAAGGAGAATGGATCGCGATACTTCATTCTGATGATGTTTTTGCTTTAGATAAGCTAGAAAAGCAGATTAATTTTACCCAAGAAAATCCTAACGTCAGTGCGGTTTTAAGTCAAGTTAAAGTGATTGATGAAATCGGACAGCCTTTACCCTTCGGAACCCATCCACTTCAGCGGATTTTTTCTCAGTCTAACCGAACCAGATTTCAGTGGTTAAATCATTTTTTCACAAAGGATAATTGCCTGTGTCAAACCAGTGCAATGATTCGTCGCCAATGTTATGAAAAAATAGGCGTTTATGATTTACGATTTCGTCAAATTCCTGATTTTGACTTTTGGGTACGCTTTTGCTTACACTATGAGCTTCATATTCTATCTGAACCTTTAATTTATTATCGGGTTCATGACTCCAATATTAGTGAAATTAAACCCGAAACACTGATTCGTCACAATTTGGAACTGACTCAAATCTTAAAGCATTATCGTTGTGCTGAAGTGAATCATAATTTCTCTTTAATTTTTCCTAATTCTCCCTATAATAGCCAGATTCAAGCTAATTCAAGTTTAGCCGAATTTGGTTTAGCCATTCAAGCTTTGAGAACACAGCGATCGCCCCATCAATATTTTGGGCTAGATTTACTGTATCAATTATTTAAACATCCTAAAAAAGCTGAAAAAATTCAAAAGTTTTGTAATTTTAGTGTATCAGATCTTAAAAAGCTGACGGGAGAACTCGATCTGTTTAAAATTGCTGCGAGTCAAACCCTTAAATCTCAACTGAAACAAACTCGCTCACAATTAAAGCAGTTAGAAGCTCAACATCAGCAACTGTTATCTGTTCAAGAGACATTAACTCAACCGACTCTCAATCAAGTCTCAGAAAATTCTCTACCGTTAGTCAGTATCCTGATTCCCACTTATAACGGAGAAGCATTTATTACTGAAGCGCTGCAAAGTGCTTTCTCACAAACTTATCCTAATTTAGAAATTATTATTTCCGATGATAATTCCACAGACAACACTTTAAATATTGTTCAAACAATTCAACGCAATTCTAATTTCAACTTAGGGGTTTTCACTCATCCTAACTATGGTTTAGTGGGAAACTTGAATTTTTGCATGAAGCAAGCCAGGGGTAAATATATTAAGTTCTTATTTCAAGATGATTTACTTGAACCCAATTGTATCGAAGCGATGGTTAATTTAGCAGAAACAGATGCGAATATCGGCTTAGTTTTCTCTCGTCGTAACATCATAATTGCATCGGGTTCAGAGTCAAATCCATCCTGTCAAGCGGCTTATCGGGGCACTAAAGATTTACATCAAAAATGGTCAAAATTACAATCGTTACAATCGGGTCAAACTTTACTTGCCGACCCCAAATGTTTACAGGGAACACCGAATAAAATTGGAGAACCTACGACTGTTTTAATTCCGAAATCAGTTATTGATAAATTAGGTAGTTTTGATGCTACTTTACAGCAATTATTGGATGTAGATTTATGGTTTAGAATTTTAGGACGCTACAATGTTGGTTTTATCGATCAACCCCTTTCCTGTTTACGTATTCATTCCGGTCAGCAGACTCAAAAGAATATCTCAAAAGGACAGAATATCAAAGATTATCAGAGATTTTATCAAAAATTGCTACTGCACTCAGGTTATGATTTTCTCAGTTTAAAGTTTAAACAGCAAGTGCTGCGTAAGCTACTCGCAAAATCTCAATCTTATTTAATTATTCTTCCTGACTTAATTCACCACTATCATCAAACACCCAATCAAACCGTTACAGGTTTACTGCGTGATTTGCGTCAAATGATTGCAGAACAATGGATGAAGATCTCAACGGCCAATTTAGAGTCTGCTTATTCAGGAGAATTAGGGAAAGCGCATCAACTTTTACGAAAAAGTCATATGCATATTGAACCTTTAACCCCCACAGAACAAACCTTTGTGACATCAGTGCGGCAGCAATTGAATAAAGGCATTAAATCTCCTTTCGGAATTCAATCTCTTTTGGTAATGATGCTCTTCTCCTTTCCTCATCAATTACAGCTTAATTACAAAAATATTGCTATTCCCCAGTATTTATTTAAAGATTTCATTGATTATTTAATTCAGCCAGTATCATTTTTCTCTCAAGTCGGGGAAGCGAAGCAATATCTGGATTTTTATCAAGACTTATTGCATTACATTACAACTTACCTATCCGCTTCTGCTAATGAAGTTTGGAAATACGTAGCTTCTGCCTATACACAATCTCAACCAACAGAATTCTTAAAAAATTATGACTGTAACTTAAAACAAGTATTGACAAACAGAGTAAAAATAATTCACTTTGATTTAAAAAATAGAGGTATTTTAACCGATTATGATTTTAATCAAGCTGCAAATAAACCTAAAATTCGTTTAGGAATATTAATCGATCAATTTAGGAAAATGTTTGGCGATCGCGCCAACTTTCCGATCAACCTTAGTTGGCAAACTTTTAGTATCATTCCTATTCTTAAAAAATTAGATCTTGCACATTTTGAAATTATGCTGTATCATTTTAGGATAGAAAATGATATTGTGGGAAAGTATGGCCGCCAGCAAGCCATTCAGCTTAAACAATTACCTGAAACGCAACCGCAGCAAGTACAACAGCTTCGAGATGATTCCTTAGATATACTTTGGATAGCCTCAGATCTGACCGCTACAACTCACGAGGTTTACCAACTTGCCTTACATCGACTTGCACCGCTACAAATGACAAGTGCAATATCCCCGCTAACATCTGGGATGAACTCGATAGATATTTACATTGCCGGCAGTTTAACCCTGACGTTTCCTCAACCTCAAAGCCACTATCAAGAGCAATTAGTTTCCGTTCCAGGCGCAGGACTATGCTGGTCTATTCCCCTAGAGAATTCTCAAGCTTCTAACGTCCCCATTCGTCAACAGTGGCAGGTATCGGCAGAAACCACCCTATTTATCACGGCAGCCAATTTAACATCGATCTTACCGGAACTGAGACAAACCTGGGCACAGATTTTAGCGACTGTCGAAGAATCAATTTTAGTGATTTGTCCGACTGAGAACCATGTATCTGATTTTCCCACGAATTTATGGATCAAGCAAATGCGATCGCAGCTCAGTCAATCTGGGGTAGATCCGCAACGCTTGTTCGTCGAGGCTGCCACAACCTGGGAAAATCAGCAATCGTTTCTTCAGCAAGCGGATGTTTATTTAGCTGGCTTTCCAGATAGTAATGCAGGATCGATTGCGATCGCCTTACATAACAATTTACCCCCTATTGTGCGAGAAGGACAAACTCAGCATTCTAAACAAGGAGCTGCCATCTTAAAAGAATTAGGAATACCTGAATTAATTGTTGAAACTGAACAAGATTATATCCGTCTGAGTCAACAACTCGGTAAAGATTCACAATTGCGTCAATCTTACTGCCAGCGTATTCAACAAAAAATGCAAAATCAGCCACTTTTTATTAATACTCAAGCTTATGGCGCACAGTTGAGTCAGGTATTGAAGCAATTGTGGGAACAACATCAGTCAGGTATTCTTCCAAGCAATAGATAATTTAAAGCGGATCTTTCCAAAATTCTTTATATACTTCACAAGTATATCTCTTTAGTATATCAAGATCTGAATAAGTCACAGTCGTGTAATGGTCTAAGTGGGTATTGTACATCGATGGAAAAATTAATTTATATTGATTCCCATCAGTATAGATTTCTGATACAGGACTATACTCAGGAGTCCAAGTTTCGATTAGTGTTAATCCATTAATATTTTTTCCAACTATGAAGATGTAGTCGGTAATCGATATTGATACTGCTTTCTGAACTTATAAGTACACCAAGAAAATACATCTTGAGCAGTCAAAGGTCTACGACTATCTGCTGCATATATAAGTTCTTTGTTTGTTTTCCCTTCACGATACCATAAATGGATGTACATCCCCTCACGAATAACTGCTTCTATTAAAGGGCGAAAATCCAAATCTGATGTAAGAAAAGCCACCTGATGCATATTCCGACGAAAAGTGTGAGTCAACATATCTACAGCAATCAGAATATCAACTTCTTTTTGTTCAACACCTTTACGCCTTCTCCGACTCACACCTTCGTATACATGGTAGCCATCGATTGAACGTAGATGATTAAAAAAATCTATCTTTTCATTTTTCCTATTTTCGTAGTCTTCATCTGATTCGTTATTTTTCCGAGCAGGAAGGGCATCGTAATAAAATACCTTATTAAATTCCTTAGCAAATAATGAATAGTCAATATCTATCTGCTTTCCTCCGAAATAAGTCTCAGAAACATCAGAGATCAGTTGTTGCAGACATCCTCCGTCAATAAACAAGTACTTAATCTCTTTCAGGCTTAAATCCGGCCCTCCTACAAACCATGGCATAGTATTATGCTGAATTACTATAATTATTCAATGCTTCACTAAATTAGCATTTTTTATTATAGTCTATTTCAGAATAATAACTGTAATCTTGTAGTAAATAGACAGTTGATCAAGACATCCTCCGTCAATGAATAAGTACTTAATCTCTTTCAGCCCTAAATAGTGTCCCCCAGAAATTGGCATAGTATTATGCTAAATCACTCTAATTATTAACGCTTCACTCAATTAGCATTTTTGATTATAGTAGATTGTAGAATAATAACTGTAAGATTATAGCAAATAGACAGTTGATCAAGACATCCTCCGTCAATGAATAAGTACTTAATCTCTTTCAGCCCTGAATAGTGTCCCCCAGAAATTGGCATAGTATTATGCCAAATCACTAGAATTATTAACGCTTCACTAGATTAGCATTTTTTATTATAGTAGATTGTAGAATAATAACTGCAAGATAGTAGCAAATAAACAGCTAAAATTAGCATAGCCTCGATTATTTTAACTTAAATAGCATAAAGATTATCTTTTGACTCAATATTCACTACAATATTTGAGGGAAACAAATATTTCCTTTGAATTTTGCAGTCACTCTAAAATTATCATGGATATTCAAACCCCTAACTGGGTGAAACACGCGGTTTTTTATCAAATTTTTCCTGACCGCTTTGCCAAAGGTCAACAACCTCACCATCTATTTAAAACGGTTCAATGGGAAGCTTGGGAAGCGCCACCCACGGTACAAGGTTATAAAGGAGGCGATCTTTGGGGGGTAATTGAAAAGCTAGATTACCTGCAAGATTTGGGAATTAATGCGATTTATTTTACCCCGATTTTTCAATCAGCTTGTAATCATCGCTATCATACCCATGATTATTATCAGGTAGACCCGATTTTAGGCGGAAACCCGGCGTTAGAAGCACTGTTAAAAGCTGCCCATCAACGTAATATTAAAATAGTTTTAGATGGGGTATTTAACCACTCTAGCCGTGGCTTTTTCTTCTTTAATGATATCCTAGAAAATGGTCCCCACTCTCCTTGGGTTGATTGGTTTAAAATTGAAGGCTGGCCCCTATCTGCTTATGATGGTAATTTACCTGCAAATTATGTCGGCTGGGCAGGAAATCGGGCTTTACCGGAGTTTAATCATGAACATCCTGATGTGCGGGAATATATCATGAAAGTAGCTGAATATTGGATAGAATTTGGCATTGATGGTTGGCGCTTAGATGTACCCTTTGAAATAAAAATTCCCGATTTTTGGCAAGAATTTCGTCAACGAGTTAAAGCGATTAATCCTGAGGCTTATATTGTGGGAGAAGTCTGGACAGACTCTCGTCAATGGCTAGATGGAACTCAATTTGATGGGGTAATGAATTACTTATTTACAGGCCCAACAATTGCGTTTACCGCAGGCGATCGCGTACAACGAGATCTAGTTGAAGCCCCAGATTATACCGCTTATCCAGCTTTATCAGCGGCTGAATATGGGAGTAAAATTCAAGACTTATTGAACTTATATGATTGGCAAATTCAGTTAACCCAATTGAATCTATTAGATAGCCATGATACCGCCCGAGTGCTTTCTGTTGTCGGTGACGATCAAAAAAGTGTTGAATTAGCAACTTTACTGTTATTAACTTTTCCGGGCGCACCTAGTATTTATTATGGTAATGAAGTCGGTTTAGCAGGTCGAACTGACCCCGATTCTCGACGAAGTTTTCCAAGTGTTGAAAATTGGGATAAATCAGTGCTTGATTATCATAAAAAACAGATTGCTATTCGACATCGATATCCGGCATTACAAACTGGATCTTATCAGGTCTTATTTGCCGAAGGATTGGTTTATGTCTTCGCAAGGATTTTAGCTTCAGAAGTGGTTATTGTTGCGGTTAATAGTGGTACAGAAGCAGAGAAAGTCACGGTTTCTTTGAATGGTTTACCTGCTTATCCGAGTCAAGTAGTGTACGGAGATGCTACAACTGATTATTTAGCAGATTCTCATCAATTAGAACTGAGTATTGCTGGCAGAAGTGGTTGTATTTTAGCTGGCAACTAATAATTATGAATTGGAGGCGTTTTTAAAAACGTATCTGCTAGAATAATTCTGATCTAAAAGATTTAGGTGCGTCAAATATGATTCTAACTCTATTGATTTAGACTTTGTGAATGTGACACACCCTACTATGAGGTGCGTCATATCTTTAAGTTCATTCAACTTAGTGAAATTCTATAAAATTGACGCACTCTACAATTTATCTCAACATTGAGGTGCGTCATATATTTAAGTTCATTCAACTTAGTGAAATTCTGTCAAATTGACGCACCCTACAACTTATGCACCCACAATAGCACCGCCATTCGGATGTAAAACTTGTCCTGCCATATAAGAAGAATCTTCTGAGGCTAAAAAGACAAAACAAGTGGCTACTTCTATGGGTTGACCGGGTCGTTTCATGGGGACTTGTTTACCAAACTCACTCACACTTTCAGCATCAAAAGCATCAGGAATAAAAGGTGTCCAAATCGGCCCAGGGGCAACCGCATTGACTCGAATTCCTTCTTCTAACCAAGATTGAGAAATAGAACGGGTAAAGGCAAGAATTGCACCTTTTGTGGTAGAATAACTTAAGAGCGGAGCATTACCTTTATAAGCATTAATTGAAGTGGTATTAATCATTGTACTTCCCGACTTCAAATGAGGTTTTGCTGCTTTAGCAAAGTAAAACATCGAGAAGATATTAGTGGCAAATATGCTACCTAAACGAGCGGAATCAATATCGTCAATCGTATCTTCCATGTACTGTTCGGCTGCATTATTCACCAGAATATCTAAGTGACCAAACTCATCAACAGTTTTTTTAACTGCCTGATGACAAAAGTCTTCATTACGGATATCGCCCGGAATTAAAAGACAACGACGACCGTAAGATTCAACTGCTTTTTTTGTTTCTTCTGCATCTGTATGTTCATCAAGATAAACAATCGCAACATCAGCCCCTTCTTTAGCATATAATACTGCTACAGAACGACCAATACCACTATCACCTCCTGTAATTAAAGCCACCTTATCTAACAGTTTATCACTGCCCTTGTAATTGGGATCATCATACTTAGGCTTGGGGGTCATTTCTGACTCTAAAGCGGGTTTTCTATCTTGCGCTTGAGGTGGAATTTGATCGGGTGTAATTGTCATCTAAAACTCCTGAACTATTAAACAAATAAAGCTATCCCACACAGCTTTTTATTTCAATATTTAAGCTGTCAGATTGATTATACTTTTCATGCTAATCAGGTTAGCTTCAAAACTCATCAGCCTTGGAGTAGAGATAAAAAACTAAATCATCTCACTTCAGCTTTTAGTCGTATTCCATAAGTCAGATAAGACTTAAAGCCAGTTAACTGAGATTTCAATTTATACTAATTCTTTACCTCACACTTTTTTTAGTTTATAAAAAATACGCTTAAGTATTATTAAAATTTGGATGATCTAAAAAAATAGCCGCTATATCCTTATTTTTGTTTAAAAATAAGGATAGTTAAAAATACTGTAAATAATCTATTTATCAATCACACTATTTCAGTAAATAAAAATATATTCAGTTTAATTTTAAATTAAATTTAATCTAATTTTATCGTCTGCGACGGCGACGACGAGATGGACGGCTATAAGTCCTGCGTTTTCTATAAATAATTACGGGTTCTTTTTCTTTGATAATTACAGTATTTACATTGTCTTCCGGAATCAGAGTAAGGTTTTCTTGCTCTTCTAAATTATTATTAGTTTCTAGAGTCGGTTGAAGCTGTTTAGCCACTTCTAAGGCAAGATTTTGAGTTGCGATATTCCCTTCTTTTTCAAGTAATTTAGCTGCTTGCATTAAATCATCAACTGCTTTCTGTTTATCTCCTATTTCAGCATAAATAAATCCTCGATCTAAATAAGCAGATGAATAATTAGGATTTAACTGAATCACCTGATTATAATCACTTAATGCGGTTTCAAATTCTCCTTGTTGAAGATATTCATCTCCTCTATAATAATACGCTTCTGCACTACGGGGTTGAATCTGAATAGCTTTATTATAATTAGCAATAGCAGAGTAATGACTATTCAGCTTAGAATAGGCTACTCCACGATTAAGATATAATTTAATTTCCCCAGGATTGAGGGCGATCGCTTGATTTAAAGTCTGAATTGCTGTTTGATAATCTTCCGATTGAAACAGCTTAATTGCCTGATTATTGAGTTGTAGGGCTTGTTCTGCTTTTTGATATTGTTGTTGAATCAGTAAATAATTATTTTTATAATTTGTTAGTTTTTGTTGCGCTTCTAAAAAGTCTGAATTTTCCGGAGGAATTTTTATTAGAAGTTCAATTGCTTGTTGCCAGTTCTGTTGTGCTTCTTGCCAAGTTGATTGCGTATGCGGAGGATTTTGAACGAGTTTTGATGCTTCCCAAGCTAACTGTTTTGCCTTCTCTAAATCGGTTATTTTATTATTTATTTTTTCGGTATTTTCTTCAATAGACTGGCTTTCTATCACAATATCTTGATTGTCTACATCTGGGATAGGATTAATAAGTTGACAAGAAACTGTACCCAATCCTAATACTGTAATGATTAAAAAAAATTGTGTATTCATTCTAAGTCTCCTTAATTGTATAGTAGAGTCATATTTTTTATCAATTATTTAATCACTTTATATTCAGAGTGACAGAATAGAGTTAGTGCTGTTAAGAGTATTTCCGAGAGTTAGTATTCCCATAATCCGGCAGGATGATAAACCGAACCTGCATTAATTTTTTTTAACTGTTTGGCTTTCTCACAGTTTTAGAATGATAAACTAGCTTAAGTTAATTTTTTTTCGTAATGATAAAACGCCGAAAATTATTAAGTTATGCCACTACAACGGCTGCTACATCTGTGGCTGTCAATCTTGCTTCTCCTGCCATTCAAGCCCAGGATAAACCCACCATTCGTTGGAAACTAACCACAAGCTGGCCAACTTCTTTAGATACATTATATGGGGCAGCCCAAACGGTTGCCCGACGAGTTAAAGAAATGACTGATGGACGGTTTACCATTCAAACATTTGCGGCTGGAGAAATTGTTCCAGGACTAGAAGTAATGGATGCTATTCAACAGGGAACGGTTGAATGTGGTCATACTTCCAGCTATTACTATATTGGTAAAGATCCTGCCTTAGCATTTGCCACAGCGGTTCCTTTTGGATTAAATGCCCAACAACAGAATGCTTGGTTATATCAAGGCGGTGGAAATGAAGCGATTAATCAGGTTTATTCTAATTTTAATATCATTGCTTTTCCAGCGGGAAATACTGGGGTACAAATGGGGGGATGGTTTAAACGAGAAATTAATACATTGGCTGATTTACAAGGATTAAAAATGCGAATTCCGGGACTAGGAGGTGAGATTTTATCCCGTTTGGGGGTGAATGTTCAAGTATTACCTGGAGGAGAGATTTTTCTCGCTTTAGAACGGGGGGCAATTGATGCGGCTGAATTTGTCGGGCCCTATGATGATGAGAAATTGGGGTTAAATAAAGCCGCAAAATTTTACTATTATCCGGGATGGTGGGAAGCGGGGCCAACTCTACATTTATTGGTGAATTTAAAGGCTTGGAATAACTTACCCTCTGAATATCAAAATATTTTACAAACGGCTGCGGTGGAAGCGAATAGGGAATGCTTAGCCAAATATGATGCCCGCAATCCTCCAGCATTACAGCGTCTGCTTCAACAAGGCACTCAACTGCGAGAATTCAGCCCAGAAATCTTGAAAGCCGCTGAAAAAATGTCTTTTGAATTATTTCAAGAAAATGCTGCTAAAAGTTTATCTTTTAAATCCGTTTATCAGAGTTGGAAACAATTTCGCGATTCGATTTATTTATGGCATTCTGTGAGTGAGTTAGGATATAGTCAATTTTTAATTCCTGACTCTGTTAAATAAGTTAATGTTGTTTAGAAGTATTTTTGATAGAATTTAATTTTATAATTTTTGTTCCATTAACTTTCAAGCTTTTTGTAAAAATGAAACGTCGTAAATTATTAGGATATGCTGCCACAGGGGCGGTCACTACTGCTTCGTTAGCGGCCTGTACGGCTTCTAATACGGTCTCTAATTCTAGTTCTACAGGGGGAGGACTGCCTAACCTGAGATGGAAGATGGCGACCAGTTGGCCGACTTCTTTAAAAACCCTTTATGGGGCGGCTGAAATGGTTGCCCAACGGGTGAGTGATATGACTGATGGACGGTTTAAAATTCAGGTATTTTCTGCTGGGGAAATTGTACCGGGTTTAGAAGTATTAGATGCGGTTCAACAAGGAACAGTTGAATGTGGTCATTCTGCCAGTTATTATTACATTGGAAAAAATCCAGCTTTAGCATTTGGAACTTGTGTTCCGTTTGGGTTAAATGCCCAACAACAAAATGCTTGGTTATATCAAGGGGGCGGTTTAGAAGCGATGCATAAACTGTATGCTGATTTTAATACCATTGCGTTTCCGGCTGGAAATACCGGGGTACAAATGGGAGGTTGGTTTAAGCGAGAAGTGAATACGGTTGATGATTTAAAAGGGTTAAAAATGCGAATTCCGGGGCTAGGCGGACAGGTTTTAGCCCGCTTAGGGGTGAATGTTCAAGTGTTACCGGGTGGGGAAATTTTTCTAGCATTAGATAGAGGGGCAATTGATGCGGCTGAATGGGTAGGGCCGTTTGATGATGAAAAATTAGGTTTGAATAAAGCGGCTGATTTTTATTACTATCCTGGATGGTGGGAACCGGGTTCTAGTTTTGATTTACAGATTAATTTAAATGCCTGGAATGGGTTACCAAAAGAATATCAAGCAATTCTTAAAGCCGCAGCAGAGGAAGCTAATATGAATACCTTAGCGACTTATGATAGTGAAAACCCTCAAGCATTAAAACGGTTAATTGAAAGCGGGACTCAACTGCGGGCTTATAGTCCGGAAATTATGGAAGCAGCCCAAACAGAAGCCTTTGCTTTATATGAAGAAAATGCCAGTAAAGATGCCTCTTTTAAGGAAGTTTATGAACCCTGGAAACAATTCCGAGAAAGTATTTATCAATGGCATGCAGTGAGTGAATATAGCTATAGCAACTTTGCCGTTTCTCCTGCATTACAAGCCTTACAAAATCCGAGTTAAATTCATCGAAATTACTGCTTTTGATAGCGTAACTGTTTAACAATGGGTTTAAGATTTCGGTCGGTTCTGGCTTCTTCCTGATACCGAGGATTAATGGCAATTGCTTTTTCTAGATTTTCTGAGGCTAACTCTGAATTCTCTTGCATAGCATAACAAATGGCTTTATTATAATAAGCATCGGCGTGTTGAGGTTGTATTTTTAATGTTTGGTTAAAGCTTTCTAAGGCTTCTTGAGGGCGATTTAACTGCATTAAAGTATAGCCTTTATAATTCCAAGCTTTGGCTGAACTGGGTTCTATTTCCGTTGACTTATCGAAGGATTTAACCGCTTCTTCGTATTTTTCAATCACCTGTAATGCCATACCTCGGTTTAACCAGGCGACGGCATCATCTGGTTTTAATTTGACGGCTTGATCAAAAGATTCGTAGGCGGCTTCATGGCGTTGTAGAACCCCTAAAGAAACGCCTCGATCTACCCAAGCTTGATGATAGTCTGGTTTCAATTCTAACGCCCGTTCATAAGAGGAAATTGCATCTTCATGACGCTTCATACGTCTTAAGGTCATTCCTCGGTTTAACCACGCTTTATGGTGTTGCGGTTGCATTTGTACTGCTTTTTCATAAGCCACAAAGGCTTCTTCGTAATGTCCTTCCGAAAATAAGACATTTCCCTCAGTAATAAAGTCTTCTACTTCTAAAAACAGTTCCGGTTGATTTGATTTAACTTTCTCAATTTGTTCTGTGAGTTGATTGACTTTATCTAAGACTTCTGAAATAGCTTTTTCGGCAATAAACGTTGGTGAAATCTCAGCTAATTGTTGAATGATTTTATCTTTTTCTGCTTTTGCATCCGATTGAATTTCAGCAATTTGTTCGGCTAAAGTGGTTTCAAATTTATCTAGTTTTTGGAAGGTATTGTCTTTGCGATCGCGTAATGCCGACTTAAATTCAGATAGTTGTGTTCCGGCTTCTTGCTGAGAAATATTCACCACCTGCAATAGCTTTTCATACTGACTTTGTATTCCGGTTTGCGCTTCTGTTACCTGATTTTTCAACTCTGTTTCAAGCTGCTTTAAGCTTTCTGATTCTTGCTCTTTCTGGGTTTGTAAACTTGATTTTGCTTGAGAAAATTCTGCAATATACTCAGCTTCTAACTGCTTCAAAGTCTGATATTTCTGTTGTACCCGTTCTTGAATTTTACCCTGGGCTTCTGCCAGTTGTGCCGCCAAAGCTTGACCCACTTGTTCTAATTCTTGTAGAGAGTTTTCAAGCTGTTGCTGTGCTTTCTGTTCTATTAATGTGCGAATTTCCATTAACTGCGGTGTAAACTCTGCTTCCATTCCTTGCAGATTTTGTAAAATAATATCCCGTTGTTTTTGGGTTTCCTTTTGCATTTCTGCCAACTGCTTGGCAAACTCTAACTCTGCTTTTTTCCACTGCTGTACAATTCCCGCTTGCTGTCCGGTTAAATCGGCTTGTACCGTTGATAGTTTTTGCCGCAACTCTGACCCAATTGTTTCAATTTCCTGCAACATTAACCCTTGTTTTTCTTGGGTTTTATGCTTAATTTTATCCAGTTGCTGACCCACTTCGGTTTCAGAGGTTTGTAAAGCATTTAGAGTCTTTTCCTTATCGCCTTGAACCTCAGCTTTGAGTTGCGAAAACTCTGCTAAAAGCTGTTTTTCTGCCTGCTGGAGTCCTTGTACAATTTCTGCTTGCTGTTGTTTTGCTGCTGTTTGTAAATCAGATAACTGAGTGGCAAACTGTTGTTCTAATTGCTGTTTTGTTTCTCCTGCATCTTTTAGCTGTTTCTCTAATTCCGCTAACGCCTGTTGTTTGGATTCTACAAACTCAACTTGAGTCTGTTCAAACTGACCTAAAGTCTGTTGTTTCGACTCCACTAACTCAGCTTTAGTTTTCTCAAAATTCTCGAGAGTGTATTGTTTTGATTCCCCTAACTCAGAAGTCAACTGATTAAAGTTATCAACCGCTTGTTTTTTCGCCTGAATTACCTCAGATTGGATTTGCTGAAATCCCGCAACAGTTTGTTGTTTGGACTGCGCCAACTCTGACTGTAACCCATCAAATTTTTCTCGTTTTGTATCAATCTCTTGTAAAAATTGGTCGGCTTCTTGATTTAATTCTGCGGTTAAATCTTCTGTACTTTGCAAAACCGCTTCTAGTTTACGATTTCCGGTATTAATGCGATGTTCTAAATCTCCCAATTCATTTAGATGACTTTCCACAATTCCCGTCACCTCATGAATCACAGAACGCCGCAATATCCATAATGCCACAATCGCACCTGTCAATAAAATCGCCAGCAACCCTAACATCAGGTTAAACAATAACATGGTTCGGCTAAAAATGCGGTCAGCTTCAGCCGCTTGTATTTCCTGTTCCTGCCGCAAGCGTTCCAGTTCCTGCTGTTGTTGCGAAATCGTTTCTGCTGGAGTTTCTGAAGTTTGGGCTAAAGCCATCGGCCCTGAAGTTAAGCTAGCGGCCAATAACAGAGTCGGCAGCATCAGACCATTTCTGAATAAGTATGTGAGTATAGTTTGACTTTTCGACTGCATCGCAACTCCTTTTACCCAGGGATGATGATTGTAACAACAACAGAGATTTGGCAGATACATGAATTTTAACGTAGTTTGCCAGACCTACTGCTTTCTAGTGTACAGAATCGTTACAACTTCTCTTCTGGCCGATGATTAATTGATTTCTCTGCATCAGGGTTGAAGTCCAGGTGGTGATCGCGTAATTTCACTTTCCAGCACTGACCCAAAACGCGATCGCCAAACTGAAGTTCAAGCAGTTTAAATCAACAGCGATCGCATGACTAAAGCCAACAGTACTTGACACTTGGATCAATTTCGCAACAGAAACCGACAA
>CAYNXM010000169.1:0-77108 GCA_964401105.1 uncultured Lyngbya sp. | reverse complement strand
TATAGCACTGAGCGCTGGTATATTTACAAATACTGAAAAGCCGCCGAAGCGGCTTTGTGCACATCAAAATTCTGTAATGGTAATTCTTTTCTAATCGCGGTTTTGACTCGATGCCACCAATGCTCAATGGGGTTGAAATCGGCAGAACTTGTAGGTAAGTACATCAGTTCACAACCTGCAAGTTCTATCAGTTCCCTAATTCGCCGAGAATTATGAAAGGGGGCATTATCGATCAAAATTACTTGTCGCGGTTGAAGTTGAGGTAATAAACATTGCTCTAACCATGCTACAATAAGCTGGGTTGTACAATACCCTTGATATACCATTGGAGCGAAAAAGTGATCCTCACACAAAGCTGCGATCATGCTTAACCTCTCACGCTTTTTGCCCGGTCTACTTCCCAAAAACCTCTCTCCTTTTTTAGACCATCCGTAAGGATAAGTTTCATTTGAGTCAATCCCACTTTCGTCTATGTATATTACCTGTGAAGGTCTATACTTAGCTAGTTTTTTTCTAAACTCTGCCCGAGCTTTTTCACAACGTTGTTGATAGGCTATCGTTTTTTTTTCGAGAATAACCGATTTTTCTTAATCCTCGAAGACGGAAAATGGGCCCGCGATCGCGCGGGCCCGTCGATCTAATGGTGTGGTGACTAACACCTCCCCACAGGGAAGCCAGAACATTGCTGGGTTTTATCACCATGTTTGTCGATAAATTCTCGAAACTTTTGCCAATCTTTAATTTTTGCAGGTTGAGGAGGTGGTACACTTTTTTTGGGAGATATTGACCCTGTCGTTTCCCACTGTTCAATCCATCTATACAGAGTCGGACGACTAATCTCAAGTAGTCGGCTTACCTGCGTGATTGATATTCCCTTCTCTATCAAGTTTATAGCGCGTAGAGGCAGGTCTTTACTGCCAAGCGATCGCCATTAGCTCTTGATCTCGCGATCGCTTGGCAAACATCACCTTTAATTGTAACAACACCAGCGCTCAGCGCTATAGGACTTGAGTATCGCAAACCCTATCAAATGCGACACACCTTCATCACTCTCTGTTTGGAAGCTGGAGTCAATGTCAAAGATGTTGCCTTCATGGATATCACCCTCAAAAAATTATCGAGGAGTTGAAAAAAGAAAATCGCTGCAATTCTGACTAAGATTCGGTTTAAGTTGTCACCTAAACGGTTGAAAACTCGTCAAGCCTTGAATTAATTCGGGTTGCTTTGATAAAGTTTGGCAGCGTCGGCACAACACTTCTTCAAGCTGATCGAGGAGGTGAGTAGGAGGGGAATAGGACAACAAGTGACTCAACACTGAATGCTAAACTTCCTGCAAATTGCCTTTTGGAATTGATGCAATCAGTTGACGAGTATAGTCTTGTTGAGGATGATGATAAACTTCATCAGCTACCCCCATTTCCTCAATTTTACCTTTGTTCATTACCATAATTCGATCGCTCATAAATTTCACCACACTTAAATCATGGGAAATAAAGATATAGGTTAAGCCAAATTCGGCTTGTAATTCTTTTAATAAATTTAATACCTGTGCCTGTACCGATACATCCAAGGCAGAAACTGATTCATCACAAATCACAAACTTAGGATTTAAAGCTAAGGCTCGTGCAATACACACCCGTTGTCGCTGTCCACCCGAAAATTCATGGGGATAACGCCGCATTAAATCAGGATTGAGTTCTACCCGTTCTAATAAGTATGCCGCGCGGTCACGTCGATATGCGGCGTTAGCGCCCACATGATGAATGAACATCGGTTCAGTAATGGCATCCCCAATATTCATACGGGGGTCAAGGGAACTAAAGGGGTCTTGGAAAATAATCTGCATATCCCGCCGCAACCATCGGAGTTTGCGCTGATATTGTTGCCGTTTTTGATAATTTTCAATCGCTTTGACAATTGAACTTTGTTGCTGTGGTGCGGTAATTTCTTCCCCTTCAAAAATAACTTGACCACTTAACGGCACAATCAGTTGTAATAACGCCCTTGATAACGTACTTTTACCACAACCGGACTCTCCCACTAAGCCTAAGGTTTCCCCTTGATAAACCTCAAAGGAAATATCGTCAACCGCCATAAAGACTTGTTTGGTGCCACCAAAGACACCCGGAATCTTATATCCTACTTTTAACTGTTCAACCTTCAGTAAGGGAACAGTGGGGGTTTGATCGACGTGTGGATCGGTTTGCCTTCGGGGTACGACATCCCTAAGATTGTCCTCTCTGAGTTGGGGTGATTTTTCTCGGATTTCCACCTCACCTGTTTCTGTAGTAACCACTTCCATGTAATCTGCAACGGTGGGTAATAGTTCTAGTTCGGAGTCAGGGGTGGGACGACAAGCCAATAACCCTTTGGTATAAGGATTTTGCGGATCAAGAAACACTTGTCGCAAGCAACCATATTCGACAATATCACCGCGATACATCACCGCAACGGTATCGGCGACTTCTGCAATTACCCCCAGGTCATGGGTAATAAAAATCATCGACATTCCCCGCCGTTTACACAACTCTCGCAACAATTCTAAAATGGTGGCCTGTACCGTCACATCTAAGGCGGTGGTGGGTTCGTCAGCGATCAACAATGTAGGATTACAGGAAATTGCCATGGCAATCATCACCCGTTGCAGTTGTCCGCCGGATAATTCATGGGGATAGCGGTTCAACATCGCCCGTTTTTGCTCATTGACATGAGTCATCAAATCTCGTTGATTATGATTGGTTGATAATGACGCAAGCTGAGTTTTAACTTGTTCTAACAAGACTTCATCACTGGGGAGTAATTTCACTTCTTGTAGCAAAGAAGCGGCTTTCCACATTGCCTGTTTGGCGCTAATTTCTTCGTGTTGTTGAATGGCTTCAGTCAGTTGAAATCCAATGGTATAAACGGGATTAAGAGAACTCATTGGTTCTTGAAAAATCATCGCGATTTCACCCCCTCGGTAGGCTCGCTTGTCTGATTCAGACAGGTTCAATAAATTAACCAGTTCAGTTGGGGGCGATGCAGATGAGTCTGAAGAGTGAAAGCGAAACCTGATTTCTCCTGTCACTTCAGAAGTGCTAGAGGGCAGTAATCCCATAATTGCTAAAGAGGTGACTGATTTTCCCGAACCTGATTCTCCAACAATTCCTAATACTTGTCCAGATTGAACTTGAAAGGAAATTTTATTGACAGCCTGAACAATTTTTTCATCAGTTTTAAATTGAACTTGGAGGTTATTAACTTCTAAAACTAGATCTTCCATGGAGTGTAATAATTCAGTTTTCAACAATATAAATGATGATAAATTCTAACAGTATATCTGACACTTAATGGCAAAAGTGCCATACAAATGCTACAAGAGGGATAATTTTGACTTCAGTCGGCTACATTACTTTCTCAAATTGTAGGGAGGGTTACAAGAGTTTGTTACAAGCTGCTCCTGTCTAATACAAAGTCGCTTCGAACTCAGCAGACGATTAACGGCACATTATCTCAATCCTAACCGATGTAGGACCGGGTTGGGTTAGAGAAAATTGAGCATTATATACTTTGACTCTACTTTTAAGCAGGGGCATAATCACGAAAGCACGATCTCGAGTCTAATTCAATAGAAAAAGGTGAATTGATTAACCGTTGATGAGCGGACATTTGATCCGATCGGAGTTAGGCTTCCGGACTATTATCCGAGGGCTAAGGTATTAAATGGTGAGGTAAGAATTGAGTTTCCAAGTCTCTCTCAACGATTTACTACACAGTCAAAAATTTAATATTATCATTTTTGTTTAATTGTATTTGATTAATTTCAGTTGAGATCTGACTCAAGGGCGATATAGTCTGTGTATTTCTATCTCAGTATCAAGGTCAGCATCAAAATCATGCCACCTGCCGTCGGGCTGAAGCGAGTCTACTGATCTCCGAATTCCTATCCCCTTTATATCTGGTATTAAACAAAGTGACTAGAATCGATCAATATGAGTTATTCATACTGTTTAAAGAGTAATACTCTCTCTGCAATAGCGACTCAAAGATGATATAGACCAATGAAAGACTGAGTAATTAAGTGCTGAGCTGATTCATACCTGAAGGGTATTACCCCCTGTTAAAACTCAGATCATAGTATCTTGAATCTTTACAGAAGCTTTACACTAAATCATCGTAAGTTTTACATAATCCGCTATATTTTCTGGGATAACGAGTGATATTATTGATTTCAATGAGATGCTTCTTTCTGACTAGCATATCAGCTAACTTAACTAGGCGTTCTGTTGGGGGCATCTACTACTCAATCCAAGCTTTGTGTTGGACTATTCAGGGAAATTTAACCCATAAATTTCCCTGATTTTCTTGTCTATTTTTTTGCTATCTCTCCTTAAAATGCTAAATCAGCTAATCCAAGATACGCAATTGCGTTGGGTTGAATATCAAATCGACAAGGTATTATCTCAACACCTGCTTGAATTGCTACTCGAAGAAGTTCACCGTATTTAGGGTCAGTCTTATCTCCTGGCGCAAACTTAACACAATCGCTGCGATTGATAAAGTAAAGCATCACGGCCCTATCGCCTGCTTGTTTGACTTGAATTAACTCTCGTAAATGTTTCTGTCCCCGTGTTGTTACTGTATCGGGAAACAAAGCAATTTCTCCGTTAGACCAAGTTGTATTTTTAATTTCTAAATAAATTTGATGATTATTTTTCTTTAAAAGAAAATCTATCCGGCTTTTGTGCTGCTCACCATAAGGAATTTCTGATAAAATTTCATCATATTCTCCTAACTCCGGGAACAAATATTGCTGAAGTGCTAATTTGATAATACGATTGGGTAAAGCGGTGTTAATTCCCACCCAAGTGGGTTTAAGATCATTGACTTGAATTAATTCCCAAGTGTAAGGGAGTTTTCGTTTCGGATTAGAGCTGTGGGATATGAAAACAGGACTTCCTGGGGTACAAACTCCTGTCATTGGGCCTGTATTAGGACAGTGGGCTGTTATCACTTCCCCCGAGTCCAGTTGAATATCAGCCAAGAAGCGTTTGTAGCGCTTTAACAATATCCCAGGGGTTAAAGGTGGATATTGATAAATAAGATGGGTCATGGGTTGTTTGTTATTAGGAGATTTACGATCAACGGATTACACAGAAAAGACTTTATCAGATACTTTGATTGACCATTAAAGGGCGCGATGGCATAAAACTATTGTCAGTGCCATCTAGTCTGAGCCACAATATATCAAGGGTATTGTTACAAAGCAATCCTATCACCAGGTTTTTTGCTGATCAATCTTAAAATCATTCGGTAAAAGCTTTAAATGATGGGTAGTATTAATCAGATAGGCTTTTCGAGTTAATTCAATTTCTGATAGCGAATTTGGCACTTCAGTTAGTACTTTGCTTATAACTGTGATATTTGTTAACTTTTTTACTGTTACTCCAAAATGATTACAGTCTACTAAGTAAGGATAGGCTGATTCAAAAATAGGTTCTGCAAATTCTGGACTAAATAATTCTGCAAATACAAAAATAACCGACCGTAAATTAACTAAATAATATCCATTTTCCTTGTTATAGCTACAAAATCGTTTTTTAGTTCTGTGATGAACTCTATTCCACAATAAAGTACCCATATTCTGTTTACAAATAACCAGAATGTGAGGAATATCTTGAGTTTCATCAATTCCTGCAATAAATCCTCGAATCATATCCCAGTCCTGACGGGGGACGGTAACTCCATTTCTGTTTTTATATTCTACATCTGGAAACAGGGGAGTATTAGCCACTTTCAAGAGTCTTTGTAAATCTGATAACTTTGGACTCTTTTTAGGGAGATACTCTTTAAATTTACTGTCATTCAGTAATGGTTTGAATTGATTGATATAAGCTTTTTCTAATCTATCTAGCTCAGTAAGGGGTGCTTCAATATAATAAAGATGAATTTTATCTAATTCTTTTCGAGCTAATTGTTTATAACGATGATGGCTTCGACCTCCCCATCGGCGGTGTAAACTTTTTGCTTTGCCAATGTAGAGAATTTGGTTTTGTTGATCGCTGACAAAGTAGATACCCGATTGATCGGGAAGATGATGGCGATATCTTAAGCTATATCCTCCTGAAAATATCGACAAATTATTCATAATTCTAAAACCATCTCAGATAGTAATATTAAAGTGAGTATATTCTGGCAAATTTTTTAGCAAGTATAACTGACTCCAGCTAAACAAATATAAAATATAGCAATAATAAATTATTGGTAAACTAGATTGTCCCCAAACCATTAGTAATGAAGACTGATATAGATTATTTTTTGACAAATAAAGTTATATTGCTATATTTTGAGTACGGGTCATACTTAATATATAGTTCCCATTTCCTCTCACTTTCATATCCTATACTAAACTGTTATATCAACAAGATAATTACAGACTTAAATGACAGATTAAGATTTGAGAATGACTCACCCGTTAGAAATAATCAATAACCAATAATGAATTACCCATGACAAATCATCCCTAACCCACTAAACTAAAATTGCATTAGTCTTAATTTTGAACAATTTGTGTCTGAATCAGAATCACCAAAACCTTCGCGATCGCTAGCTGGAATTGCTGGAATTGTTGCCGCTGCAACCCTCATCAGTAAAGTCTTCGGATTGGTTCGTCAACAGGCGATGGCGGCAGCATTTGGGGTGGGGGCTGCCATTGATGCCTATAACTATGCCTATGTTATTCCGGGATTTTTACTGATTTTACTCGGCGGTATTAACGGCCCGTTTCATAGTGCCATGGTGAGTGCCTTAGCTAAACGCGGACGCACAGAAGCCGCGCCTTTAGTCGAAACCATTACTACTTTAGTCGGCACAGTTTTACTGGTCGTTACGGTTTTTCTGATTATTTTTGCCAACCCTTTAATTGATTTAGTCGCACCTGGTTTAACTCAAACTCCAGAAGGTTTAGAAATTCGGGCGATCGCAGTACAACAATTGCGAATTATGGCTCCCATGGCTTTGTTTGCGGGGTTAATTGGGATTGGCTTTGGCACTCTTAATGCGGCGGATATGTATTGGCTACCCTCCATTAGTCCGTTATTTTCCAGTATTACATTACTTGCCGGATTAGGCATTTTAGCGGTTTATTTAGGAGAAAAAATTACCGATCCAAAATATGCCTTACTTGGGGGGTTAGTTTTAGCAGGAGGAACTTTAGCGGGGGCTTTATTGCAATGGCTTGTTCAACTTCCGGCTTTGTGGCGATCGCAACTGGGTAAATTACGGCTACGGTTTAACCTTAAACAACCGGGTTTACGAGATGTGATGAAGGTGATGTTACCTGCCACATTTTCGTCAGGAATGCTGCAAATTAATGTTTATACAGACTTGTTTTTTGCTTCTTATATTCCTCAGGCAGCGGCAGCAATGGCTTATTCGGGTTTACTCGTACAAACTCCGTTAGGCATTATTTCTAATATGATTTTAGTGCCGTTTTTACCTCTATTTTCTCGGTTAAAAGATCCCCAAGACTGGCCAGAATTAAAAGAACGCATTCGCCAAGCTTTGATATTAACTGGAATGACCATGTTACCCTTAGGAGCATTAATGGTCGCATTAGCTTTACCGATTGTGCGGGTGGTTTATGAACGGTTTGCCTTTGATTTAAGTGCTTCTCAGTTTGTGGCAGCCGTATTAATGGCTTATGGAATAGGAATGTTTGTTTATCTCGCCAGAGATGTGTTAGTTCGGGTATTCTATGGTTTAGGAGATGGAAATACTCCGTTTCGCGTCAGTATTTTTAATATTTTTCTCAATGCTATTCTAGACTTTATTTTAGTTCAATTATATGGCGCACCGGGTTTAGTCTTAGCAACGGTTGGGGTCAACTTTATCTCTATGATTATGTTGTTATGGTTATTAGATAAGAAATTAAATGGTTTACCTTTAGGAGAATGGAGTTTACCGTTTTTTGGATTGATCTCTTCCAGTTTCGTTGCTGGGTTAGCCGGTTGGGGGAGTTTACAAGGACTTGAAAATATATTCGGAACTGAAGGGTTTTTTAAGCTATTGTTAGAATTAGGATTAGCTGGAATTGCAGGATTAATTGTGTTTGCAATCTGTATTTTACCGATGCGGTTACCGGAGGTTGATTTGTTGGTTGCCAAAGTTAGACAACGGTTTTAGATTGTTACGGGTTTTCGGGATGACTAAGTTGTGAAGAGTTTAGTTGAGAAGTCTGCCATCAGTTATCCTATATTTGGGTAATGCATAAGTTTATAATTTTGTCAAATTTTAGCGATTTTATGTAACTGTTTGTAACGAAAACTCGTGCATCGTGGAGAATAGTTTCAGTCAAGTTAAGGCGAAAAGGAAAGGAAGAATCAGGGTTTGAGAGGACGAAATTGCAATTGAACACACTAACCCCTTGGGTAGTTCAATTATACCAGTCTCTCAAACCCCTGTCAACTCGTTCTCTTTATTCAAAAAAAATTGCATTAAGCTATGATAGTTAATTTTTGTAACAACTATATATTTTAAAAAACTAAACAATAATTGCAAATATAATCAGTTTTACTAATAAATTACAGAACTCATCTTACAATTTAATCATTTATCTGCGTAGAGACGTTGCATGCAACGTTTCTACAGAAGCATCAGTCAGCCGGATATCATATTATTTGTCAATAGATTAACTTCTCTTAATTCTTCTCTACTACCCAATGTCCAATGAAGCTGTTTCATTATTGGATATTTTTCAACAGTTAATGATGTGACAATTTGAGACATAATGCCTTGATATTCATTATTGTTATTTTAATGAAATACTTGAGGTGATTCTGAGAGAACTTGACTGTAACTCAAAATAAATGTGATAACAGTAGAAGATAACAAAAATATGATTGAATTATAAGATGAAAGCGAACGAAACCAGTCTTCGTAATTTGTTAGAAGGAACTAAACAGTTTCAAATTCCTCTCTTTCAAAGACCTTATTCTTGGGAGAAGCAAAACTGGGAAGCATTATGGGAGGATTTAATCAGTATATATACAGACGAAGTCAAAGGATTTTATTTTATAGGGCTAATTGTAACACAGGCAATACCTGGAACAGCAGAAGGAATTTCTCCATTTATAGTGATAGATGGACAGCAACGCCTGACTACACTCACTATTTTACTGGCAGCGCTTCGTAATTGTATCAAGAAATCTGATAAGGAAGCAGCAGAAGAGTTATATGAGCTTTATTTAATTAATAAATTCAAAAAGGATGATAATCTTTATAAAGTACTGCCCACTCATGGCGATAGAGAAATTTATCAAAGTATCATTCAAGCTAAGAATATTAAGGATATTAAACAGGAAGGCAAAATCTATGAGGCTTATCAATTTTTTGAGAAAAAGCTAAAAAAACCTAATATAGAAAATATCGATACTTTTGAGTATGGAAAATTCAAGAGAATTTGTTTAGAACGTTTGATGTTGGTTAATATCACTTCAGATGAGCAAGATAATCCCTATTTAATTTTTGAAAGCTTAAATAATAAAGGAACTGAGTTAACCCAAGCCGATTTAGTGCGTAATTATGTTTTTATGCAATTACCTAAAGACAAACAAGAAGAAATTTATCAACAACAGTGGCAACCTCTTCAACAGCAGTTTGAGACCTATGGAAAAAAACAAGAATATTCGGAAGAAATAACGAAAGCATTTTTGTTTTACTTAAAAAAAGATGGAGAATCTGTTACTGAAAAAGCTGTTTATAAAACACTTAAAGATCAGTTTGATAAATTAGGATATATTGAAGAAAATTTAGAAGACTTAATAAAATTTGTTAAATACTATCAATACTTTAATTTTGAACATCCAGATTGTCCTTCAAAATTTAAAAATTGTTTTAAACGCTTGCTGCGATTAGATTTTAAAACTTGTCAAATATTTATTCTTAATGTTTATCATGAATATGAACAAGGAGATTTATCTGAGAAAGACTTTGAAAAGATTTTAATTGATTTAGAGTCATATTTTGTTCGTCGTTGGTTTGCTGGAATTTATACTCGTTTTTTAGGCGGTGTGTTTAATAAATTATATAGTCAGGTTAAAACAGAAAATTAAAGCAGTATATTAGATGGATTACGTAAAATTATAACCCGTTTTGAAGGGAGTCAAATCTGGCCGGATGATGAAGCATTTCGTCAAGGAATAATTAATCTAAAAATTTATAGTAATAATTCCAATGATCGAGTTAAGCTGATTTTAGAAAGCATAGAAGAAACTTTAAGTAAAGAAAAAGTTAATCCCAATTATCTAAGTATTGAACATATTATGCCGCAAAAACTGAGTAAAGAATGGCAAGAATCTTTAGGTAAAGGTTATAGTACATTACATAAAAAATGGCTACATACTTTAGGTTACCTAACGTTAACTGGGTATAACCCGGAGTTATCTAATAAACCTTTCGAGCAAAAGTTAGCGTATTTCAAGCAAAGCAATATTTCTATGAATCAATACTTTGATAATATAAAAATATGGAATATAGAGAGTATTCAAAAACGAGCAGAGTATCTGGCTAATATTGCAATTAAGGTCTGGCCTAGATAAATGTATTGCCGGCAACGGATATCACTTCTTTTATCACGTCGCTTTTGCTTCTATGCCAACGATAAAAATATTAAATTCCTATCACATTATCCTGATGTCCTTCAGCCACCGCCGTAATTATTATCTTATAGAATCTTTCCATTAAAATATCCCCCGCGATCGCTAATCTCGATCGGGGGGATACAAAGTTTGATCTCAATTTACTGATTGATTTCGTATGCTTAAAATCCCACTGGGCGCTTGACAGTTCATTGTAATTTAAATATCAAACCCTGCTTAAGCACCACGTTTAATGGCTATTTCTACTTGACGAAATTCTTGTTCGAGTCGCTTTTTCAACTTTTCGGGTACAGGACGATTGGGATAAGAACTATAATGTCCGGCTAAAGCATTTAATGCCGTTCGCATGGTAGTAAAAGACTGTAAATTAGAAACAGCCCCATCCCGACGATAGCGAGAAGCAAACTCATTAATCAACTGACGCGCTTCTGCTTGAGCGGCTGCCTTGTCCGCAGCATCTTCCGGTAACTCAATGGCAGTTCTTAAGCTATTAACAACGGATATAGTATCTTGTGGATAGTTCCCGGTCAAACCCACGTTAGAGCCGCCACAGCCGACTAAGCCAATGGCAACGACCAAAATTAACGCTAATAAACGTGAGACATAATGTTTCATAAGTATTTTTTGTTGAGGCTAGTACTCAAGGCTAAAAAAGATAAGAGTCAAAATTCAGTGACATTTTACCCTGAAACGGACAACGTGACCAGTATTAACCCTTAACTCAGTCATTTCCCCAGGGCAATCTGTTTTCTGTCTGTCCCGGAGCAGTCGCTTTCAGAGCAAGTTTGTCTCAATTGAAGAGTTATTGTATTATATAAAAATTAGCGATATTGTCGCTCTTTGTGGCTCGCACTAAAGTCACTCGATGAAGCGGGTTTTAGTCGTTAATACTCAGAAACGCTTAATCGGTGGTTAGTCTGCTTCCAGCAAAGGCTGTTGAATGGACTACCTGCTCATCGTCGCTCCCCTGATCTCGGTCGAAATTCTACTATCTGCTCTATGTGCCAGTCAGACAAAAGTCTCAAGTCATGGTATCAGGGCATAGGGAAACTGAATGAAGCAAGCAACGGTGAAAGGTTATTCTTCTAATTGCCATGGAGCTATTATCTGAATTGGCAGCTTTCCTGATTACTAGACTTAGATGGGGAGTTTTTCAGATCGCGAAGACTTTCAAGTCACTTTGGGTGCAGACAAATCCCTTTTATGGATTGATTAAACTCTTGGTACGAAGATTTGTCTATTGACAACCTAAATCCAATTCATTGAGTCAGTCCCCTGAGGGGATATTTCGTGAGGTGAACAGACTCAGCTATTGAGGATGATGTTGGTGTACCCAACACCAATCCTTGTTTGATTTTGAGCAATCTAATCAAGATGACTCAAGTTATTATTGGACAATAGACATCTCTATTAGCTTCTACTTTAGGAATAATTAGATTGTTTCTAACTTGTAGTTCTTTTGCACAGGAGTTCATCGGCTGTATATTCAGCCAAATTTGATGAGTTGAGGGATGATCTTTCGATTTCATTGTTATCGAGCGAGTTCAAATTCCTTGGCTGAGGGTTAAGGTTTCCACGGCAATAAAGCGATTCATTCACCAGAAGTTGAGTAAACGACTCAAGGCTGATCTTGTAGAATCTATTGCTTGAGGAGTATTAAAGTATCGGTCGATAACCAACCATTGTTTGATGTAGAGCCAGATTTTTGTGAGATTATAGCAATTTTCTCAGAAAAATAAGAAATCCAAAACGATTCAATTAAAAATTATCAGAGTGATAAGAGTGTTTATTTCTCTATGTTGATCTCAATAAATGAGGCTCACAATTTCTCTATTTCACTAGAGTTTAACTGTAGAATTCATTCAATCTCTATGAATTCATGGTTCTCAAGGAAACCTCCATTGTTGAATATCATACTGAAAGCTGGATCATCACTTACAATTTAATCTCAGTTGTTCCAGTGTTGATTGTTCAAAAAGCTCGACTGAATACCTTAGACCGACAAACTTAGTTAATGTACAACCCATTAAAAGTCAACAGTAGAGGTACACGCAACGTAGCTGCCTTCAATGTTGAAAATTTTTGAGGAAATTCAATGTCAAAACAAATTATTATCGCTGAACAGCACCGAATTGCGGCTGTTTTTTCCGAAGATCAAATCCAAGAATTAGTTGTTGCTACAGGTAGCCACCAAGTCAGCGACATCTACTTAGGTGTTGTTGAAAATGTCCTCCCTGGAATTGATGCCGCATTTGTTAATATTGGGGATGCTGAACGCAATGGCTTTATCCATGTCTCCGATTTAGGGCCGTTACGCCTGAAAAAATCCTCCGGTTCAATTACAGAATTACTCGCACCTCAACAAAAAGTATTGGTGCAGGTGATGAAAGAACCCACCGGAACTAAAGGCCCCCGACTCACAGGTAATATTACCCTACCCGGTCGTTATTTAGTCTTAATGCCTTACGGACGAGGGGTTAATTTATCCCGACGGATACGTTCGGAAAATGAACGAAATCGCCTCAGAGCATTAGCTATCTTAATCAAACCTTCAGGTATGGGATTACTGGTGCGGACTGAAGCCGATGGCATGGCAGAAGAAGCAATTTTAGAAGATTTAGAAAATCTACAAAAGCAATGGGAATTGGTTCAACAAGAAGCCAGTTCTACTCGTCCCCCCGCCTTACTCAATCGAGATGATGATTTTATTCAACGGGTGCTGCGAGATATGTACAGCACAGAAGTCAATCGGATTGTAGTTGATTCCAATCACGGGATTAAACGAGTTAAGCAGCACTTAATTAACTGGAGTGTGGGAAAATCGCCTCAAGGAGTGTTAATCGATCATCACCGGGAAAGAATTCCAGTCCTAGAATATTTTCGGGTGAATGCCGCCATCCGAGAAGCAATGCGGCCAAGGGTAGATTTACCGTCAGGCGGTTATATTATCATTGAACCCACAGAAGCATTAACGGTGATTGATGTTAACTCTGGTTCCTTTACTCGCTCAGCCACGGCACGAGAAACGGTATTATGGACAAACTGTGAGGCAGCCACCGAAATTGCTCGTCAATTGCGTCTGCGAAATATTGCTGGGGTAATTATTATCGACTTTATCGATATGGATTCCCGTCGGGATCAAATGCAGCTTTTAGAACACTTTAATAAAGTCCTTAAATCTGATAAATCTCGACCTCAAATTGCTCAATTGTCAGAATTAGGTTTAGTAGAACTAACTCGCAAGCGACAAGGACAAAATATTTATGAGTTATTCGGTCGGACTTGTCCATCCTGTGGTGGCTTAGGACATTTAGTCCACTTGCCAGATTCTCCCGAAGATGATGGGGTTGAAATTCCAGATCGGATTATGTTAGGCGGAAAAGCCGGATTACCCAGTGGAGTCAACACTACTCCAGAACGCGCTAAACCGATTACCCTTGACAGCGTACCTCGGGAAGAGCCAACACCAACAGTGGTTGAGGTAGACGCAGCCAGTAATTTGCAAGATCTCGATTTACTGAATCATCCCAGTTATCAAGATATTGGTACGAACAATAATAATAACCCTCGCCGTCGTCGCCGCCGTCGCTTAGGAGATATAGAACCCTTAGTACGGGAAGAAGATGAACGTCGCAATGAGAATAGGATTGTTACTAATAACTACAATGAATCTCGTTCCGAAGTTACCCTGGCAGAAACAGGCGCAGGACGGACAGTAATGCCTGAACGCAATCGTTCGAGTAAAGCTGAGTTGATTAAGTCTCCCGCAGAACCTCCTGAAGTGATTTCGGTAGAAATGACCAGCGAAGAACAACAAATGTATGCGTTGATGGGAATTTCTCCCCTACTGGTATCGAGTGAAACCGTTAAAAATCCTAGAACTGTAATTGTTACAGTTCGACTCCCTGGGGAAGACCCGGTACTCCCGGAAGAGTTAATCGATAGTGAGGAACAAGATAAACCCACTCTATCCCCCAACCGTTCAGAATCAGAGACAGTTGATTCATCCGATTCAGTTTCATCTGAGAGTGAAGCCAGGGAGAGTGAGCCCGAACAGATCATTATAGAATTAACTCAGCAGCCAGATACAATCACAGACACTGATGAGTCTGAAACAACGGTTGATGATTTGGAACCCGAACCGGAAGCCGAACCTGAACCTGTTGAAGAAGACATCGAAGAAAATGTATTGGAAGAAGATGCATTAGAAGAATCTACTCCTATCATTCGTCGCCGTCGTCGTCGTTCCTCTGCACTCTCGGAGTAAATGAATTTGGTGTCAGAAACCTTGTGGGTTGCGGGTGTGGATGAAGTGGGACGGGGAGCATTATTTGGCCCTGTTGTGGCTGCTGCTGTGATTTTACCCCCAACTGTAATTGATCCTTTAAAAGAGTTGGGGGTTCGTGATAGTAAGCGCCTGAGTCCTAAAATTAGGGTGAATTTATCTCAGCAGATTCAGGCGATCGCTTTAGACTGTAAAGTGGGTCTGGCATCCGCACGGGAAATTGATCGATTAAATATTTTGCAAGCCACACTGCTGGCAATGAAGCGATCGATTTTAAGATTAAATCCTCAACCGCAACTCTGTTTAGTGGATGGCAATCAAAGTATTCCGAATCTCTCAATTCAGCAGCAAACCATAATTAAAGGCGATCAAACTTCTATTGCGATCGCTTCGGCGAGTATTGTTGCTAAGGTTTGGCGAGATCGGTTAATTATTCGTTTGGCTCAAAAATACCCAAATTATGACTTAATTCAAAATAAGGGATATGGCACAAAAAAACACCGAGAAGCATTACAGCGTTACGGGGTATCGCCTCAACATCGTTTATCTTTTCGTCCCTGTCAAGTTTTAATCAATGACAAATGATGAGTCACCCCTGTTCTTAACTGCTATCAAATTAGAAAAAGTGATGTGATTTTAAAAAAGTTAGAGTTGGAGGAAGAGATTCTAGTGATGAGTACTTTAACGTTAAAATTAGACTCGATTCAATTAACCGATGAACAGTTTTATCAACTGTGTCAAAATAATCAGGATTTGCAATTTGAACGAACCGCTCAAGGAGATTTAATTATTATGCCACCTGTTGGGGGTGAAAGTGGAAATCAAGAAGCAAACTTAATTGCTGATTTAGTAATTTGGAATCGTCAGACCGGTTTGGGTTATACATTTAGTTCTTCTACAATATTTAAGTTACCTAATGGTGCAGACCGTTCACCAGATGCGGCTTGGGTCAGCCGTGAGTGTTGGGAAGCTTTAAGCGTGACACAAAGACGTAAATTTCCTCCCATAGCGCCTGATTTTGTCATAGAGTTACGCTCTGCCACAGATAGTCTCAAAACCCTACAATCTAAGATGGCGGAATATATGGTAGCCGGCGTTAAATTAGGCTGGTTAATTAATCCTAAACAGCAACAAGTTGAAATCTATCGCTTGGGAACAGCAGTAGAAATCCGCAATTTACCAACAGAATTATCAGGTGAAGATCTCTTACCTGGATTTATTTTAAATCTGCCTCGTTATCCTGAAAGTGAATTAGATTGATTCTGGTAAAACAGATTCTGATTTTGTTACAGAAACACCTGTTTGTTCAGCCGCCCATCTACGATAATCTAATAATAAATTATGCATTAATCGTTGTTTTACAGTGACTAACACACTTTTTAGTAATCCATTACCTGTGGTTTCTAAAATGGGTTGAGGAGTTAACTGTAAAGGCGGAGGAAGTTCAACCGTTACTTGTAAATCTGCTAAGCCTTTAAGATGAGGAATTCCATTAATTTCGCAAGGAGAAAGTCGCCCAAATAAATTGAGGGCAAATCGTTCATTAATGTATTCTACTCCTCGAATTTCACAACCGACAGATTTTAATCTTAATGTGCCATCAGAAAGGGTCCAAACTCGTAAATCAACTGTCGGCTGAATGGTCAACATCATAAATGAAAGAGGCCGCATTTTCAGACGAAAATAGTCCTGACTCAATTGTTCTAGGCGAGTCGGATCGACTAAAGCACTGACTAACCGCTTGGGTTGACGTAGATAGTGTTGAATGGGAATTTGTTGCTCAGGGACAGCTATTTTGACTGATTGAGAGGCTAAAAATTGAACTTGCATCCACTTAAAATTTACTCTTCTAAATTAATCTTAATAAAAATTATCTTTATCGACCGTGATCGAGATCAAACGGCATCTGAGTTGGCTTAAACAACTAAGTTGTATTAACCTCTAATAATAAGGGTAATCTTGGTTAAAGAGATATAAAGATTTGTATCTAAATTTAGCAAAATTTGATATCCTCTCGGGTATGATGGCGATCGCCTGTCTCCTCAGGATAAGATTGTTGATAATCCCATCTATCAAAAGCCAGAAATTAGACGTAACAAGACCCAAGAGAGTATCGAGTCATTCTTTTCAATAACGAAAGTAACGATAACAGTCGAGAAAAAATTCCTTGGAATTGAATATGCCTTTACTTCCCTCCCCCACCATTGCCTATTTAGGGCCTCCTGGAACCTATTCTGAGGCGGCGGCTGAGGCTTATGCTCAACGCGCCCGTCCCCAGGATGATGCCATCAAGTTGTGCCCCTATCCCAGCATTTTCCAGACGCTAGAAGCCGTTGTTCAGGGTGAAGTTGAGATTGGGGTTGTGCCTGTGGAAAATTCAATCCAAGGTAGCGTAACAATGACCTTAGATGCTTTATGGCAAATGGAACGGCTACAAATTCAACAAGCCTTAGTTTTGCCCATTGCCCATGTTTTTATTTCCCAAGCCAAACAGTTAAGTGAGATTAAAACCGTCTATTCTCATCCCCAAGCCTTAGCCCAATGTCAGCAATGGCTAGAAAATCATCTGAGTGATATTCAGTTAATTCCCACCAATTCTACCACAGAGGCATTACAGCATTTAACCGCAGAAAACACAGCCGGTGCTATTTCTTCTGGGCGAGCAGCACAACTCTATCAATTGCCAGTATTAGCCCATTCAATTAGTGATTATCCCGAAAATTGTACCCGGTTTTGGGTCGTGAGCTTGCAGCCTTTCCCTGGAGGCCACCACACCTCTTTAGGGTTCACTGTCCCCGCAAATATTCCGGGGACTTTAGTTAAACCGTTGCAGATTTTTGCTACACGAGAGATTAACCTGAGTCGAATTGAATCACGTCCCACTAAGCGATCTTTAGGAGATTATCTGTTTTTTATTGATATTGAAGCAAACGCCTTAGATCCATTAGTTCAATCTGCGTTTGTAGAATTAAAGTCTTATACTGAAACCCTCAAAGTTTTCGGCAGCTATGATATTATCTCTTAAATACTTAAGCTTAAGATAGAGACGTTTTGCTAGAACGTCTCCAGACCGCTCAATGATTTATATTAAGGAGAATTGAGGGTATCTTTCAGCACTGTTCGAGCGGCTAAATGATTACGAGTAGAAGTTAAGATTTCAGCCTCTCGTTCTAAACGAACTGCCGTATCCTGTAGCTCAAGCAGACTTTGCTGCTCAGATGCAACGCCATATAGATTACTGGCAACCCAGTAGGATAACTCCGTGGGTAAGCTGGGAATATCCTCGGGAAGCTCGATTTGTTGATCCATTAATTTGCTAGATAAACGAACCACATCCCGCAGTAACTTTTCCACATCGCCAGCCAAGGGTTTTAAATCCTGGGTTGGAGGAGCATCTTCAATCCATTCTACCAATCCCACAAGGTAAGGCTTTTCTCGCACTGCTTCTAAAACCCGGAAGCGTTGCTGGCCAAGGGTTAGTATATCTATACAATCATCCGACAAGCGTTTGTACTGAACCACTTCAGCACAGCAACCGACGGAAGCAACCTTACCTTGATTGGGATCAACCATC
Organism: uncultured Lyngbya sp.; assembly: GCA_964401105.1. Classification (GTDB taxonomy): domain Bacteria; phylum Cyanobacteriota; class Cyanobacteriia; order Cyanobacteriales; family Microcoleaceae; genus JAAURB01. Next base: position 58,612 of record CAYNXM010000169.1, on the reverse strand, counting down.
AATACCCCAAAGCGGCGATCGCTTTCGAGGATGGTATTCATCATGATCCGGTAGCGAAATTCAAAAATATGTAAGGGAAGGGGTCGGGCTGGAAACAAAACCACTTCCGGAAGTGGAAACAGGGGAAGTTCTCGAACAGCAATAGAGGAAGATGATGACATTGTCCCTTTCTAAGGTATGCGCTTCTTCTTTTACTTTAACGGATTTCTTGACCTGTGTTTTGCGCTCAACCTTTGAAGGGTAAATCTAATCAATTCACTATCATATCGAAAACTCGCTAGAAATGAGTCAAAAATGAATAGAGACGCTACAGATAACGTCTCTACAGGATTGTATTCAGGTTTATTGCCATAACTGCTGATTTGCTACTCTTTGCAAGCAGCTTTTAATCACAACAGATATCTTAGGCTGACATTAACCAACATTCCCTTGCATTCAGGAAAATCTAGAGTTTCACCTCAATATCAACCCCAGCGGGCAGATCCAATTTCATTAATGCATCAATCGTTTTGGAAGACGGTTGATAGATATCGATAATTCGGCGATGAGTCCGAGTTTCAAAGTGTTCACGGGAGTCTTTATCAACGTGAGGAGAACGTAGCACGCAGTAAATTCGCCGTTTTGTGGGTAAAGGAATCGGGCCGATGGCAGTTGCGCCAGTGCGGTTGGCAGTATCGACTATTTTTTCACAGGAAGTATCGAGTAAACGGCGGTCGAATGCCTTGAGGCGAATGCGGATTTTTTGCTGTTGAATAGTTGCCATGAGATATTGAGTGTTTAATTTTCTAGGTTCAGATGATTCTATTGCTCAGTGGTAAGTTTGTTTAAAAATCACCTAAGTGATTAAATTTCAACCAACCAGTGAAAACAGATGGAGTCACAAGAGAACAGGGGAGAAAAGATTCAGAGGTTAGACTGACTTTTCTACCCTGGTTCGGAAATATTAAATGAGTTGTTCGATGGCTCAGTAGAGGTATTGTCCTACTTCACAATCTTAGAAACAACACCCGCACCGATAGTGCGTCCGCCTTCACGAATTGCAAAACGCATTCCTTGTTCAATCGCAATCGATTTAACCAATTCAACGCTCATTTTAATCCGGTCACCGGGCATTACCATTTCTACGTTGCTGCCATCGTCAGCAGTATAGCTTTTGATTGTTCCGGTAACGTCAGTGGTACGAACATAGAATTGAGGGCGATATCCAGCAAAGAATGGAGTGTGACGACCTCCTTCTTCTTTCTTGAGGATATAAACTTCACCTTCAAATTCGGTATGAGGGGTAATGGAACCGGGTTTAGCAATCACCATTCCCCGCTCAATTTGCTCTTTTTGAATCCCCCGCAGGAGTAGACCGACGTTATCCCCAGCCATCCCTTCGTCTAGCTGCTTCTGGAACATTTCTACCCCAGTAACAGTGGTGCTTTTAGTATCAACTAAGCCAACTAATTCAACAGTTTCACCGACTTTAACCTTACCCCGTTCAATCCGACCCGTGGCAACGGTTCCCCGACCGGTAATGGAGAAAACATCTTCAACAGCCATCAGGAAGGGCTTGTCCACATCCCGCTCTGGAGTAGGAATATAAGAATCCACTTCATCCATTAGAGCATGGATTTTATCAACCCACTCATTGTCACCCTTTCCGGTATTAGGGTTGCTTGTCATTTGTTCGACTGCTTTTAGCGCAGAACCTGCAACAATAGGAATATTATCTCCGTCAAACTGATAGTCACTTAACAGCTCCCGGACTTCGAGCTCAACTAACTCCAGTAGTTCTTCGTCATCGACTTGGTCTTGCTTGTTCAAAAACACGACAAGATTCGGAACCCCAACCTGGCGAGCCAGTAGAATGTGTTCCCGAGTTTGAGGCATGGGGCCGTCAGCGGCAGAAACCACCAAAATACCCCCATCCATTTGAGCGGCTCCGGTGATCATGTTTTTCACATAATCCGCGTGTCCGGGGCAGTCTACGTGAGCATAGTGACGTTCCTCAGTCTCGTACTCTACGTGAGCGGTATTAATCGTAATCCCCCGAGCTTTTTCTTCAGGAGCTGCGTCAATATCCGCGTAATTCCGAGCCTTCGCTTTACCCAGGGCTGCTAGAGTCAGGGTAATGGCAGCCGTCAGTGTGGTTTTGCCATGGTCAACGTGACCAATCGTGCCGATATTAACGTGAGGTTTGTTCCGTTCAAATTTTGCGCGTGCCATATTCTACTTGAATTGTGGATGTTAGATATTGAATGATACAGTATTAGACTTGGAATCGTCAGTGAACTCTATAAAGACACCGAGAGGATAACCGAAAGCTGTTTAATATTCTATCTTTCCTTTGCCCTCTGAGTCTCTAGTTTTTCATGACTATCTGCCTTGACTCCTGGCAATGATGGTTTCAGCGACATTACGAGGAACTTCCTCATAACTGTTGAATTCCATCGAAAAGATACCCCGCCCCTGGGTTTTAGAGCGAATATCGGTCGCATAGCCAAACATTTCAGCCAAAGGAACTTTAGCAATTACTTTAGCTATACCCTGGTCTTGATCCATCTCTTGACCTTCAATTTGACCCCGGCGGGAATTAAGATCGCCAATGACGTTTCCGATAAAGTCTTCGGGGACTTCAACTTCCACTTTCATGGTTGGCTCGAGTAAGACTGGGGATGCTTTAGTGACCCCCTCCCTAATAGCCATTGAACCGGCAATTTTAAAAGCCATTTCAGAAGAGTCTACATCATGGTATGAACCATCGACCAAAGTTGCTTTCACGTCAATTAGTGGATATCCGGCAAGTACACCCGATTCACAGGCTTCTTTCATCCCTTCAGCGGCGGGGTTAATGTATTCTCTCGGTACAGTCCCCCCCACAATTTTAGAGACAAATTCAAATCCACTGCCCGGTTCTGACGGTTCAATTTCGATCACAACATGACCGTATTGACCTTTACCGCCACTTTGACGAATGAATTTTCCTTCAGCGGTGGTGGCTTTGCGAATGGTTTCTCGGTAAGCCACTTGGGGTGCGCCAATATTGGCTTCTACTTTAAACTCCCGTAACATTCGGTCTACGAGAATTTCCAAGTGTAATTCCCCCATCCCCGCAATCACCGTTTGATTGGTTTCAGGGTCAATTGACACCCGGAAGGTTGGATCTTCCTCGGACAGGGATTGCAGTGCTTTGGACAGCTTTTCCATGTCCTGCTTGGTCTTGGGTTCGACCGCTACAGAAATAACGGGTTCTGGGATATACAATGACTCGAGGATAATCGGAGCTTTATCGTCACAGAGAGTATCCCCAGTTAAAGTATCTTTTAACCCAAGAGCCGCTCCCAAATCTCCGGCTCGTAATTGCTCGACTTCAATCCGATCATCGGCCTTCAGAATAATCAGACGAGAAATTCGCTCTTTTGTGTCTTTGGTGGAGTTGAGGACATAGCTGCCTTTACTTAATACACCCGAGTAAACTCGAATGAAGGTCAGACGGCCATAAGGGTCGGCCATCACCTTAAAAGCTAAGGCTGATAGTGGTGCTTCATCATCTGCGGGACGTTCTTCTTCTTGTCCACTGGGAACAATCCCTTTAATCGCAGGAACTTCCGGAGGAGCCGGTAGATAGTCTACCACAGCATCCAAAAGCAGTTGAACCCCTCTATTTTTAAAGGCTGAGCCGCACAACATGGGTACAATTGTGCCATCAACGGTACCTCGACGCAGAGCCTGACAAATTTCTGCTTCTGTCAGATCAATTCCTTCGAGGTATTTTTCTGTTAAAGCATCATCTGTTTCAGCGACTGATTCAATCAGTTTTAACCGATATTGCTCAACAGTATCTTGAACTTCTGCCGGAATTTCGTTTAACTCTTGAATATCTGTTCCGAGATCGTTGGTGTAGAGGTAAGTTTTCATTCTCACCAAATCTACAATTCCCCGAAAGTTACTTTCGCTCCCCACAGGGATTTGAATCGGAACAGCATTAGCATTGAGGCGATCGCGAACTTGTTGATAAACTTTAAAAAAGTTTGCCCCAGTGCGATCCATTTTATTGACAAAGGCAATCCGAGGGACGTGATACCGCTCTGCCTGTCGCCAGACGGTTTCCGACTGGGGTTGAACCCCACCCACAGAGCAAAAAACAGCTATTACACCATCTAGTACTCGCATGGAACGCTCTACCTCAATCGTGAAGTCTACGTGTCCTGGAGTGTCAATAATATTAATGCGATGATCTCGCCAGTTAGTACTGATTGCGGCAGCCGTGATGGTAATTCCACGCTCCCGCTCTTGAGCCATCCAGTCCGTGACAGCAGTACCCTCATGGACTTCTCCCATTTTATGAACGATGCCTGAATAAAACAGAATTCGTTCAGTTGTGGTGGTTTTGCCTGCATCTATATGGGCAGCAATACCGATATTTCGTACTCTCTCAAGCGGGATGGTACGTGCCACAGCTACCTCCTTTTTAAACCTTTATTAAGATTTTATAACCCTCGGCCAAATGGACTGCTCTCCCCTGTTTTAGTATCGATAGTGAGCAAAAGCTTTGTTGGCTTCTGCCATCCGATGGGTTTCTTCGCGTTTGCGAACGGCACTACCGGTTTCATTCGCCGCATCCATTAGTTCGCTTGCCAGTTTACCTGCCATGGTACGGCCTGAACGAGTTCGAGCGGCTCGAATGATCCAACGCAGTGCTAGAGTCACTCCACGCTCTGAGCGCACTTCCATCGGCACCTGATAGGTTGCCCCACCCACCCGACGGGCTTTAACTTCTACTAAGGGAGTCGCGTTACGAACGGCTTTCTCAAACAGTTCTAGGGCTTCTGCCCCCATACGCTCTTCCATCGTTTTTAGCGCATCGTAGACGATTCGATCCGCTAATGATTTTTTCCCACTTCTCATGATACGACGCACCATCATGCTAACCAGACGGCTATTGTAGACAGGATCTGGTGGGACAGGACGTTTTTGAACAACCCGACGACGAGACATAATTAATCCTTACTTAACAGACAGTTTTAATCTATGGTTTAATCTGTCAGAGAATGATTGAGATCCTTAGCGCTGCACGCGATCTTTTAGCCATTTTCTGACAGAGTTTGTTTTTCTTTGACTGAGGATACAACTTTTATTGTTTCGGACGCTTTGCACCGTATTTTGAACGGCTTTGACGACGGTCTTTTACTCCGGCTGTATCCAAAGTTCCACGAATAATATGATATCGAACGCCCGGTAAATCTTTAACCCGACCGCCTCTAATCATGACGACTGAGTGTTCCTGTAAGTTATGACCAATACCCGGGATGTACGCTGTCACTTCAAAACCTGAGGTGAGTCGTACCCGTGCCACCTTACGCAGCGCTGAATTCGGTTTTTTGGGCGTTGTAGTGTACACTCTTGTACAAACACCTCGGCGCTGTGGGCAACTCTTGAGCGCTGGAGATTTTGTCTTTGTCTTTGTTTGTTCGCGTGCCGAACGAATGAGTTGCTGTATAGTGGGCATGAGTTACGACATAATTTTCAAATTCAGCAGTTTTTGTTTAATGGTATCCCCATTGAAATATCCCTCCCCGCTTTGGGGATAGGATTTCAGTCTAAATCTTGGAATTAGAGGTTGATACCCAAATTTTTATATTAAACGATGAATTTAATTTTGGCAAATTTTTCAATCATGCCATTGTGAAAAGGAGCGCAATCCACCCGCATCAGACTGACATTTTGTTCTCTACTGAGCTTTGATCCAAAAGGAATGACCACAACCGCAGCTTTGAGTCGCTTGGGGGTTATCAAATCTAAATCCTCCCCCCATCAAGTCTTCAGAGTAGTCAATTTGTAACCCTTCAAGATAGGTTAGACTTTGGGAATCTATCACCACTTGCACATCACTGCAAGGATAAACGGTATCATCCGACTGTAAGGTTTCTGCAAACGTCATTGTGTAAGACCATTGACAGCAGCCCCCTAATTTGACTCCTAATCTAAAAAAAGCATTAGAGTGACTGTGTTGAGAACGGAGTCGTAGGATCTCTTTAACAGCGATGGGACTGATTTTAATCATTGTCAGTTTGCTTTGCTCAACTTATCAGCGAGTAGCCAATCTGGGAGTCATTCCTTAAGAAGTAGTTTTCAAATTTTATTATAAATTGAGCCTGGATCTAACGCTTGAGAGAAATCCTGAGTCCATAGTGACATCCTCCCGACGCTCACCCTAGCGGGTAGAGCGCGGGCAACATTCCTCGCGGTTGGTTTTTCCTGCTTCATCGGGGTACGCACGCAACCTTCCTCCGCAGGCAGTATCACCGACTGTCCATCGGCTACAAGTACCAGACCTCGTTGCATTACCACTTGAGCAGCAGCAATATCTCGGTCAGTTGTATATCCACATTCATCGCAATGATGCACCCGTTGACTGAGTTCTTTCTTTCCAGTATGTGCCCCACACTGAGGACAAGTTTGGCTTGTCCCATTGGGGTCAACCTTGGCAAAGTAAACTCCACGCTTCCAGGCAACCCACTTTAGAATTTCCAAGAAGCTTCCCCAAGCAGCATCCAGACAATGCTTTGCCAACATTCCGCGACTGGTCATTTTGAGGTTCAGATTCTCCGCAAAGATCATCCCAGCGATGCCACAAAGTTTGTGAGCCGTCAGGAAGTGGAATTCACGACGGACATTGTGGATATGTTCATGCAGTTTGCGAATCTTGGCTTGAATCTTGCGGTAATTAGCAGAACCTTTTTTCTTGTTTCTCAATTTGCGTTGCAGCAATCGTTGCTTGCTTTGCAAATCCACGAAAAAGCGAGGGCGTTCTACCAGTTCTCCCGTCGATACCGCCAAGAACTTTTCCAACCCCAGATCAATGCCAATAGGTTCGCCATGGGGTATGACATCTGGGACGGAAACATCGGCTTGCAGAATCAGTTGGGCGTACCATCCCGACGACTTGAAAACAACCCGCACTTGCTTGACCTCAAACCCTTCGGGGATAGGTCGATGCAGGTTGATGGGCACGGCTCCAATTTTCGGCAGTTTGAGATCAAACCCATTCACCGGATTCGATTTGAACTGCGGAAATACAAACGAGCGGTACTGACCAAACTTTTTGAATCGAGGAAATCCAAAACCTCTTTCCTGCATAAATTTGAACGACTTATCCAGCCGCTTCAAAGCATCTTGCAAGACTTGAGAATGAACCCCTTTCAGTTCTGCAATAGCCTCTTTTGCCTTAGTCAGCGCGTTTTGCTGTTTGTAGTAGTCGGGATAGGGCGCCTCAGCAGGGATGATGTATTCCTGCCTGATGCTGCAAGCATTGACCGAGCACTTACGCGAATTGACCCAGTCTTTTCGCTCTGCCAAAGCGTAGTTATACACGCGACGGCATTGCTCCAGCCAGTCAAACATTTGCACTTGCTGGTCAAGTCCTGGATAGATTCGGTAGCTGTAGGTCAAGTTCAACATCACCATATTCTAACAGATTTACCTTTTCTGTTAGAACCGATAGATAGTGTGTCGATTTTCGGGGCATCGAACCCCTCAATCGACGCGGGGAGTCCATGTATCCCGACGCTGACCTTTCAGGTACAGCGCGGGACTTATAGCTCCCCGAACCCCTCAAAAGTTAACTTGAAGTGGGTCTTGTATGTGTTGCTATATTTTATACTAAGCCAGCTTCAGTCATGACTTAAGTAGGCTTTCCCATCAGATAGACAGCAAAAAACATCCCACAAACTTTACGTCGTGGGATGCAGGAATTTCCAACTGATTCTACTCAGCTTTGGATTGAGTCCGAGCATAATCATCTTGGAAACGAATAATATCATCTTCTCCCAGATATTCTCCGTTTTGAACCTCAATTAAGATTAAAGGGATGACTCCCGGATTTTCTAAGCGATGACTGGTACACTGAGGAACATAAGTAGATTGATTGGCAAACAGAATCTCTTCAGAATCACCACAGCTGACTTTAGCTGTACCTGAAACTACAATCCAGTGCTCACTGCGATGATGATGCATTTGTAAGCTAAGGCGATGACCCGGATTAACTTCAATCCGTTTAATCTTATAGCCTACACCTTCTTCTAGAGTCGTGAAAGATCCCCAAGGTCGTAATTCTGTAGCGGCAACCGCTTGAGATGAAGGAGATTGAACTGAGACAGAATTCTTGGTGGTTTTTTCTTGCGCTGCTACCATAATAAAAATTGATCCTACGTATACTCAGCGAAATAGACGAATTCAGTTCTGGAAGGAACTGCTATCAACCCATAATTCCCTAAAACGGCTAAAGAACGAGCAGACCCGTTTGCTTCAGATTTTTGGTCTTAGAGCCTGCCTCATCTGTTAGCCTAATAACCTCATTTCCCAAGTAGTCCAGATGGGTATTACCCCTTTGCTGTTCTACATTCCCCCGCTATGCACTAACACAAAGATAACAAACCCCCCCCACCTGTTGTCATCCCCTTAACCGCTAAAAACAGCAATTTACATCAAATCTTTATAGAAAAGCCCCTGTTACTTTACCGAAGCTTTATATTTTTGGGAATGTCATCAAACCTAGATTTGTTTAGCAGCAAAACAAATTTAAGTGTATCATTGTTCCTACACTAATCACGAATAGCTGAGTCCCAATACCACTAACTGCTCAAGCGTTGCATAATGGATCACAATAAATGAATCAGATAGGAAATAGCAAATGCTGTTAAGTGGGTTTGGAGTGAGGCGGAGGTTGAAGCGATCATCGCCGATAGTTCTACAACTTCAATAGCTTGACTGATACTGAATAGAGGATTCATTATATGTGGTGTTAGATCTAACACTCATATCTGCCATCTATCACAGATCAGGCGAACAAAAACTCTTGATTCATGGGTAAGAGTCAGTTAGTTTTTGTGCTTGGCTCGGTTGAAAATAGCAATTCTAGCGGCTATGCTCGTCTCTCCAAACGATGAGTTTGATCGATTTAATCATCAAAATTTTAGGTGATTAATAGCGGGAGACTCTGAAAACCATCTGAGCAACAGTTCAATCTTATTAATCAAATCATTATATTGATTGGGCTGTAGACATAATCTGCTTGGTGTTTTCGATATTTTGGGCAAGCACATTGTTCAAGGTTCAACCCAGTTTGAATTTTAGTGGGGAGTGAGACTAATTTTGTTGAATCAAGCGCGAATCGGTGAGTCAACTTCTGCTGGCGATTGATGCATGAAACGTCAACCTCGGAACTGGCCGCCAGCTTTTCCCCTAAATAATTGTCATATTATGTGAACTGAGAAACATGGATAACACTATCAACAACAATAATAAAAACACCGACACCCAGTCTATTAACAATACAGGCTATCCTTATGGCGGCCAGAGTTGGTTGGTTGAAGAACGAGATGCCTGCGGTGTGGGCTTTATTGCCAGTCCGGAAGGGATTGCCAGCCATGATATTGTAGCCAAAGCATTACCTGCCCTGACCTGCTTAGAACATCGGGGGGGATGCAGTGCCGACCAAGATTCAGGTGATGGAGCCGGGATCATGACCGCGATCCCCTGGGAATTATTTCAGCAGTCGGATGCGATCGCTTCATTACAGTCATTGAGTTTAGAACAATTACAGGATGTTTATGGGGTGGGAATGGTATTTCTTCCCCAAAATTCTGAGCAAGCAGATTTAGTTCGTCAAACCATAGAAACAGCTTTAACTCAACAACAGCTTACGGTTTGTGGCTGGCGGCCGGTTCCGATTGCTCCCGATGTACTGGGGCCACAAGCGCGGGAAAATCAACCCAGAATTGAACAAGTGATTGTTTCCTCCACTACTGATAAAACAGGAGATCAACTCGAACGTCAGCTTTATCTGGCCCGTCGGTCTATTGGAGATGCCCTGGAAGCTCAAGGTTTAGTTTGGGGTGATAACGTTTATGTCTGTTCCTTCTCCTGTCGTACTATTGTTTACAAAGGCATGGTGCGTTCGGCAGTATTGGGAGAATTTTACCTAGACCTGAAAAATCCCGCTTATAAAAGTGCTTTTGCGGTCTATCATCGACGCTTTAGCACCAATACGATGCCGCGATGGCCTCTAGCACAACCGATGCGTTTGTTGGGGCATAACGGTGAAATTAATACACTCTTGGGTAATATTAACTGGATGAGAGCAAGGGAGGGGACTCTAGCTCATGCCAACTGGGGGGAACAATTAGAGACTTTAAAGCCTTTTGTTAATCCAGATAACAGTGACTCGGCTAACTTAGATAATGTCCTAGAGTTACTGGTCAGTTCCGGAAAATCTCCTCTAGAAGCCATGATGATTATGGTGCCGGAAGCGTATCAAAATCAACCTTCCCTCAAAGGACGAGAAGAAATTGTAGATTTCTACAACTATTACAGTGGACTGCAAGAACCTTGGGATGGCCCTGCATTACTGGTCTTTAGTGATGGGAAACAGGTGGGGGCTGCTTTAGACCGTAATGGTTTGCGTCCCGCTCGCTATTGTATTACAAAAGATAACTTAGTGATTGTTGCCTCAGAAGCGGGTGTTGTAGAAGTCCCAGAAGCCGATATTGTAGAAAAAGGTCGTCTGGGGCCGGGGCAAATGTTAGCTGTAGATTTCCAGACCCATGAAGTCCTGAAAAACTGGGAAATTAAACAACGAGTGGCTGGGCAGGCCCCCTATGGAGAATGGCTGAAACAATATCAGGTTAAACTGGATACACTGCCATTTGAAGAAAATACTCAGCTTGATCGCCAAAGCTGGATGACGTTGCAAACAGCCTTTGGCTATGGCTTAGAAGACATGGATATGGTGATTGCTGATATGGCAAGCCTGGGGAAAGAACCCACCTTCTGTATGGGGGATGACATTCCTTTAGCGATCCTGTCGGAGAAGTCTCACCTGCTGTATGATTACTTCAAACAACGGTTTGCTCAGGTAACCAATCCTCCGATCGATCCGTTGCGAGAACGGGTGGTGATGTCGTTGGCAATGAGTTTAGGAGAACGGGGTAATTTACTGGCTCCCCAAGCAAAAGATGCTCAACTGCTGAAAATAGAGTCTCCTGTTTTAAATGAGGCAGAACTGGCTAAAATTAAAAGTATTGAAGCATTTGCCGCAACGACTCTTTCTACCGTATATCCGGTCGATCGTGGCCCAGAAGGATTGGCAGAGCAAGTCCAGCAATTGTGTCAGCAAGCCAGCTCGGCAGTGGCAGCGGGTGATAAAATCATTATTCTCAGTGATGCCAATACCCTCACCGCAGAACAAACTTATATTCCACCATTACTGGCGGTTGGAGCGGTTCACCACTATTTAATTAAAGCAGGAACTCGGTTAAAAGTTTCACTGGTTGTCGAAACAGCTCAATGTTGGAGTACTCATCATTTTGCTTGTTTAATTGGTTATGGTGCCAGTGCCGTTTGTCCCTATTTAGCGTTAGAAAGTGTTCGCCATTGGTGGTCACAGCCGAAGATTCAAAAAGCAATGGAACGGGGTAAAATAGAACCATTAACCCTACAACAAGCTCAACAAAACTATCGGGTTGCGGTTGAAAATGGCTTATTAAAAATCCTGTCAAAAATGGGAATTTCTCTGCTTTCTAGTTATCAAGGGGCACAAATTTTTGAAGCGATTGGGATTGGAGCCGATTTATTAGAATTAGGATTCCGAGGAACAACATCGCGAATTGGTGGATTAACTGTATCAGAATTGAGTCAAGAAGTTTATCAATTCCATACAAAAGCGTTCCCCGAAGTAGAAACTAAGAAATTAGAAAATTACGGTTTCTTTAACTACTTTAAACGGGGAGAATATCATGGTAATAGTCCCGATTTAACCAAGCTGTTGCATAGTGCAGTCCGTGCCAAAGAGGAATCTCAAAATGGCTCCAATAATGGCTCCGAATTACCCGGATATAATCACTATCAAACTTATCAGAAGTTTCTCGAAGATCGTCCGATTGCAGCATTGCGGGATCTGTTAGATTTTAATAGCGATCGCGAATCTATTTCTATTGAAGAAGTGGAATCTGTGACTGAAATTGTCAAACGCTTCTGTACAGGCGGGATGTCACTGGGAGCATTATCTCCAGAAGCCCATGAAACATTAGCGATCGCCATGAACCGCCTCGGGGGCAAATCTAATTCCGGGGAAGGTGGGGAAGATCCGGCCCGGTTTAAAACCTTCGAGGATGTGGATGGTCAAGGACTGTCGGCGACTCGTCCCTATCTCCAAGGGTTACGCAATGGGGATAGCGCCAGTTCTGCGATTAAACAGGTGGCATCCGGACGGTTTGGGGTAACTCCAGAATACCTGATGAACGCCAAATCGATTGAAATTAAAATCGCCCAAGGGGCTAAACCCGGTGAAGGAGGACAACTTCCCGGACGCAAAGTTAGTCCTTATATTGCCATGTTGCGGCGCTCTAAACCCGGTGTGACCTTAATTTCACCTCCGCCTCATCATGATATTTACTCGATTGAAGATTTAGCCCAACTGATCTTTGATTTACACCAAATTAATCCCGATGCTGCTGTTTCCGTTAAGTTAGTGGCTGAAATTGGCATTGGTACGATTGCGGCGGGCGTTGCTAAAGCGAATGCAGATTATATCCAAATTTCCGGTCATGATGGTGGCACCGGGGCTTCTCCTTTATCTTCGATTAAACACGCGGGTACGCCTTGGGAATTGGGCTTAACAGAAGTCCACCGTATTCTGATGGAAAACAAACTGCGTGACCGAGTGCGTCTACGGGTTGATGGTGGCCTAAAATCCGGTTGGGATGTGATTATGGGGGCGTTAATGGGGGCTGAAGAATTTGGCTTCGGAACCATTGCCATGATTGCAGAAGGGTGTATTATGGCGCGGATTTGCCATACCAACAGTTGTCCGGTTGGGGTTACCACTCAACGGGAAGATTTGCGGAAACGCTTCCCCGGTACCCCTGAACACGTGGTTAATTTCTTCTATTTTGTCGCAGAAGAAGTCCGGCAGTTATTAGCGCATTTGGGTTATACTTCTCTATCCGATATTATGGGTCGTTCTGACTTATTAAAAGTCCGAGATGGAGCGAAATTAACCAAAACCCAGTCATTCAATCTCGATTGTTTGGTAAACCTGCCCGATACCCGCACAGACCGCGACTGGCTTAACCATGAACCCGTCCATAGTAATGGTCAAGTGTTGGATGATGTGCTGTTAGACGATAGCGATATTGCCACCGCTATTCGTAACCAAGGCAATGTGACAAAAACAGTGCGGGTAGTGAATACTGACCGAACTGTGGGCGCTCGTATCTCCGGTAAAATTGCGGCATTATACGGTAACACCGGCTTTGAAGGTCAGATTAACCTGAATTTTACTGGGTCTGCGGGTCAAAGTTTTGGCGCGTTTAACTTACCTGGGATGAAACTGACTCTCACGGGTGAGGCGAATGACTATGTCGGTAAAGGAATGCATGGAGGTGAATTAATTATTCTGCCTGCCTCCGAAGCCACCTACGACCCTTCAGAAAATGTGATTATTGGTAATACCTGTTTATATGGGGCAACCGGTGGCACTCTCTACGCCCTAGGACAAGCCGGAGAACGGTTTGCTGTACGAAACTCTATGGGTAAAGCAGTAATAGAAGGGGCCGGAGATCACTGCTGTGAATACATGACGGGCGGTGTTGTGGTTGTCTTGGGTACAGTTGGGCGCAATGTCGGCGCGGGTCAAACGGGCGGAATTGGTTACTTCCTGGATGAAGATGGCCGTTTCCCAGAACAGGTTAATTCTGAAATTGTTAAAATTCAGCGGGTACAAACTCCAGCGGGTGAACGACAACTGAAAGAATTAATTGAACAACACGCCGAACGCACAGGCAGTCACAAGGCTAATAAAATTTTAGCTAACTGGGCGCAATATTTACCGAAGTTCTGGCAGGTTGTACCGCCCTCTGAGGAAAATGCCCCTGAAACCAGCGCTGAGTCTGCTGAAACAGCCGTTGCAGTAGCAGCTAACTAAATGGTTTGACATGACCCCACCGCTTGCAGCACCTCCCCGAGCCCACGGGGAGGTTGGCAGGGGTAAAGCTGTTCTCAGCTAAAACTGCATAAGTTCGCTCAACTCAGAAATATGTCTAATTGAACAAATGGCCCTGAGTTGCAATGGATGCTCCCCTACTTTTATCGGTAGGGGATTTTTATTCTGTACTGCTACTTAAAGGGTGACAAGGATGTGAATTATACTGCTGCCGTTGAATTGCTGTTTTTGTAGGATCATAACTAACAAGAATTACATCCCCGTTTTCATCTCTTATCCATCCTCGGGCTGCAATGATATCTAAACTTGATATAGGTGGGTTAGGTGAATTTGAACTATTTTGCCCCAGGGGCGAAGGTGTATGACGGCGATGAGACTCCACCTCTGGCAATTCGATTAACTCAACAATAGTTTCTTCACTACGGAGACTTTCTTGAAGACTTGGGGGCAACCCACCCCGTCCAGTATTCACAAATTCGCTGCCGCCGAGCTGTCTACAGAATTCCTGAGCAATGAGTGCCGCTGGGTCAACCACCGTCACGGGCAATTCAATTACAGCGCTACTGGGGTCAAACTGGGTATTGAGTTCAACTGTACCACTAAATTCTGCCCCTAATTCAGACGTTGCCGTAATATCGCTGGCGTTAGTTTGATTCTGACGAAACTGAGTGCCAAAAATTGCATCGGCGCTAATAATAACTTGACCCCCTGCTGCTTGTTGGGCATTGGCTGAGATATCGCTATTTTCAATGGCAGTTAAAATCTCAGTGTTAAGGGTTAAATTACCACCAACAGCAACTCCCGTCGCATTCGTTGTGATATTACTATTACGACGCAGGCTCAGATTTTCAGTATTGAGGATAATATCACCCTCACCCCCTGCTGTTTCAGCATTGAGGCTAGCTTGGTTATCCAGCAGAACTGATTGAGCATTAATTTCTAAGTCTCCTGCGGCTTCTAAACCTTCAGAACGAACATCAATGCTTGCTCCATCGCGAACGACCAATTCATTAGTATTAACGGTTAACTCCCCGCCTTGACCACTGGTGTTAGAAAGCGCAGAAGCAAACAACCCACTCTCAATTCCTTCAGCATTTGTCCCGCTCAGCTCAACCTCTGTCGCCTCAACAGACAAATTTCCTGCATTTCCGCTTCCCTGTGTCTCGACAGATATTCTGCCGCCTTCACGAATATTAAGACGCTCTACATTAACGTTTAATTCACCGCCATCACCTTGATTGGTTGTCCGACTCAATATATTACTATCAATCACTTCAATATTTGTTGCGTTGATAGTTAAATCTCCTGCCTCACCAGTACCCTGAGTCGATGACGTAATTTCTGCACCTCCAGTCAGAGTTAGGTTACGAGTTTCGAGGGTTAAATTTCCCGCAGTTCCAGTTGCTTGAGGTTCAGTCGAGGTAAATATTCCACTAGGAACTGTACCATCTGCGGAGGTTCCTGAAACTTCAACAGAAGTCGCTTGAATAGTTATATTACCACCATTTCCTTGATTTCCAGTTGCAGCCCCAATGCGTGAGCCGTTACGAATGATTAACTCATTTGCTACCAATGTGATATCTCCGCTATCACCAGAACCTACAGTATCACTACCCAAACCTGCTCCATTGCGGAATATTACACGACCGTTTGGTATATTTATGGTCAGATTTCCTGCATCACCGGAACCCACAGCCAATGTTGTAATGCCTGCTATATTTTCTAATTCTATTGACTCTGTAGCATTTACAATTAAATTACCTGCATTGCCAGTAATAGGTTCTCCAGTCCCAGAACTGATAGCGGCTCCATTGCGAATGATTAACTGACCTGTATTAATGACTAAATCTCCTGAATTGCCTTGACCATTGGTAGCAGTTGTTATACCTGTTTCAACAACATCTCTAAAAAAATCAACTGTTATCTGATTAACTTCAGGTATAAATGCTTCAGCCTGACTCCCAATAATTTCTATTGACTCAGAGGCATTGAGTGTTAAATTACCACCATTGCCTGTACTCTCTTTCAAAGTAGCAGTAGAAAAACCTACTAGCTCACCCTTTTTATTGTTGCGAATAGTTAGCTGTGAGGTAGTAAGCAAAATATCTCCAGCATTGCCTGCATTCAATGTAGCTGTTCCAATACCAGTTCTTGGGAAATCATCAAAAGCATTTGATAACTCCTCAATAATGAACCGAGTCAATGGATTAGTTTCTAATGTTTCTAATATTAAACTGGGGTTTCCTTGATTAAAGAGTTCTACTGTATCACTCGCATTGACAAAAATACCACCACTATTAGCTAAACCCAATGTAAAGTTTACCACGACGGCAAAGTCATTAAGAAAAATGGATTGAGCGGAGAGATTAATATCACCCCCAACACCTTCTTCACCGAAACTCAGACTAGCAATAAGACCATCATTAATTAAAATTGTATTAGCAGCGTTGATGGAAATAGAGCCAGCTTGTGGTGCAATTGACCAGAGAATTGCTCCAGTATTTAATATTACATCTTGACCCTGTATATTAATACTGCCCTTTTGATTTCCACTAATGTCAAGGGATGCAGTTTGAGAAAGTTCGATATTGCCAAAAGTAGAAATGTCTTCGTAGTTCAAGGCTTGATTTGATACAGTGGGAAGCTGAACATAACCTGTACCTGCAACACTTCCTAATTCAATTGTTCCTCCAGGAGCGATTAAATTGCTACCCCTCAGAGAAATATTACCTCCCAATAAAGCTAATCTTTGTCCGGATTTAACTTCTAAGCCTGAAGATTGATCTTCACCAAAAATGGGTATAGAAATTGGAGAAATTTGAGGGATACGAGGACTATCACTTTGTCCTTCTACTCGAATTTCACCCGGATTTTCTCGAAAGTTTAAACCAATGGGAATATTTATTGTTAATAATGGGGGTGCTTCCGGGTTCGATGCGGCAAACTCAACACTATTTTCAAATAAAATACTATCAGCAGTCGAGGCAAAAAATGAGCCACTAACATCTAAACATGCATTCGGCCCGAATACAATACCGTTAGGATTAATTAAAAATAGATTCGCGTTTCCGAGTACTCCTAAGGTTCCCAATATATTAGAAAGATTACTTCCCGTAACTCTTGTCAGAATATTACTAATATTTTCAGGATTAGAAAAATAAGCACCTCGTCCATTATCAATATTAAATTCTTGAAAACTATGAAATAAATTAGATCCGCGAATTGCGCCGCCGTCTATTCTGTCGCTATTAATGCCATTAATATTAATATTAGGAACGACAATAGAACTTTCGTTGCCTAAACTGTTGTCTGGGGTAATTTGTGCAGTAACTAAAAGCGGTTGAAATATCCAAAATGAGGCGGTTAAAGAAACTAGGGTTGAAATGGCTTGAAGTCGCTGCATCGTTAGTTCCTATTGATAACACTCATTGCTAAGGTATCATCAAATGTCTGCTAAATTAGAGGACTTTGAGTTATATTCCCCAAAATTACCTCCATCTATTAAAGTCCCCCACCTATCAAAGCCCCCAATATTGGGGGTTTGGGGGCAGGGAGGCTATGAAAATCTATGTCTGGTTGCTAATATTTCTTGGAACTTTTTATCAAATTTGTGAGTTTATGGGACTTTTTAAGCTTCCTGCAAAAAAATATACTCTTAAAATTGCATAAGTTCCTCAACTCCAGAAATATGTCTAATTGAACAAATGGCCCTGAGTTGCAATGGATGTTCCCCTACTTTGATCGGTAGGGGATTTTTATTTTAATCGATTCTAGCACCTTTAACATCAATTTCGAGCGATCGCACAACTGGGTCAACTCCTTGTTGTTTCCAGGCGGTTGTCATGGCAGTCGCAACGGTTGCGGCGGTATCTGTATCGGTTAAAGCCAATAATGTGGGGCCTGCGCCACTAATAACCAGTCCCATCGCCCCAGCTTCTACAGCAGCCGTCTGGACGGCTTCATAGCCCCGAATGAGAGAATAACGATAGGGTTGGTGAATACGGTCTGCTAAAGCGGCTTGTAGCCACCGATGGTGTCCTGTTTCTAAGCCTCTAACTAATAAGCCAAAGTGAGCAGTATTAAAAATAGCATCAGCTTTGCTGTATTCTGTAGGTAATACTTGTCTTGCTTCTGCGGTGGAGAGTTCAAAGTTAGGAATACCAACGACTGGGATAATGGAAGAATGCCAAGGAATTTGACAAATTTCCCAGCGGTTGCCGTCAGCCACAGAGAGTTGACAATTGCCAAGTAATGCCGGCACTACATTATCTGGATGTCCTTCGATGGCGATCGCAAGTTCTGTGACTTCTGCTAAACTAAGTGTGTTTCCCGAGAGTGCATTTGCCCCCAGTAAACCAGCAACAATAGCGGTGGCTGAACTTCCCAAACCTCGGGCTAAGGGCACCCCAAGCTGAATATGGATGTTAACATCAGGGGGAGATTGGCCTAAATGTTGATAAAGTTTAACAAAGGCTTGATAAGCTAAGTTATCTGAGTCCAGACTAACTCGGTCGGCTTCTGTGCCGGTCACGGTGATTTCAACCCTGGGGCTGTCGGTTTGAGTTGATGGCTGAGCTAGAGAAAAGCTGACAGTATTGTACAGGGTTAAGGCAGCTCCGATACAATCAAATCCCGGCCCTAAATTTGCTGTTGTGGCTGGCACTGTTACTGTTACAGAATCAGACATACTTTTTGGAGTTGCGATCGCAGAGATTGCTGCATCATACCAGATTCTGGGAACTCAGGGATCGGATTGATTATTATCGTTTTGCTCATTACCTATCCCTAATTGTTTCTTTGACTTTTTCAACTGTTTCCAAAGGGATTTAATTTGCTGATAAGCTTCCTCTGTTGAAATTTTACCATTAGTTTCTAGGGCACAAATATAGCTTGCCCTTTGAGCAAATTCCTGCAAGTTGGCATTAAATGCTAAATTTTCTGGGGTAAATTCACCTCGGTAATGGCTACGGGGATAGAGGAATTCATCGCGCTCACTCATGGTTTACTGATTTAATGAGTATATCTAAAGGAATGTAATCAATATTTTATCGATATACTATCTATCCTGGTCATCGTGACATCCTCCTGAGGTGCTCGGCAAGCCTACACCAATTCCTTGTCGAGTCTCCCGGTCTTCCTCTTTCACCAAGGCACACCACCCTTGCCGCTTTGGGGGGTTATCGTTTATACTTGTGCAGAGACAGACTTACAGAATTCAATCATGAAATAGTTTAACAGAATCAATAGATTCGTCTCTCCTGATATGAAACTGACTCAGTTATTAACTTATCAATTGATGCTAAAAAAACTGTAATATCACGTAGTCGCTATGTACTAAATGTTACACTATTGCTAGAGAGGCAATTCACGAATGATCGATTAAAATATATTACGCTTGATACTCAATCAGCTTTGCTATTCATAAAATCTAGTAATAACGATGCTAACCTCAACAACGAATAATATAAAATATGATAGTTTGGCGTTACTCCGTCAGTATCACCAAGCACCCTGTAATCAAGTTCGCAATCAAATTGTTCAGCTTAATATCGGGCTGGTTCGTAAAGAAGTGCATCATTGGGTGAAGCAGTGTAGCGAAAGTTATGAAGACTTGATGCAAGTCGGTTATATTGGGTTAATTCGAGCCATTGAAAGATTTGATTTATCTCGTGGCAGTGCATTCAGTACTTTTGCTATCCCCTATATTCGGGGGGAAATTCAACATTATCTCAGAGATAAAAGTCCCTCAGTACGTTTACCCCGTCAGTGGGTAGACTTGCAACGTCAGGGGGTTGATGCGATACAAAAACTTCAGATACAGCTTCATCGCCACCCAACAGATGCAGAAATTGCTGAATACTTAGATATCTCAGTTGAGGAATGGCATCAAGTGAAACTCGCCCGTCAGAATCGTTCTCTGCTGAGTTTAGATGCCCCTGTCAAAGATCAGGATACTGAGGCCACCTGTTTAGGGGAATTAGTCCCTGACCCCCGTTATCGCAGCTTTCAACTAGCTCAAGAAGATCAACTCCGCTTACAGCAAGCCTTAGCCCGGTTAGAAGAGGGAACCCGTCGGGTACTTGAATTTGTATTTTTACATGATTTAACCCAAAAAGAAACTGCTGAGCGTTTAGGAATTAGTGCTGTGACTGTGTCTCGGCGCGTCAAAAGAGGGTTAAATTCTCTCAAGGGGTTGATGAACAGTTCAGAAGACTAGATTAATCTACAATTTGCTACATCTGTTTCCGTGAGAGTGAATAAAAATACAAGGTATATTTATCCTCAAAGGCTATTATACCATAGGGATAGTTGTAATTCATCATTTTTCAAATTTCACAGAGTCATTCATGGGTGTGTTTGATAGTATTTGCGGTCAGTTTGTAGACGTAATTAATCGCTTTGAAGGCTATTGCTCTCGAGGACTTCATCAGTGAACGGGTTTTCTCCTGCACGTAATGCCTTAATCCATTCTTGCCGTTGTACTTTTTTCTCCTGATTATCCGTCCAGTCTACAAAGGCTTGAAAGTCTTCTATTGCACCTTGAGTATCTCCTATTAAAGCTTTTGCTAAACCACGGCTATCCAGAAAATCACCATTTTTAGGTGAAAGTTTTACTGCTTTTTCACAAGCAAATATTACTTGAGTAGCTAATTGACGTATGCTACCTTGCCAACATAAACTATTCCAATCCGAAGCCGAAATAATCAGATTAGGATCTATTTTCTGAGCCTTGTTATAAGCGGCGATCGCTTCTTTTATATTACCTTCTCTAGCCAATATTTTACCATTTTTTAAAATAGCGGGCGCTGATAAACGTTTTGCTAAAGCTTTGGGATTAATTTGAAGATTCGGATCCCAATTCAGTGCTTTTCTGAAGCTATCTACCGCTGCTTTAACATCTCCTGTTTGAGCTAAATTTTCTCCTTTTTTCACCCAAGCACTTGCTGCTATTTTTTTACGGGAAGGTGTTTGACATATTTCAAGTTCTTCTAGTTCTTGAGGATAAGTAATCAGGTAATCATTTAACTGTTCACAACCATAGTTAACTAAATTCTCCCAACTTTCAAAGTTCCATAAACTTATAGTTCCATCATTACTAGCAGAAGCAATGATTTGACTGTTAGGACTGAAAGCTACACCATAAATCCAATGTTGATCTCCTCTAAGAGTTTGAATTAATTCCCCTTTTTTATTCCACAGTTTTACTGTCTGGTCGCGACTAGCAGAAGCCATTATTTCACCATTTGGACTAAATGCCACACTGTAGACTCGACTTAGATGTCCAGTGAGAGTTTTCAGTAATTTGCCTTTAGTATTCCATAACTTTACTGTACTATCATTACTGCCTGAGATAATGATTTTACCATCTGGACTAAAAGCTACGCTATTAACTTCTTGTTGATGACCTTTAAAAGTGTGAAGTAATTCTCCTTGAATATTCCATAACTTTACTGTTTTGTCATGACTGGCAGAAGCGAGCATTTTACCATCTGGACTAAAAGCTACATCAAAAACTCTATTACGATGACCTTTAAAAGTGTGAAGTAATTTACCTTCAGTATTCCATAACTTTACTGTTTCGTCATGACTGGCAGAAGCGAGCATTTTACCATCTGGACTAAATGCCACGTTTTCAACTTGAGCTTTATGACCTTTTAGAGTATTGATCAACTCTCCCTTAATACTCCATAATCTTACTGTGCCATCATGACTGGCAGAAGCGATTATTTTACCTATGCCTGACGGCAGGCTATCGCCAACTGGACTAAAGGTAACATCGTGAATTCTCCATGTATGACCTTTAAGAGTATTGAGTAATTGTCCTTGAGTATTCCACAACTTGACTGTGCTGTCTCGACTGGCAGAAGCTATCGTTTGACCGTCCGGACTAAATGCCACACTATAGATATGTCTTGGATGTCCTTGGAAAGTGGTCACAAGTGATTTTCCCTGAGTATTCCACAACTTGATAGTGTGATCCCAACTTGCAGAAGCTATCGTTTGACCATCATGACTAAACGCCACACCATACACCCAATCTTTATGTCCAGTAAGGGTTTGAATTAACTCCCCATTACGACTCCACAATTTAATAGTATTATCACTGCTAGCAGAAGCAATTATTTGACCGTTAGGACTAAAAGTCACGTCGTAAACTCTACTGCGATGTCCTTTAAGTGTGTGAATTAACTCTCCTTGAATATTCCATAGTCTAACTGTATTATCTTCATGAGCAGAAGCAATGGTTTGACCATCATGACTAAAGGTTACGCTATAAACTTTCTCGCTATTTTCTTGAACAGTATTGAGTAATTTACCTTCAGTATTCCATAACTTTACTGTACCACTATTACTGGCAGAAGCGATTATTTTACCATCTGGACTAAAGGCAACGCTACCCACTTCTTGTTGATGACCTTCAAAAGTGTGAAGTAATTTACCTTCAGTATTCCATAACTTTATTGTTTTGTCATGACTGGCAGAAGCGAGCATTTTACCATCTGGACTAAAAGCTACATCAAAAACTCTATTCTCATGACCGATAAAAGTGTGAAGTAATTCTCCTTCAGTATTCCATAACTTTACTGTCCCATCATGACTGGCAGAAGCGATTATTTTACCATTTGAACTAAATGCCACGTTTTCAACTTGAGCTTTATGACCTTTTAGAGTATTGATCAACTCTCCCTTAATACTCCATAATCTTACTGTGCCATCATGACTGGCAGAAGCAATTATTTTACCTATGCCTGACGGCAGGCTATCGCCAACTGGACTAAATGCGACATTAACGACAACATTTTTATGTCCTATTAGTCGATTAAATTCTCTGAATTTATGATTTTTATCTGTATGAAGTGCTAATCGCAAGCTATCTGTGACTTGACTGAGTTGATTAATCGGTTGCTGCTTAATTTTTTTGACTAGTTGTATAGTTTCCATTGAAGTAATAAGTGCATCCCAATAGTTTTCAGAGAAAGAAAGGGCTTTAGATTCCTTTGCATGAGAAATAAGAGTTTGCTGATTAGCTCTTTGACGTTCTCTCTCAGCATATAAGGCAAAAAATATCATCACAACTGCTAAGTAGCTGGCAATAACTGAAAACCATTGTGACCGTTTTTGCCAACGTTTTCTTTGTAGTCGTTCTTGTTGTAGTTCTGCGGATAGGGGTTGATATTTATGACGAATAAATGAAACTAAATAATCATGAACTAACTGATAGCGATCTTCGGGTTTTGCTGGAATTTGTAATAATAAACCTGAACCTGTTAAAATCTCTAAAACTAAATCCAGTTTTTGGGGTTGCGTTTCTAATTCTTCTGCTAGTTCTGTTTTTGTTTTTAGCGGGCGAGTATTATTTTCATTGGTTAAAAAGTATAAGATTAACTGAGGGATTTGTTGATATTCTTTACCGCAGTCTGTTACTGTATTTTCTATGAATTTTTCTACTAATTCTTGTTTCGGTTGATCACCTAAATCTTGATATTGTTTTAAAGTTTTAATTTGCTCTGTTTCTAATTGTGTTCCGGTTACTTGTAATTCGATGGGGCGAATTTCTCCTAAGTTACCGCCTAAATCTTTGACCAATTGATCGATTAAATCAGTTTCTAAATTTAATTGTACTTTTTCGGTTAATTCTTGAATAACGGCTTGGGCTTCAGTTGTTGAAAAGTTACCAATATAGTAAATAATATTTTTATCTAAAATATTGTCGAGATAACCTAAGCGGCTACATTCTAATAGGTGATAAAGGTAATCTTGTCGTAAAGAAAAGATGATTTTAATATAGGGTAATTCAAAACAGGATTGAATCAGTTGATAAAATTCTTGTCGTTGTTCGGAGGTTTGACATTCAAAGAAAAATTCTTCAAATTGATCAAAAATAATAACGGTAATTAATCCACGATTTGAGTTTTGTTTGAGTTGATTTAAAATATTCTCAATTGAAGTATTAATTTCTCTGTGATTTCTGCCCCCTAAATCCCCTAATTCTGGGGGACTTTGAGTTTTTTCTCTCCCAAATTTGGAGGCTGGGGGGCTATCAATAATAGAGTTAGATAGAGTTGATGGCTTTGAGTCTAGTTCTCCCCATTTTTGGGAGGCTAGGGGGGTAATTTCTTGTAATGCTGTTGTTAAATATTGGCTTAATTCACTTTTCCAATTAACATAAACTTGCTGTAAAATCGGAATCACACGATGAGTTTCTATTCTTGTACTTTTTAATATGGGAACTAAACCTGCTTGTAAAATAGAACTTTTACCTACGCCAGATTCTCCGTAAATAATCGTTAATTTATGATCTTGACGACGAATTCGTTCCATTAACTGATTAATATCTTTTTCTCTTCCCCAAGCCATCATCTCTGATGTAATTAATTGAGATTGTTGAGGAGAAGGTAAAGCGGGATTAATTATTATTTGATGACTTCTTAAGCGACTCGCACCTACAAATGCCCGAAATCTAAATTGCTGTTCTATTTGTCGTTGATATTGTTTAATGTCAAAAGCTTTTAGATATTCTTTTTGCTTAAAGTAAATCTCATGTAATGTTTGTAAAACTGCAATATAAAGCTGAGGATCGTATTCAGGTTTTATCTGTTTTTCTGCTTGTTTTAATGTCGCGATCGCTTCCCAGTTTTTCCTTAATTTATGTTGTGTTTTTGCTAAAGAGAATAAATACCATCCTTGATGATAATAACGTTCACAATCTATTTGAATTTGTGCTATTTTTGTAGTCGATTTAAATGTAGATAAAGCAGTTTGTAGTAGTTGTAAAGCTTTTTGAGATAATTGTTGGGCTTCTTGATATTGAGAATAGGCAACTTTGACTTCTGCTAAGAAACCATAGCTTCGCGCTAACCGAAAACTATTACTATCAGTTTGGTGTAATTCTATGGCATGGTTTGCAACTGATTCTAGCTGTTGCCAACGTTTTAAATAGTGTGAAACTTCTGCTAAACTATTGATAAATTTAGCCGCTAATTCAGGGCGGTTTGCTTGTTCAAATAGTTCAATAGACTGCTGAAAATAAGTGGCTGCGTGTTTACAAGCGTCAATTTCTTCTGTCCGATTTAAAACAGCACGGTTCCGCCACCATAAACCAATATGATAGCATAAAAGAGCGGATCGTACCCAATCATCAATCTGTTCACATAATTCTAAACTCCGTTGATAATGGTGTCGGGCTTCCTGCTTCGCGTGATCGCTTCCTCGTCCTAAAATTAACTCTAAACTGGCTTCTAATTCTAGAGGAATATTAACTCCTCTTTCCTGTAATTCTTGACGGGCGGTTTCCAATTCCTGACAGCCATTTTCTCCTGTTTCTAACCCTAAGGTAGGATTATCTAAAAATACTCCTGCGCCGTAATCTAAAACTTGTTGATAAATGCGATCGCCTGTTTTTTGAATCAACTGAATTAACTCATTTTGAGTAGCGAAAAACTCTATTGTTGTTCCCCAGTTATAAAAATCATGGGCAGATCGAATTAACTGATTTAAAGTCCGATTATTTACCCATAATATTACCGGAAAATTTAAATTACGAAACTCTTCGCGAACATACTTTGTTGCTTGTAACACTGCTTCCAGTTGAGTTAAATTATCTAAGCCAAATATGATTAACCCTGCAAGCTTTTTTTGATCTAATTGTTGAATGATTGTGCTATAAAGATTTTCTGTATAAGGATTAAGAATCATCTCCTCAACAGCTACGGGACAATAGTTTCGTAATTGTTGAATAATTTTTTTCTGTAATTTATCATAATTACACTTGACAAATGTTAAAGAAAAGTCACCCGACCATTGAGTGGTAATCCGAATTAAAGCATTTAGAGAATCTTGATTAATTTCCTGTATTTCTGCTTCAGTTAAATAACTCATTCTTTCTGTGTTCTCTGTATCTTGCGTAGTTTGTACTCTCCTTCTCAATCACCCTGAATTTAGTAATATAATAGGCAGCAACAAAAGCAACAAAAGCCTAACTCCTTTTACATCTATTAGACATTGAACTCATTAACTTCTAACAAAATAGGATTGATATCAAACCAACTGCCTTCATCATCATCTCGATATTCAAAGACAAATAAACTTTTCAACAAAGTTTGATATTCTTGTTCACCTCGAACCGTTTTATATTGTCTTACTTGCCTTAATAATTCCCATTCTTCCGGTGTGATGGCTTTAATTAAATCATTTCGGCGTTGGGCAATAACTCGTTCTATGGTTTGCCGAGAAAATGGCGGTTCATCTCGTTTTAAACAATTACTTAATAAGACTAATAAATTCCGAACATGGCCGCCACTGACTAAACATAGCCGATCTAATGTTTCAATTTCATCAAAAATTTGAGGAATTAAATCATGTCTTTTTTCGGGTTCTAAGTTTGGAAAAGCCCGGGCTAAAATCATCTGTCTTAATAGTTCAATTCCGGCTTTACATAAACTACCATCTCGTTCATGAGTTTGCACCATAGGTAGTAATTGTGGATCGGAACCAAAGCGATTTGTTAAACTGCCTAAATCATTAGAAAATGTCAGAATTAAAGGAATTGTATAGACAATATGACAGCGTAATTGATTCAGTTGTTCTCCTCTATCTACAAATAGATATTCTGAGGCAGTTCTTCCTGTATTTCGAGTTCGGTTATCGATCCGATCTAAATTATCAACAATTACTACTAATCCGGCTTTTCCACGCTGTTGAAGTTGCTTTTGGGCTGATTCAATCAAATCTTGATTAATCGCTTCTAAAATGACGTTTACTCTCGGCTCTGTGTATTCTCTGAGTAGGGTTCGGACATCCCGACTATTTCTTGCTTTTGTGGTAATTTCTCCAATTCCAAGAGACAAAGAATAAGTATTTTCTTCAGCATCAATACCAATATCACCCACTTGAGGAATACCCACTTTAAGGCCTGTTACATTGGAATTTAATAAGTCTGCTGCCCCTTTTAATAAGTTTTGAAACCGTGTGGGTTTAAGCTGAATTCCGGCTAGTTCTAAACTGCGGCTAACTTGTTGTGCGATCGCGAGTAAAATATCACTAATATCTACATCTGCCATATCCATATCTTGAGAAGATTCAAAATAAACGACATGAAATCCTTCTTCTTCTAATTCACTTTTTAATCGTAATAATTCTGTTGATTTTCCACAACCAATATGTCCTGTAAATAACTGACAAGTTTGTGGACTATCTGACCAACTAATGGTTCGTTTCAGTTGTTGAATCAGTTGGCTACCTCGTACGGCTGTAAAATCAATATAATACTGTCGATCATCGGCTTTTGCATAATCTAATGTTTTGGCTGGGTTAACCGCTTGGAAGAATTGGCGTAAATTGAGTTTCATCTTAATTTTTAGGTTAATCTATTTATCAATAGTAAAATTTACTCGTTATCTGAATATCTCTCCTAACTCTTATCGATTGTGATTGACCACGATGTTTTGTAAAATAATAATCAACATTATTTTCATTTGTCTATTTTAACCGAATAATTACTAAAGCAGCATTTATTTAGTTGACTCTCAAATAATTCTTAATCCCTTGTAAAATTCGTTCTGCTGCGTGACCATCTCCAAATGGATTAATCGCATTTGCCATTTGATTATAACTGTCTAAGTTACTCAATAATTCAGCCGCAGACTTGACAATATTTGCTGTTTCAGTTCCTACTAATTTAGCGGTTCCGGCTGTAACTGCTTCCGGGCGTTCGGTAGTTTCTCGTAAGACTAATACAGGCTTCCCTAAACTAGGTGCTTCTTCTTGTAATCCACCTGAATCTGTTAATAATAAATAACAACAATTGATTGCTGCCACTAATTCTGCATAATCCAAAGGTTCCGTTAAAAACACGCGGGGATGATTCCCTAAAATGGCTGTTAAAGGTTCTCTGACTGTGGGATTTCGATGCAGTGGTAATAATAAAGCAGTATCGGGGAATTTGTCTAAAATTTGTAAGAAACCTGTCGCGATATCTTTTAATGGTTTACCCCAATTTTCTCGACGATGAACCGTTGCTAATAATAGTCTATTTTGTTGTAAGTTTAGGTTAGGGATTTTTAACTGCGGCTGGGTTTTGGCGACAGAAAGTAAGGCATCAATCACTGTATTTCCCGTATGATGAATTTCGCCAACGACTCCGGATTTTTTTAAGTTTTCTACGGCTTGAGAAGTCGGGGCAAAATGAAGCTGGCAGAGTTGAGAAATTAACCGACGATTTGCTTCTTCTGGATAAGGATTAAATAAATTATCAGTGCGTAATCCGGCTTCGACATGACCAACAGGAATTTGATGATAAAAGGCAGCTAATGCAGCAGAAAAAGCCGTTGTTGTATCTCCCTGAACTAACACCATTTGCGGTAATTGTTGCTGAAATAAATAATTCAATCCGGTTAAACTTCGACAAGTAATATCGGTCAAAGTTTGTTTGGGTTGCATAATCTCTAAATTATGATCTGCTTTTAAATCAAACAATTGCATTACTTGTGCCACCATTTCCTGATGTTGACCGGTTAAAATGACTTGGGTTTTAAATGCATCATTTTGTTGTAAACATTGAATTACCGGAGCAAGTTTAATGGCTTCTGGACGAGTTCCGAGAATAATACTGATACGAATAGGGGAATTTGACATGATTTTAAATAGAGATAAAAATCAGAGAATTAGTGTTCTTGATAAACCTCACCCCTAGCCCCTCTCCTTAGTAAACAGAGGGGAAAGAGATTA
Source organism: uncultured Lyngbya sp. (assembly GCA_964401105.1). Lineage (GTDB taxonomy): Bacteria > Cyanobacteriota > Cyanobacteriia > Cyanobacteriales > Microcoleaceae > JAAURB01. Next base: position 29,898 of record CAYNXM010000169.1, on the reverse strand, counting down.
GGTGGGTCAATATTAACTTAATACTTCCGTTAAACCTCACCCCGTCCTTCGGACACCCCTCTCCTTAGTAAAGAGAGGGGAAAGAGATAAGGCTGTAAAATATTAACTTAATACTTCCGTTCTTTAGGTTCAAATCGAGTAATTTTTACCGGACGATAAGATAAGTCAATTCCGGCTGAGGAATAATAAGCTAAAGTATGTTTGAGAAATGTACTATCATCCCGTTTGGGAAAATCTTCCCGACTATGGGCACCTCGGCTTTCTTTGCGGTTAAATGCCGAAGTTAAAATCACTTGACCCACTACCATTAAACTGCGTAACTCTAACGCTTCTAAAATTTCAGTATTCCACAATTTACCTTTATCATCTAAATAGATTTGCTGATATTTTTGCTTCAACTGTTGAATTTGTTCTAATCCTTCCTGCATAATTTCTTCAGAACGAAATACACCACAATGACTGGTCATAGCATCTTGAAATTCTTGTCGTAATGCCCCAATGCGACAGTCTCCAGGCTGATCGAATAACGCTTGAATTTCTGTTTGGGCTGTTTGTAAATATTGATTTTCATCAATTTCCGGTAACTTTTTGCCTTGGACAAATTGAGCGATCGCAGCCCCAGTACGTCGGCCATAAACCACACATTCTAATAAGGAATTACTGCCCAAACGGTTTGCCCCATGAACCGATACACAAGCGGCCTCTCCTGCGGCAAATAAGCTGTCTACTAACGTATCTGAGTAGGGGGAGTCAGATTGAAAATCAAGGGGCACGCCGGGGCCAAGAATCACCTGTCCGTCAATGTTGGTAGGGATACCCCCCATAGAATAATGTACCGTGGGACGCACAGGCATCGGTTCATTGACCGCATCTACACCCACCAGTCGATGGGCCTCTTCCCAACAAAAGGGGATGCGACTCATGATTTTTTCTCGTCCTAAATGCCGTAAGTCCAAATGCACAAACGGCCCACCAGCACTACCATCGCGGTGAATACCTCGTCCGGCGCGAATTTCTAGAGTAATGGCGCGAGAAGTAATATCACGGGGGGCTAATTCCATTTTGCTAGGGGCATAACTGGCCATAAACCGATCGCCCTCACTATTGCGGAGATAAGCCCCTTCACCCCGAACAGCCTCAGAAATTAATACGCCAACAGGATATAATCCAGTGGGATGAAATTGCACAAATTCCATATCTTGCAACGGAATACCTGCCATTGCCGCCATGGCTAACCCATCCCCAGTAGAGGCAAAATCATTAGAAGTCGTATTAAACGCCCGTCCATACCCCCCTGTGGCTAACATCACCGCTTTGGCCCGGACAACCGCTAGTGTGCCATCTTCAATGTGATACATCACCACCCCTTTCGCTTGTCCGTCTTCGAGGATGAGGCGCATCACATACCATTCTTGATAGATATGAACCCCATAACGACGCAGGTTATTCACCAACTCATGCAGGATAGCGTGTCCGGTTTTATCAGCGGCGTAACAAGTCCGGTCATAGGTATGACCCCCAAACGCCCGTTGGGCTATTTTGCCATCGGCTAAACGAGAGAATAACACCCCAGTATGTTCGAGATCGATAATCACATCAGGGGCTTCTTGGGCTAAAATTTCAACAGCATCTTGATCGGCAAGGTAGTCAGAACCCTTAACGGTATCGAAAGCATGGGCTTCCCAACTATCTTCCGAATCAACATTTTTTAGACTGGCAGCGATTCCCCCTTGGGCCGCAACGGAGTGAGATCGAATCGGATGGGTTTTCGCCACAACCGCAACATTTAAACTGGGGTCAGTCCGGGCAATTTCAACCGCTGCCCGCGACCCAGCTAAACCACCACCGACAATCAGCACATCATGTTCTAGCATCGTTGATTCATTGTTACATTTTTCTTTTTTCTATGGTCGCTCACAAAAAAACCTCCCTGGTGAAAATGAGGGAAGTCTTTAAGAAAGTGTTATTTATTGTGGGTTATAAACATAACATTGCCAATGTTATCATCATCCACAGAATCACTATTGTGCGGGTTGAGTCGTCATTTCAGGCAGTACAGACTCATCTTCTTCGGTGTCTTCCATGGGTGTAACTTCGATATGGTTCAATAATGTAGTGACAAACGCAAATAGCAAGAAGGGCAGAGACAACACTACAATTAAACCGACAGTCGCGAGGGCAAAAATTTGACGGGCACTACTCCACAATGCTAAAGCTGAAGCTAGGGCAATAAAAATAACAATCAGCCATATCATGATTTGTCCGTAGATATCTCCAAAAGTGAGAGTGCAACGAATTTTGTACTTTTGCAGGTTATCCATTTGAGATCTCTTGTAATATTCCTTTAGATCCCTAGGATAAAAGACTGATTGGGTTTTCGCAGGATTTTATACAACATCTTAATAAGTTATGATAAGTTGTTACTAAACTTTACTTCCACAATTGCAACCAAACCACAAAAGTTGTTCCCGGATAAAGTGTCGTTTTCCCCAGAGACATTTGTGAAGTCCAATTGGGATTTTGAGGCGAGAACACTTCAATTTTACCCTGCATTTGCTGAATTAAATCTTGGGCGATCGCCAGACCCAGTCCGGTCCCTGAAATCTCTCCGTCTGCTTGGACACCGCGATATCCCCGTTCAAACAGATGGTCTAAATCACTTTCTGGGATGCCAGGGCCAGTATCGCTAATACCAATTCCGAGTTGAGTAGAATTCAACTGGACTTGAACTTCTATTATGCCACCACAGGGGGTATATTTAAGAGCATTATCAACAATATTGCTTAAAATTTCTCGTAGGGCTTGACGATTGGCTTGTACTGGGGGTAATTTAGGCGGTAAATTGGTCAAACATCTGAGTTGACGTTCTTGAGCAACTGCATTGGCAGAAATTAATAGAGGTTGAAGTACTGTTTCAAGGCGGACTGATTCTGTTAACTGGGCTGCTGGTAAAAGGGCAGGAACTACAGAGGAGTTGAGATTCAAAGAGCGATCGAGTTCTGGGCCATCTGAGTCCGAAACATCAGCCCTGTCAGACTCAGATGGCAAATGATACTGAGTGTCTGCCACCTCTAAGGTTTGATCGACTTGCTGCAACAGTTCTTTGATCCGATCGCTTTCTCGAATAATACTATCTGCAATTTTATGATTTTTATCTCCCGGTAAAAATCGTCGCCGCAGCAGTTTGCCAAAGGTTTTTAAAGCAGTTAATGGGCTTTTGAGTTGATGCAGTAAACTTTGTAAGGTTTGGTATTGTTGGGTTTGAACCTGTTGCTGTTGTTCGTAACGCGAAGATAGCCAACTCAAACGACGGTCTAAGGTACAAGCGGCTGCTAAACTATGGGCAATGCCTTGAAGTTGATGTTGTTCTTGCTCATTCCAGGGTCGATCTTCGCGCCCCGTTACTAAAAACCCCATAACAACATCTTGATGGACTAAGGGAATTACTATTTTCTGCTGGGGTTGTTCAACATCAGAATTGTTGGCTGAATGGCTAGAGTTCGTTTTAGATTCCGGGTACAGTTCAACAGTAACAGAATTTGAAGGATTAGAGCAGTCTGTTGGGTTTAAGATTGAAAATTTAGGGATCAGCTTTACAGTTTGACTATCTGGAGGTAAAGAGAGGGTAACTTGCTCATCTAACCATGCCATCGGTGTTTCCGGATAGGTAGCAACTGGAATCAGTTTATGATGGCTTTGATCCATCCAATCTTCAGTCAGATAGACCACACTGATGGATGCCCCCAAACTGGCAACCAAAGACACTTGAGTTTGACACAGGGTAACAAATTCTGAACTCGATGGCATTCCCATTTCAACTCCACTTGGGCACGGTTATTGCTCTCCTCAGCCATAGCTGAATCAATTTGAGCCGGTCTATATTGTTAATTTACCACTTTCATTTGTTGGATTTCTTCCCTCTGACGTTAGGGAGTCGTAAAATCAGGGGAACGGTAGCATGAATATTGTCGAATGACAAGACATTTTTGTATCAATTTGTTAAAACATATTGAAATTCTTTTTCAAAGCGGATATAATGCTTGCGGATTTTGTAGCTATCACTACATCTGTCTGCAAACAAAGGAGGTAAGCACATTGGCCAGAAGAAGAAAGCGCAAAAGTCGTCGGAGACAAGAAGGTCGTCGAATTCTCGAATGCGTACCCCAATATAGCATCTCTAGCGGCGAAGATAAGCCCGTTACGGCTGCCCGTAAGTTCATTCATGCTGCTGGTATCATTCCACCGGCTTTGCTGCTGGTCAAGCGCAATGAACACACAACCGATCGATACTTTTGGGCAGAGAAAGGATTATTCGGCGCTCAATATGTTGAAGAAAATCATTTTCTGTTTCCCAGCTTAAAAGAGGTGGCTGAAAAAACGATTCCTTCAGTGAGTCATAACCGATTAGTGGCATCTCCCGGATAAGGTGACTGTTCAACATCCTGCTTGGTTTGAGGGAGTGAAATGGGGGTGCATTTAGTGACGATCTCATCCCCTCGTGTTGTTTAACGTTTGAACTATTCAGCCGTTAAATCAAGCTTGCTCCTAAAAATTGGTTGAAATTGCCCATAGTAAATGACTCCTTCAGAACGAATTAATCATCCGGCTCAAGCCATCTGAAACTGGTGAGTTAGTCAGGAGACAGCATCCGCTCGGATGCCAGTTGAATAGCTGGGCAAGAAATGGATGCTCTCACCGTTACAACTCTATCTTTTATCTTTGTCGTGGGTTAAAGGGCAACTAATAGCTGTTCGTACTGCATTTATGACTCAGATGAAGTCACAGGTTCCCAAGGTGTTAAATTGAGCGCTTGCTTTAAGCTTGCGAGTTCATCTCGATGAGCTTGAATACTAATAACACTTTGAGGTTGTTTTTCTGAAGGAATCATCCCTTCCAACTTGAGTAAAACCTGCTCGCTTCGTCCCGCACGTTGCCAGTAGAAAATACCAGCCAGGGGAGAAAGCAAAATTAATCCCAAAAACAGTTGCTGTTGCTGTGGTGCAACCATTGACAGCACTAACGCCAGACAAAGTGTTCCAATCGCTGTCAGTAGGGTTAAAAAAACCGCCAAAAATATGCTAGGGCGAACCATCCCCTCAAATACAATTTGATTCTCATCAGGATTTGTGGTAACGATGCGGTAAGCACGAGACTGAAAATATTGTCGGATTTGCTTCAACAGTTGCTCAGCTCCTTGATTAGCAACAAGCTGCTGCTGTTGGATGCGAGCTTTTACTGAAGCTTTCACGAAGAAAAACAAGCCAATCCCTAGCAATAGGGTGAGGAAGAACGTTGAGGAGAGTACAGGCAAAGACATGATTTCAGCAAATTGAGACAATTATAAAGTTGAATTCCTCTCATTACTTTACATACATTTTTGTCTTACCGTATACTCATCCCATAATCGAGCCAGTTCACGAGCTTTAGCCCGAAACTCTGGCATCACTTGGTACATCCGTCTAGGACGGCCTCGTCCTTCAACTTTTTTCCAGTATCCGCTGATGCTTCCCTCTCGCTCCAAAAACTTAAGGGCGCTGTAAAGCACAGTATCAGACAACCGGAAATCAGTATACTCTTTTTCGAGATATTCGATCAGTTCTGTCCCGTAGGAATCTTTCCGCAGAAAAACAGACAGAACATAACAAACTGCCAATTCTCGATTCAAATGAATCGGAGGGGGGCTTTTAAAAAATCTGTAAATGTCTTCAAATGTCATCTTGAAATGCTACTCCCGCTTGATCTCCTAACTAAGAGGGCAACTCTATTAAGAGCGATCGCCCCGTGGATGGATGGATTTCATTTTTTAATGTATCGCGTTCTCAGGGTTGCATTTAGTCAAGACTGTCACCTTTTTGAAAGTTTATCTGTTCATCAGAGGAATGTTTTTCTCAGTGAGTGATAAAACAGTTCAAGATCATTGATAACAAATCATATCAACTCTGGGGTGAGATCGCGCTCACTGAGCTGAAACAGAGGTGATTTAATCAATTTAAGAAAATTGACACAATGACCGCGATACAGAATAACGCAACGCGCGCCAACCGCGATCGCTTGGGATTGAGTTCAATTAGAAAAGTTAGATTGATTGAATTAGATTAAGCTGGAATAATGTGTTGCTCTAGAATTTGATAACATTCTGGAATGGGGGTTCGTTGTTGCAAAGCAGCCACTAAAGCTTCATAAGCAGATTGATGTTTTTCAATTAAAGCTTTTGCTTGTAAAATCCCCCAACGTTCTTTAATTCGCGCTTCGTTTGAAGATCGTTGCAGTTGCCGCCATAGGATTCTAATTTTTTGTCGATCGTCGTTGCCGCCGCTTGCCTGATTGTATACCCACTGTTCGGCGGCAATACCCGCCATCCATACTGTACAATAACGATCTAGTAACTGAGCTGAAAGCTGACCCTGCTGGAGCTGTTTCAGTAGCTCCTCGTCGTTAAACTGGACACCCCCTTGAGCTTTTTGTCCTTGTTGAAATGCCTCCCACGCACTTAGTGCGTAGCCATTAACCGGAATTTCCATCACATAGGCTGCCAGGAAATGACCTGCTTCATGGTGAATGACGCGATCGCGGGTTTGACTCGTATTGCCCTCCAACCAATCCAGTAAAATAGAGCTACCTTGACCTTGTAGCCCCAGGGCATCTACTGCACCGAGGACGAGTAAAACAAAGACAATACTCGCCGGGATAGTCGGAGATAAGTGAATTAACGGCCCGAGGAGAACCGACAGCGTCATCAGAAAAATTGTAACAGCTATTATATTTAGAGTAATAGGTCTCATAGCATTTCAGGCAACAGAAGACGGGGAATGGGGTATGAATTGAGTCTCGGAGTTATGAATTATGAATTATGAATTATGAGTTACGAGTGGGATTTATTATGATAGCCAGGGTTTGTTACTTCTTACGGGCGTGTCGTGACGTTGCATGCAACGTCACGACTGACTAAGGCAAATGAACCCCAATTTTTTTACCATCTGGCTTGTAAACTTCTAAAGGAATCTGAGCATTATCACTAATAGTTTCTAGGGCAATTTTCAAAGTTTGGACGTGGTTTTCCGCCTCAGAACGCTGCTTTTCATTTCCGGCTTGATCTCCTTGTTTCGCAGTAGTTTCTATTTTCTCTAAATAAGCGGGTGTAATCCGCACCACGATCAAATCTTTATTAACACTATAACTGCAAATTGTTAAGGCTCCTCCACAGGTTTTTTTCAAATCTTGACGGGCTTTATTAATCCGATTTGTAATTTTATTCTGGGCTTCTGCTTGTTTCCAAGACTGAGTGTAAGTCTCCATTAACGGCTTCATTTCCAGGGCATAAGAACTGCTTTGGGGAATTTTCTTGCCATAACTCACAGCCCTGCTCCAATATTTTACCGCATCCGACCAAGCCCCCCGTTCAGCCAAGATTTTGGCTTGATCTGCACTATTGACTGCACGAGTATAAGCCTCTTGCCCCACCTGTTCAATGGTTTTGCGATCGCGGGCTGCTTCTAGTTTAGGTTGATAACGGGCTAACAATAACTGTGCATCTTGATGAGCAGTCGTCCCCACCGGAACAGAAGCCAGAGTATTGGTGGCTTGTTGCCAGGTATCATATACCAATTGCCAGCTATCGGCTTGAGTCGCCACTCCCTGACGGGCAGTAGCGACCTGTGCTGCCTGTTTAGCCCTTTTTAAGATCTCCTGGCCTTCTCGCTCCAATATCAAGCGCCCCCGTACTTCTGTGACAGCATCTTGATATTGATTTAACCGTTGTTGAGCAAAAGGATAAATTAGACTTTCAATCGGAATTTGCTGTAGCTGAGCGATCGCATCTTCCCAGAGATTTTTTAGTGCTTCCCACTCTGGCACAGAATGAGGTGGATTTTGTCCTTGTTGGGCTGCTTGTCCTGCTAAACGTAAAGAAGTGACAACCGCGCCGAGTTCAGCAGATTCTTGGCGATAATTAGATAATAGTCGTCGAGCTGGTCCATAATAGGGAGACCAAAACGGAATTGTTTCTAATTCTGCGATCGCCGCGTCCATATCTTCCTTGGCTAAACCGGGTGCTTTAGCCGAAGAAACCGTTTGCAGGATATTTTCAGCGCTTTGGCTAAATTCTTTTGCTTCGTCAATGGCAGCACATTCCCCAATTACACAAGGGCGAGTCAGGGCGTAAACAGACCCTAAAACCAGTGCCAGGGCAATTGCAGCTTGAGGAGTCCATAACAGCCTTCTGAGGGTGAAATTGGAGGGCTGAGAGGGTGACGGTTTAGTGACTTCGGGTTCAACCTCTTCCCCCCGATCGGCAATCGTTTCAACAGCGATTTTAGGGGATTCTAAACCGATTAAATCCTGTGGATCAAATGGATTATTATCCCATTCTTCAAAAGGATTAACATCATTATCCCAGGTTTGAGAGGGATTATTTTGGATAACTGTTTTGGGATGAGATTGAATAGCCGTTGTCATAATAAATAAGTCCTCGAAGATGCAAGCAAATAGGGAACAAGTTATAGATGTGCCACTGAAATTATCGTGGGCGATCGCGATCGCCCTTGAAGAAGATAGTTTATTTTAAACCCAACTCCCGCTTTAGCAGGTTAATGGAATCTGTACTAATGTAGTTTTCACAACAAATCAACTTCGGTGGACGAATAATCTCGTCGCGGTTAGTGACGACTGCCTCTTTTACCGCTTCATAGCTGGCTTGATCGCAAAGGATCACCCGAGCACTGCGAACGATAGCGTTAATTTTATAACTATCTGTCAACTGAGCCGTCATCACTAATACTTCTTCTCCGCGCAGACTATGAATAATCACTTCAGTTGCCCGCAGCAAACCGGGGCTGAGACTGACGATGCCAAGATAAGTCCCTTTTGTCAAGGTTTGAATTAGTTCAATTTCTTTGGCAAAATCATAAATATCGACCGGAATCACGCGCACTGCCAGAGGAGCTGCTATTTCTTCGGCTTGACCAATAAAGTAACGACTGGTTACCACAGTCCCTGAAGGAACTTGTTTAATCGTAGCCGCTAACTCTTCCATCGGTACAACCTGTACCGGAATCCGCAGGGCCTGCTCCAGTTCTTTTGCCATCAGTTCAGCAATCCCAATATCTTGCATTTGAGCCGTGACTAACACCCGCGCACTACAGCGAAGTCGCCAGTCAATTTCAGCCAGAAACAGTTCCCGAGACTCGCTGAGGGTACAGCCTTGAGCCAGTAATTCATCCAGACTCTGTTGAATAATCTGGCTGGCTTGGGGATATTGTTCGAGAATGGGAGAGCTGAGGGGAGACCCCCCTTCATGACCCAGGGCACGGACATAAATGCCTGACCCAGCCTGGGCTTCGACTAAACCATTATCTTCCAGTTGTCGATACACTTTACTGATTGTATTGCGGTGTAGCCCGGTTTGCATCGCCAACTGGCGAGTACTGGGCAAACGATGTCCTGGCGGAAATTGTCGTGAAGCAATCGCAAATCGAATTTGATTAAAAAGTTGATTGGATGCAGGAATATCACTGTCTGGCTGAATATAGAACTGAACCATATACGTCTCCTACCCTTAGCCCCAAAATATAAAATACTGGCTATTTGTATTACCATTTGTGATCTTTTATGTCAGACTGAACCGGATTTATGAGTTCAATAATTAATAGCCTGTATTATAAGTTTACTGAGAAATTTTAACGAACAAATCCGACAAACCAAAAGGATTCAATTGAAAGCTTCATAATCCTTCAGAATTATGGCCAATTTAGAAATTCGTACTTTACCTGTTATTGTCCCCAATGGAGACTTACAAATTGCAGCCTATTTGGCAAAACCGGCAGTAAAAGGATCATTTCCGGGGATTATTGTTGTTCAAGAAATATTCGGGGTCAATGCTCATATTCGAGAAGTCACAGAAAAAATTGCCCAAGCAGGTTATGTGGCGATCGCCCCAGCCATTTATCAGCGGCAAGCCCCAGGGTTTGAAGTAGGCTACAGTCCTGAAGAATTAGCATTAGGCCGTCAATACAAACAGCAAACCAAAGCCTCAGAACTTCTGAGTGATATTCAGGCGACGATTAACTATCTTAAAACCTTACCCGGTATTAAACCCTGTGGTTTCGGTACAATGGGTTTCTGTTTTGGGGGTCATGTGGTTTATCTGGCGGCTACCTTACCTGAGATTAAGGCTACAGCTTCTTTCTATGGGGCAGGAATTGCCACTCAAACACCTGGGGGTGGCCCTCCAACTGTGACTCGGACTTGCGAGATTTCTGGGGTGATTTATGGCTTTTTCGGCACACAAGATCCCCTCATTCCTAATGAAGAGGTCGATCAAATTGAAGCGGAATTACAGAAACACCAGATCCCTCATCAAATCTTCCGTTATCCGGCGGATCATGGGTTTTGTTGCGATCATCGCGACAGTTATAACTCAGAAGCCGCAGCCGACGCTTGGTCTCATGTTTACCAACTGTTTCAGCAAGAACTTTAAGTGAGATGGGCAGATTAACGGTTCTTGAGTGCCTATAATTACCAATCCTTTCCAGATTCAGCTATATTGGAGTATCCCAACTGATTGATTGGGACACAAAAAGACCGAATCTAATCCTAGAAATGGTGTGGTTACGAAAATTAGCCCAATGCTGGTGAATCAATAAATAATTACATTTGAGTTTTTTACTATGGCAACTAACGAAACTTCTTTCTCATTAGATGACTTTGCTAAAGCCCTCGAACAACATGATTATGGATTACAAAAAGGGCAAATCATCAGCGGTCAAGTATTTGAATATGGTACAGATGGGGCTTACGTTGATATTCTCGGAGCCAAGTCTCCCGGATTTCTTCCCCGCAAAGAAGCGGCTGTGGCTGAAGTAGAAAATTTAGAGGAAATCCTGCCTTTGAAAGAAGAACGAGAGTTTTTAATTATTCGAGATCAAAATGCTGATGGTCAGGTGTTATTATCCATCCGCCAACTGGAATTACAACGAGTTTGGAATGAATTAGCAGAAGCTCAAAAAAGTGGAAAATCTCTGCAAGTTCAAGTCACCGGGGTTAATCGGGGTGGAGTCACTGTTGATGTAGACGGTTTACGGGGATTTATTCCGCGATCGCATCTACTCGAACGAGATAATCTTAATCGTTTAATTGATGACTTATTAACGGTTAATATTATTGAATTAGACCCGGATCGCAATAAATTAGTTTTGTCTCAACGTATGGCAACCGAAACGGTTGGTTTCAGTCAGCTTGAACTGGGGCAATTGGTAGAGGGAACAGTTAGTAGCGTTAAACCTTTTGGCGTATTCGTGGATTTAGAGGGGGTAACAGGCTTAATTCATATTAAAGAAGTCAGCCAGAAATTTATTGAATCTTTACCCGATTTATTCCCGGTTGGTCAATTCGTTAAAGCTTTAATTATTGATCTTGATGAAGGTCGCCGCCGCGTTTCTCTTTCGACGCGATTGTTAGAAAATTATCCCGGAGAAATGGTAGAAAAACTATCAGAAGTAATGGAATCTGCGGAAGCGCGGGCAGAGCGGGCGAAAAAGTTAATTGGTTAATTATTGTTTAATTAAATGAACAAGAGTGTAGGGATGGAATTGAGTATTAATTTAGGATTTTAGCTCATCATTAATGAGTATAAAATAAAAGACTAAAATTAAATATTTATTACTCATTACTCCCTACTTCCTAAAGGGGTAGAAACTTATTACAACCATCCAGTTGATCAACTGAATAAAGTTTAAATGTAACCTTATTTTACTAAAATAGAGCACTTGTGAAGCTACCCCTATCATTAGAAGATATTTCCTTAATTGTACTAAAAAATTTTCTCGCTTTATCTGAGTATTAGCCAATATCTGACTAGAAAACTGTAGTGAATAAGGGTTGCTTCATGGGGATTATTCCGCTAATTGCCATCGCCCATACTTGCGCTAAATTTCAAGGCAAATTGCTACAATCTCTGAGTGCAACAGAACACATTTACTAACCGACTGGGCGTTGCTGATTGCATCCATCGGAAGACATATTTTTGGGGAATAGGGCTGGTATTCAATTCGACAGAAATTGGGTCAGATTGAGGTATTCTTCTGATGGGTGTCAAACCTGATCAATAGCTTCATTTTCTGTGAGGTCTGCAAAACTGAATACAGCCTTTAGTCTGCTTTCTCGCCCAATTGTCATCTCTAAAGCTCTAGAGGTCAGGAATTGGCAACAATAAGATCAATAACATACATTGCTGGCGAACAGGGAAATTTGTAATCTTTTTTTGTAATTTGGAACACTTATGTTAACTTAACTAAAGTAGGGTGTTATAATGCCCTAGTTGATATTGCGAATGCCGTTTCATTCAGAACTCAATAATGACAAAGACTACCTCGGCAGTTAGGGCTTTTATCGACACTTTTGACAGAGAGCCTTTGACACACCAGGACTTAAATCTAGCAGTGGAAGCCATTTGTGGCAGCAAAGCGTTTAGAAGCTTGCTACTTTCACTGGTTGAAACCAAAGCCTTTTCTCCAGAATTAGGAGAAGAGTTTGCATCGGCAGGGGCAATTGAAGGTTTGTCCGCTTGTCGCAGCTTACGAAGCTGTCTCAACTTCTCACTCAATCGTTTTTTCAGTTTGCTGGCTGAATTAATCGCTAGCTTTGATCAAGCGGTTGGTGCGCAGTGGTCTGCATTTGCCAATCAAATGCATCAGTCCAACAGAGGCAGCCGTAAGCTCCTGGAGCGTCTTTCACACACTCAAGATGGTAAATTTTACCAGGATTTAGCCGACCGTTTAGTTGTAGAAAATCCTCATGCTGTTTACCCCACCTCCAGTTACCGTGAAGGTCGGGGATCGGTTGTCAGCACAGCAGATGACCAAACCATCGAAGCGGTGGTGAGTTCGAGTACATTCACCTCGATTAAACTGGTAGATAATACCTTAGACCCAGAACAATCTCTCCTGAGAGATACTTATGCTCCCTTAGGACGTTGTGTTTGCCTAGTGGACAAGAACGTTGAGAGCTATTTCGGTGAGCAGATTGAACATTACTTCGACTATCACGGTATCCACCTGGAAAAACTGGTTTATCGGGCAATGGAAGTCGATAAAGGCATCAACACCGTAGAGCAGATGCTGGGAGACTTCAAACGTTTGGGGGTTTCCCGTAACGAACCCGTCTTAATCGTTGGGGGTGGGGTCTTGGCCGATACCGGTGGATTGGCTTGTGCCTTGTATCACCGTAATACTCCCTACGTCATGCTTTCCACCTCCATTGTGGCTGGAATTGATGCAGGTCCTTCTCCCCGTACCTGTTGCGATGGCTTCGGATATAAGAACCTTTTCGGTGCTTATCATCCGCCCATTCTTTCCATTACAGATCGCTTTTTCTTCAAAACGCTGCGGGAAGGATGGCTACGTCACGGTATTATCGAAATCATCAAAATGGCCGTGACCAAAGATGCAGAATTATTCTATGACCTGGAAAAAGCCGGCCCCGAATTAATTACCACTCGTTTTGGTACCACCGAGTGCGAACCCGACAGTGAAATCAGTACCCTTTCTCAGAAAATCTTAGGGGGCGCGTTACGCAGCTACGTTGCGGCGGAATACGGTAACCTCTATGAAACTCATCAATGTCGGCCTCATGCCTACGGACATACTTGGTCGCCTGGGTTTGAAATCGAAGCCGGATTATTACACGGACACGCAGTCGCCATTGGCATGGGCTTCGGAGCCTATTTAAGCTACCGTCTCAACTGGATTAGCATTGATGAATGTCATCGGATTATGCGGCTGATTAGTTCCTTCGGCTTGAGTCTGTGGCATGATATCTTGCACAATAAAGAAACTTTGTGGTCGTCTCAAGAAAAAATCGTTCAGAAGCGCGGTCAGAATTTGGCAGCACCTTTACCTAAAGGTGAAATTGGTCAATGTGGTTACCTCAATTCCCTCACCCGTGACGAACTTTACGAGGCAATTGACGAGTATAAACAGATTTGTGCAGACTATCCCAGAAAAGGCTGGGGAATTGAACCCCATTGTAGTGATGTAGGTCTCGAAGATCCTTCAACTGTTGGTATTGCAACTGAAATAGCATCCTCTTACACAGAAGAATCGGAAGAAGCATTGTCTGCTGTATAAAGAAGCTCCTGTCTAAGACTATGTCACAACAAATATTTGACTTTGTTATTCCCCTCTATCGCTGGCGCTGGAATACCAGAGCAGTGCTAGAAGGAATAACAGCTCATTACGCACCTCGGGCAATTCATGTGATTGCACCTGGGCCTGAGGCGCGATTACTTCAACAGATATCTTACGATTGGCAAACTGCTCCCCTCTATACTCACGAGGAAGAGGTATTTTTTCAAAATAGCGGTCTAACAAAAGACAAAATTTGTGCCGAGTTGGAGTTGGGGAAATCTCTATATACTCCAGGCTGGTTTTATCAACAGCTTTTGAAACTGGGTGCACCTGAAGGGATTGATAATCTGAGTGAATGGTATGTTGTTTGGGATAGCGACTTACTCCCGGTTGCGACCTGGCCATTAATTCGTCAGGATAACCAAACAATACAACATACCTTCGCCTTACTTCAGCACAACCAATGGGGCAATCCTAACATTGTCTCAACTTGGGCGGAGTGGATTCGTTCAGTGCTCGGTGTTGAACCGGTGACGGATTCTGAAGGGACTTTTATACCCCATCATTTGTGGTTTAAACAACAGCATCTCAAGTCCTTTCAGCAGCAGGTGAGCAACTATTATCAATCCGACGATCATTGGCTGTTGTTGATGATGCGCTCTGCCCTGGAATTTGGCACATTTAGTGAATATTGGTCTTATATTTCATGGGTGAGCGCTCATGCACCGGCTGATATCGCTTTTTATCCCTACCCGCAATATGGGGCAACCACTGAACGATTTTTTGATGATGGTACGGGTTTATTTTCTGCGGCATTGAGGCGATATCAAGCGACTCATTCTAAGGCTGTAGAAGGTGATTTTTCTCCCTCTTATTTAGAGATAGAATCATTCATTCAAGCTGAGTATGGTTCAGATTCGCTGCCGTCCTCTTTATCTTTTGAAAGCAGCCCCAGACATCTGAAGAAAAACAAAGAGAATATGCATATTGAAGAATTGCGTTCTCGCTGGAATCCTCGTCCGGTTGAAGTTTCAATTGCAGGCTGAATCAACAGTTAAATCCCTGAAGATCGGGCGATGATCGGACTCTCCGAAAGGAGAAATAACAAACCTCGTATGAGCCTATTTTCTGCAAACTATTCCCTACTAGTCCCCCTAATCATCACCCTCCTGTTTCCCCCCTTATAAAAGGGGGATGTATGGGGGATGTATGGGGGATGCTAATTCTTAGATATAGCCTCTAACAGTTCAATTGCGTTCACTGCTTTATGCCATTTAACTCACTTCAAAATTTTTTCAAACCGATTATCCAAGATATCGGCTACAAATTTACAATTAAAAATAGAATTAAACAAATTCCAATTCTTCAAGAAATAGAGCGTCTAAGAGCAAGCGATCGCTATCAAAATCCTAAAAGTTTAATTCCTTTTGGCAGCAAAGTTTATTCTCAAAGTGATGAAGATGGCATCATTAGAGAAATCTTTAATCGCATTGGTGTTACCAACAAGACATTCGTCGAATTTGGCATTGGTAATGGCTTAGAAAATAATACTTTGGCGTTACTGTTTGAGGGTTGGAAAGGTTTATGGATTGATGCTTCTTCAAAATCTGTTAATAAAATAAGAACATATTTTAATATAATTTTAGAAAAAGAACAGTTAAAAATTGTTGAATCCTTTATTACAAAGGAGAATATTGATCGATTGATTTCTGACAATATTAAATCTGAAGAAATTGATTTACTATCTGTTGATATTGATGGCAATGATTATCATATTATTGATGCCATTACCTGTGTCAGTCCTAGAGTGATTGTGGTAGAATATAATGCCAAATTTACACCCCCCATTTTATATTGTATGGACTATAATCCTACACACAGATGGGAAAAAGATGATTGCTTCGGAGCTTCTCTAAAGTTTTTTGAGGTAAATTTAGAGAAAAAAGGGTATAATTTGGTGGGTTGTAATTTATCGGGTGCTAATGCATTTTTTGTCAGGAAAGACTTAGTTGCTGATCGGTTTTTAGCACCGTTTACGGCGGAAAATCATTATGAACCTGCTAGATATTATTTATCGGGATATTTTGCCGGTCATCCAGCCAGTTATCAAACTTTAGCAAAATCACTATCAATGCGTTCTATTTAAAGAAAGACTAATTAAGCGAATCGTTGACAGATAGATTGTTATTGTTAGCAATTACAGCACTAGCACTACCAGGTAAAGAAATTCTATCAGATCTGGAGAGAGTGTATCAAATCCAAATCAACAGACACAGGTAGGGTACTATTATATCTTAAGATGATAATAGATTATTCAGTTTTTTGCAACAATGCTAGAATTTGCGGTACGCTTAAACTCAGATAACTCACAAATTAACCTCACCATTACTATCAATGAGATTTTTGGATAACCTGCTTCCTAAAGTAGTTCAGCCGAAACCGACAGCACCCACTATCAAAAAAAGTCGCCGAGGAATTCATATTAAATCAGCCTCAGAAATTGAAACGATGCGGCAAGCAGCGCGAATTGTTGCAACGGTTTTAAAAGAAATTTCTGAATTAGTTCAGCCAGGAATGACCACCGCAGATTTAGATGAGTATGCCGAAAAACGAATAAGAGAAATGGGCGCTACTCCTAGTTTTAAAGGATATTATGGTTTCCCAGGATCTATCTGTTCTTGTATTAACAATGAAGTGGTTCATGGCATACCCAGCCGTCGCAAAGTGATTAAAGCAGGGGATGTTTTAAAAGTGGATACAGGCGCTTTTTATAATGGCTTCCATGGTGATTCTTGTATTACAATTGCCGTAGGAAACGTCACTTCAGATGCCAAAAAATTAATTAAAGTGGCTGAAGAAACCCTTTATAAAGGAATTGGAAAAGTCAAAGCGGGTGCTTATTTATTAGATCTGGCTGGGGCTATTCAAGACTATGCTGAAGCCCAAGGATTTAAGGTGGTAGAAGAATTTACAGGTCATGGTGTGGGTCAGAATTTACATGAAGAACCCTCTGTGTTTAACACTCGTACTCAGGATTTACCGAATGTTAAATTAAAAGCGGGAATGACATTAGCCATTGAACCGATTTTAAATGCGGGTTCTCGTTATACTCGTACTTTATCAGATCGATGGACTGTTGTTACCGTTGATAATGCATTATCGGCTCAGTTTGAACATACGGTGTTGGTCACAGAAACAGGCTATGAAATTCTAACAGATCGAACAAAAGTTTAGGCTGTTTTTTACGATCAACCTGTGTAGATATATTGTAGCGCGGAGCGAGGAAATTAGCAATGATAAATCCCGATCGGCTCAAGATTTTATCAATAATTTTTTCTCTCAATTTGTCAACATAATAGTGCTTCGCGCTATAAGCTATCGAGATTTAATATTTTCAGGAAGGTCGTTGAATGACAGTTTCAACTACACGCCGTTTTGCTTGTTTATCAATCCCTAATAAACGCACATAATCTTGAGAATGATTGACTAAACAGGATTCAATTCTTTTAATAATATCCTCTTGGCGATCGCTATCATTTAAAGGATAATTTTTCCAAGAACCTGTTTTAAATCGTCGTTTATCGGCATATTCCAAGCCAACTCGATAGCCTTGCTCTAAGATTTGTTCAATTTGTTGTAAAATCTCTAAACTCAGTTGTGTATGAATCGCTTGCCCTTCAATCACTAAAGTTGACCCGGTTTCATCTCCTTGCATCACCGCTGTAGCTTTGCTATTAATACTGTGGGGTGGCATAATCGGGTTATAAGGTAAATGAGATATCGGCTTTTGTGCGACATATCCCGATGGCTTTGAACTAGATTTATCCTCTGTTTGTTGCTCTGAATTAAACGTACGAAATTGATTATATTCTTCCACCAGTCGTAATTCTTGAATGCGTTTTTGTTCCCCAACCATCAATTGACCAAACTCAACTAATCGAGTTAAATTAAATTGTGGCTTTTTAAACTCAGGAGGTTTTTCTGTGCTATTTACTAATCTTTTTGAAATCCGATCGATCCCGATTTTGTGAATAAAGTCTTGAATTTGTTGGTCATAAAGCCGGGAGCGTACCGCACTAAAAAAGTCAATCGCTTGATCGGAAAATTGATCGACAAACTGTTCTATTTCTCTCGTTGATAAGCCATCATCTTGGAAAATAGCACTGACAATTTCAATTCGTTCTGTTTTTGTGGGATCCCAGAAAAACTTTGCCATTCTACCATCTCGAACTAGAGGTGCATATAGGGTAGAAAAATCATTTCCCGTGACAATAATTGGTATTCTAGGAAGAGGTGTTTCATCATAACTTCCGGGAAGCTGAACGTTACTGGGATTATCGGCAATATTCATTAATGTCGCATTCACCAGTTGGGTATTGACCGTATATTGAGTCCCCGCATCAAACCGTCCAGCCCCTGCATCTAAGTCATTAATAAATATCACACACATCTCACCCCGAACTTTGATTTGTTCGGCAGCTTCTCGATAACGTAACCGTAATAACCGCGAAGGATCGCCAGCATCTGGGCTTTCTAATTCTCCCCCAGAAATGGTAACCGGATCGATTCCCATTTTGTCAAAAACTCGCTCACATTGAAAGGTTTTTCCTTCTCCTTTACGTCCATGAATCCCTAAAATTAAAGGAACTCGAACACGAGGTAAATCTAAGAAGTTTTTGGTGATATGAACAGCAACGGTATCTAAAAAACGGGGAGAAATATAATAGGGCATGGATGCAAGGTTAACGGTTATAAAGGTGAGATATTATGATATTGTTTAAAGCGGTTACTTTTCCGATTCTGATAAGGGATCAAACAGGGCAAATAACTCTGCACCTGTCAGATTCTTTGTTTCATTTGCAAAAGAGTAATATTTAGGCTTTTCTTCAATAAAGACCTGAGTATCGAAAACAAAATTTTCATCATTATCAAAAATTCCGGCAGGTATGAAGTAGTGATTCTTGTCTTTCAATCGATAAAATAAATGACTACCACATTGTTTGCAGAATCCACGCTCTGCCCATTGGGAAGATTGATAAACGCCAATATTTTCTTCACCCGAGAAACGAACATCACCCTCAAACTCAACACCGAGTAAAGCCGCACCACTCCATTTACGACACATACTGCAATGACACGCTCCGATGCTATGATTTTTCAGATTTGTAGAAATCCTTACCTCTCCACATAGGCAGCTACCTTTGGCAACGCTTAGTTCAGACATATTCGTTTTCTTCGGTAAAGTATTTAAATATATTTTGCTTAAATAATTATATCATTAGTCAGTCCAAACACTAACCGTTACTAATAATGATGGGAGACAATTGACCACCAATTACTCATTACCGTTGATGATGAAGATTACTGAGTTTTCACGACTCAGCAACAAAAAGCGTGGGTTATAACTGAATCAAATAGAGAAACACACCTGCCCCAGATCTGTCTCCATAAGTTGCTGTATCTCATGTTAAAATCTGAGCCAAAATCCTAAAAAAATCAGCCTATTGATTCACCGAAGCGGGTAAGGCTGATGGTAAATTAAAGAATCTATTCCGTCAATTTAGTAAATGTATGAGTGTTAGAGTTCGCATAGCTCCGAGTCCGACAGGAAACCTACATATCGGTACAGCCCGCACAGCCGTGTTTAATTGGTTGTTTGCCCGTCATCAGGGGGGTCAATTTATTTTACGGGTTGAAGATACAGATCAGGAGCGATCGCGCCCGGAATACACAGAGAATATTTTATCGGGTTTAAAATGGTTGGGGTTAGATTGGGATCAAGGGCCGTTTTTTCAGTCCCAACGGTTGGATCAATATCGTCAAGCGATTCAAACTTTGTTAGATCAAGGCAAGGCTTACCGTTGTTATTGTACTCCGGAAGAATTGGACGAAATGCGGGAGGCTCAGAAAGCTAGAAATGAAGCACCTCGGTATGATAACCGCCATCGTAACTTAACCCCAGATCAGCAGGCGGCTTTTGAAGCTGAGGGACGTAAACCGGTGATTCGGTTTAAAATTGAGGATGAGCGCGAGATTGTCTGGCAGGATTTAGTCCGAGATCAAGTGAGTTGGAAAGGCAGCGATCTCGGGGGAGATATGGTAGTAGCGCGGGCATCAGGTGGGGATGAGGTGGGTCAACCGCTGTATAATTTAGCCGTGGTCGTCGATGATATTGATATGGCAATTACTCATGTGATTCGCGGAGAAGACCATATTGCCAATACCGCTAAGCAAATTTTACTCTATGAAGCCTTCGGCAAAACAGTTCCGGAATTTGCCCACACCCCGTTAATTTTGAACACTGAAGGACGGAAATTATCGAAACGCGATGGGGTGACTTCCATCTCCGATTTTCAACAGATGGGGTATACTGCCCCAGGATTAGCCAATTATATGAGTTTGTTGGGATGGACTCCCCCCGATGCTACCCAAGAAATTTTTACTTTAGAACAAGCAGCCAAAGTATTTAGTTTTGATCGGGTGAATAAAGCCGGGGCAAAATTTGACTGGGATAAACTCGATTGGTTGAATAGTCAGTATATCCATCAAATGCCAACCTCAGAATTAACGGAATTACTCATTCCCTATTGGCAACAGGCGGGATATTCATTTGATCTAGAGCAAGATCGCCCGTGGTTAGAGCAACTCACGGCTTTACTTGGCCCCAGTTTAACCCGACTCAAAGATGCGATCAATATGAGTGATATATTCTTTGTTGAAACTGTAAACCCCGATGAAGAAGCCCAAACTCAGTTAGCCGCCGATGGGGCGATCGCAGTCGTCGAAGCGATGGCAAATCAACTGACGAATGTAGAATCTCTAACCCCTGATAGTGCAAAAACACTGATTAAAGCTGTTACAAAAGAAACAAAGTTAAAAAAAGGGTTGATTATGCGATCGCTACGGGCGGCTCTAACTGGGGCTGTTCATGGCCCAGATTTAATTGAAACCTGGGTTCTCCTGCATCAACGGGGACTAGATCAAGTTCGTTTTCAATCTGTGTTAAACAACCGATAATGAATCGTTGGGGTAACACCCGATTCACCACTTAAGAGGCAAATACTATGGCAACAAGTAAAGGTAAGAAAAACAATCCGGAACCAGATAGTTCCGCTAAAGCGCCACAAACAGAATCTGAGGCGACAAAGTCTACAAAGGCTGCAAAAGAACAAAAACCGGTGATAGACCCCGAGGCGGCGAATTCAACAGCGACTCAAACCGTTTCACCTAAGACTACACCCGCAAAGCCGAGTCCAGAAAAGCCACCCGAACCCGAGGTCAAACCAGCGGCTCAAACTAAACCCCCAGAGAAAGCACCCGAACCCGAGGTCAAACCGGCTGCGGCAAAAGTATCTCAGCCCTCAGCATCTGCACCACCTAAGTCACCGGAACCGGTCGCTGCAAAGGCTTCTCAGCCCTCATATACGCCCCCTGCAACCCCAGCTAAACCCGTTGTTGCTCCCCCCCCGACCGTATCCCCTGTATCGGCAACAGTCACCTCCTCTCAACCGAGTGTAACTGTTGTAGAACCAGGAGTTGATCCGTATGGCGAGGAGGATAATACCTTCCAAGAGATTAAAGTGAAGGTGGTTACATTCCTAGAAAATCTACCGGAAAATACGGCTAATTTTTTCCAGCAAAACCAAAAACCGTTAATTTCTCTCGGTTTAATTCTAGCGCTGTTAATCACATTAAAAATTACAGCCGGTTTGCTGGATATTCTGAATGAAATTCCGTTAGTGAAGCCTCTATTTGAAGCAATTGGGGTGAGTTACTCTGCTTGGTTCATCTATCGTTATGTGCTGTGGTTTAATACTCGCCAAGAACTGTCACAAAAGTTGAATTCAGCTAAAGAAGACATTCTGGGTGAAAATCAAAAATTGTCTTAGGCAGGTCAAACTCCCCTCTTGTTTTAATTGGAGGGGAGCTATTTTTGATAAATTGAATGCTGATACAGATAAGCCAGTGATGGAAAGAACCTATTCTCGTTTGTATCAAAATATTCAAGCTTCGTGTAAAGAAACTGAAATTAAAATTCTTTCTCTGAGTGTTTTAGCAGTGGGATAGGGTCGCAAAATTACAATTCTGAATGCTCAATCTCGATAGTATATAACAATCCTTTTAAGCCGGAATGTGCATGAATGGCTTCTCCTTGATATTCCATACCCAGTTTTTCTGCTAATTTCAGACTAGGTAGATTTTCAGAACTAGAATAAGCACGAATTTCTGTAATGTCATCACTGGATTTAAGGGCAGTTAATAAAGCCTTCATGGCTTCAAAACCATAGCCTTGACGTTGATATTGGGAATGAATTGTATAATAACATTCAAAAATTCTATTTTCGTAGGGCGAAAAACCACAAGAACCAATATATTGATTAGACTTTTTTAAGGCAATAGCATAAGCATGAATAACTGAATCAGTATTGTAAGATGATAGAACAAAATTAAATAATTCTGTTGCACCTTCCTGCGTTTTTTGAGATTCTTCAAATGCTAAATATTGGGTGGATTCTGCATCTAACATAAACTCTAAATAAGCGGGTAAATCTTCTGGGATAAATGGTCGAATCATTAAGCGTTCAGTCAATATTGGCAATACAATCATTCTCTGTACCCATTTAAGAATTAGCTTCAATTATTACTCGATAAAGCAGATTAAATCTCTTGAGGTGACCGGAAAATTGTAAGATGAACCTTAAGTTGCAAGAATAGCAAAAATATAAAAGGTATAAAAAATGACAGCAGCCATCTCAAAGCCTGCCTCAGCCATCCCTGAGTTTTGTCAAGGAATTCAGTATTTTAGTGAGACGTTTCCCGAATTTGACACCTACGGAAAAACACCTGTTATTACAGAAGGCAATGTAGCCATTAGTGACCCTACAGATAAAATGGCTGTTTATCAAACCTTGTTAATGGCGGATGCCCTGCGTTATCTGATTCTACAGGTGACTAGCAGTAAAGCTTCAGGACATCCCGGCGGGTTTGCCAGTCAGGTAGAAGCCTATGCATCTTTAGTGATGTTGGGCTACAAGAATATTATGACAGAAGTGGGGCATCATGCTCCCGGATTTTATAGTGCCATGTTCCTTGATCGTTCCTTAGAGGATATGGAAATTTCCACAGTTCAGCAACTGCGCGATCGCTTCCGGGAAATGCATGGCCTGTTAGGACACCTATCTGGCTATATTCCTGGTCTTCTCAACCCGGCAGGGCCGTTAGGACAGGGGCAACACTTCGCGATGTCGGCGGCATTGTTACACCGAGATACTTTATTTCCCTTTACCCTCGGAGATGGCGGCATCGGTGAACCCTATCCCATGAGTAGTATGGCGCACTTTAACACTGCTTATCCGGATGTTACCAATTTCTTACCCATCTTGGTGTGGAATGGTTATAGTCAAGAACATCACAGTATGGTTTCGACTAAAACCAATGAAGAAATGATTGCTTTTTGGAAAGGTAACGGTTTTGCGGAAGTGGTATTAGTCGATGCCAAAGACTTTGACGATCAAAATCAACCCGAAGCTTATGTTGATAGTACGGCTTTTTCCTTTGAAAAACGGATCGAATTTACCCAAGCGGTATTACAAGGCATTGACAAGGCGGCAAAATCAGCATTAGGCGGTACATTAACCGTTTTTATTATCAAACAACTCAAAGGGGCTGGGGTTCACGCCCTGGGTTCAAAATCCCATAACCTCTATCCTAAAGATACCCTAGAGAGTCCCCACATGATGGAGACCTTGAAAAAACGGGCTTTACCAACAGAAGTGTGGCAACTCGTCCGCAAAAATGCCGAACGTTCAAATGGGGGTCCTGCCGCCAAAACTGTTGTAACTGAGTTTGAATATCCAATAGCCGAATTAGGTAAACTGCCCTTAGATGAATATACCGTTGGCGGCGATAAAAAAGTGGCTACCACAGCAATGGGGGCGTTAGTCGCCCATGTGGGACAAAAAGATCCTCATTTTGTTGTCACCAATGCCGACGGTAACGCAGCATCCGGGATTAATAATATTAACCAAGCCCTGAAAATCATTCACCCCACAACAGACGATCTTTACTTCCAACAACCAAAAGGTCAAGTTTATGAACCCTTGAGTGAAGATGCTTGTGCCGGGTTAGCGGCAGGTTTAGCCTTAATGGGGGCGCGAACCTTATGGTGTTCTTATGAGTCTTTTGCCGTCAATGGTTTACCGATATGGCAAACCGTGACTCAAGCCATGGCAGAATTACGCCGTCAGACTCCTTCCACTATTACCCTCTTTACCGCTGGGGCACTAGAACAAGGTCGTAACGGTTGGACTCACCAACGGCCGGAAATTGAAGCCTATTTTGCGGCAATGATGCGAAATGGTAATGTATTCCCGCTGTTTCCCACTGATGCTAACAGTATTCAAGCCTGTTATGAATGGGCGTTAACGACTAAAAATAAAGGCGTAACCATTACTGCCAGTAAGTCTCCTTTACCCATCCGCACAACCTTTGAACAAACCCGTCAAGCCTTAGAGAAAGGGGCAGTGACGTTAAAGGAAATAGAAGGGGATAAAAAAGTCGTATTTGCCGTTATTGGCGATATGACCTTAATTCCGGTATTTGAAGCCGCAGCAGCCCTCGAAGCCGAAGGTATTGGGGTTCGTATTATTTCTGTCGTTAACCCTCGACGGTTATATCGTCCGACAGATGTAGCCTGGGATACCTGTAGCCAACCAGACGGCGACTTCTTAAGCGATGCTGAATTCGATCAAATGTTTGGTGGCGATGCCTTAATTGGGGTGACAGGGGGCGCTAGTTTAATGTTAGAACCGATTATGTTACGCAGTCGCGCCAAACGAGATACCTTTGCTTGGAGACGGGGTGAAACCGCATCCAGCGCCGGTCAATTAATGGCGTTTAACGGCTTAACCCCAGAAGCCTTAACCAAACGAGCAATTGAGTTAGTTCATTAATTTACTTTAGTAACAGGAAAGCGCGCGAACACCCGATTTATTTGTAGGTTGAGTTCAAAATCATTTGTTGTCAGTTATTGGTCACTATCAGACAATTGATAGTTACCAATAAAGAGGAATGATCTTAATCAATCACTCCTGGGTTCTTCCAAGTAACATATAACAAACCCTAGATATCTCCGTTCTCCGTTTCCTGTTACTCTGACTGTTCATTTTCTCCCGGTAAAATTCAATTGACTTTACTGGGAGTTTTGTGAAAACTTAACTGTCATTTAGAGGGGGATTACTCTATAATTTATGGTTGTAGGTACCCAAAGATTAAAATGAAGCACATCAAATATTTAATAGGCTCCGCTATGATCTTCACCGCAGCAATGAGTAGTCCGGCTCAAGCCGTTGGTCAAGTTTTTTTTGGAGAAACTGAACCCGGGGATGCTGTTGATGAAGCCGCTCAAGTAGAGGCAGATTTCCTATCTAACTTTGACGACGCTTTTGTAGAAACTTTTGAAACTTTCACTGTAGGAGAGCAAGCCTCTGAAGAAAATCCGGTTGTTCTTGACTTTGGCTATAGCACCGCAACTCTAACCGGAGGAGGTGCCGTCAGAGATGCTGAGTTTAATGGACTTCATGCAATATCAGGTGAAAAATATTGGAGTTTAACTTTTGCCGAAGAAGTTCAGGACACCTACTCCATTGCTTTTAGTGAAGCTCAAGCTGCATTTGGTTTTTATGCCACAGATATGGGGGATGCCGGAAATAATGATTTCGGGTTAAAGATTACATTTGAAGACGACACGACTGAAACGCTTAATATTCCTCACGGCGATACCAATGCCGCAGAACTCTATTTTGGTTATCTCAATACTGATAAGCTGTTTACCAGTGTCGAATTCCTGGCTGATGGCCCCATCGAAAGAGACGGGTTTGGTTTAGATGATGTTACTATCGTTACAGCCGATCGAGTCTTACCGGTATCTACCCCAGAACCCGCAGCTCTTCTAGGTTTACTCGCTGTAGGAGCCTTCGGAATGGGTGCAAAGCGTCAGCGCAAGATTTAATCTTAGATTACGCAATAGCATCAAGCAAGATATCTTTGCTTAAAAACAGGGCGAAACCCTATCCAGCGTCAGCCCATTAATGGCGTTTAATGGGTTAACCGCACCAAGCCTAAACGAAGCGAGTAATTGAACTGGTTGATTAAACTTTATTTTTTTTCCCGGTAAGTTTTGTGAGAATTTACTGGGAAACCCCAGCAGTCATTGTAGTGTGCCTCAATCAAATTTAACCTACCACCTAACTTCTGTAAAATTCGCCCTGGCTGGGCAGCAGGATTAGATTTAAGGGTTTGACTCTCAACGCAATTAATTTGGCTTTCCATCACCCAGAGTCATCTTGTATTAAAACAGCAAGAAGATTAAATTTTTTTCCTTAGGTTTGTTGGATATTAGTTAATAATATCAAACAGAGATATATCAGAGGAAAAGATCGATGCATGATTATACCTTAGGCAACACAGGCTTAAAAGTGAGAAAAAACACTTTTCCTCTGATGTCAAACACAAGTCTGCGTAGTGCTATATCCTACTGATGGAATTTCAATTAGGCTTCACGTCCAGAAGACCATTTATCCCGCCATTTTACAATGCCTTCACTGGCAATGACCCAACGACGAGAAACCAGATTTTCTCGTAGCGGAGACTGCCCTTCTCGCAACATTGCATACTTATAGTTAATCAATTTACCTGCACTTTCATTGAAGGCAATTTCACCAAACCAGGTATTTGTATTGACGTATTCTAAAGGATATCCTTTAGCAATATCCCAATTGCCTAATTCTGGGCAATCTCCAATAATAATAATCCGTTCACCGGGTAAAGTTTGAACACCATTAAGTTGAACTCGGACAATAGTTTGAGCTTTTACTCTTTCCCCAACATAGCTTAAAACAATCACTTGTTTCGGTTCTAATGTTAAGTTAAAGAGTTTGCCATCTTGAACCTCATATTTCTCGGGTGACATAATATCAGAATGTTCACCATCGGGTAAATCGGTTTCTACCTCATCTAAAGTGACAGTTTCACCCCGATTCATTGCGACGAATAAAGTAGATTCTCGATAGCGACGAGTATAACAATAAACATCAGGGGTAATATATTTTTGCCATTGACTTCCCATCGAAACCGCAGGATTTAATCGGCGTAAACCTGATAGTAAACGAATCTCACGATAGAGTGGACTTTCCGTATCCCAACTCTCCATCATCGGACGGTTATAAGGGTCATTATTACCGTAAGGATTTTGATCTCCATTTGTATCATTATGCAGACCTTGTTCTGTACCGTAGTAAAGACAAGGAATCCCCCGAGAAGTCATAATTAAAGCAACAGCTAACCGTAGAACTTCCAAATCGGGATTTAGGGTTTGAAAACGGTGCATATCATGGTTATCAATGAAGGTGATTAACTCCGTTGCACCATAATAATAATGATCTTTATCAAAGATTTCTTGAACTAAATGAAATCCGCCTTCTTCGTAATTTCCTAATGCCCGTCGAATTGCAGTACACAATCCGAAATCCAACATAGACATCCCAGATTCATTCGCAAATTCAACCGAACGACCATCATCCGGATGGCTATAAATCCACTCCCCAAAGATGAAAACATCCGGGCGATAAGTGGTAATATCAGCATTAAATTCCTGCCAAAACCAAATGGGCATATGCTTAACAGTATCCACTCGCAAAGCATCAACACCCCGATCTAACCATTGCTTAATCGCTGATTTGATATAGTTACGATACTCAATATTATTCTCATTAAATGAAGCGAGTCCCGCCAATTCACAGTTCTGAACTTGCCAATCATCTTCCCAGTTTGTCACTTCGCCATAGTGATGATACCAATAATTTTCATCGTTATGAAACTCAGCAATTTTTACACCATCATCATACAGTTCACCTTTATTTCCTTCAATATCAGGACTACTATGGTTACAAACAATATCCAAAATTAACTTCATATTTCGTTTATGAAGTTCCTCAATCAACCGATCAAATACCGTATCTCGACTATCTTGAGTCGCGTTAAGAGAAGGATTTTCACCTTCATTAATAAATCGAGGATTAATCCGTTTAAAATCCTTTGTCCAGTAGCCATGAATCGCAGCACTTTCAAAGAATAATCCTTCCACTTGTTCAAATAAAGGGGTTAACCAAATTGCCGTTACCCCTAAGTTTTTTAAATAATCTAATTTATCAATAATTCCTTGTAAATCTCCACCCCAATATTTACCCCATTCTTCCTGACTGGGATCGTAAAGTTCTGGGTTAGGACCTTCATTGTTATCAGGATCGCCATCATGAAACCGATCTACAACAATAAAATAAAGGGTTTCTTGGCGAAACTCAATATCTCGCGTGAAGATAAAGTCTAAATCTAAATCGGTTTCAGAGGAGATTTCTGAGATTTCTAATACCTCTGCATTGGCTTCTTCTGCGGTGATTGACTCAACCGGCGCTTTTGTTTTTTTAGGATCAATTGATACCATGG
Organism: uncultured Lyngbya sp.; assembly: GCA_964401105.1. Classification (GTDB taxonomy): domain Bacteria; phylum Cyanobacteriota; class Cyanobacteriia; order Cyanobacteriales; family Microcoleaceae; genus JAAURB01. The sequence goes on along the minus strand of CAYNXM010000169.1, from coordinate 1,276 downwards.
GATCACCTCAAATTGAATCGAAAAAAGAATGAACGACAGCAACCCGGTTGGCACACGGTGATATCAGTTGATCGCTTATCCGATCAAAAGGTTGACAGTCTGACTCATTCACGAATGATTCAGGATTGCTCGCTTGTGCTTTAAGATATATTTCAATATAGCGAACAGTGAATCTGTTTAACATATATAAAAAGATAGACTTTCACACCACACAACTGATTAGACCGTTTTAAGAAACGCTCTAAGTATGATTCCTTTAAATCCCTTGAACATTGGGGTAGAGTAGAGAGATATCAAAGGCAAAGATTTATTCCTCGTAATCTAATAAAACCTGTACCCAAGAGGGAGGACGGGGGATAGGATTCTTGAGTCGATCTAACAGTAGCAGCGCGACTAAGTGAACCACAAATAAATAAACGATATTATTCAAGAACACCATCGCGATCGCCAGTACCTGAATCAACGTTAAACTAGGTGCAGCGAGAATACCCAGTTTAATGAAAATCCATTCGGCTAATTCGGTGATTTGACTAATGGTATAACCCCAAAGATCGCGGCCCAGTAAAATAGAGAGTAGCCAGTAGCGAAAGAAAAAGCCAAATGTGCCGATAATTGAACCAATCCCCACAGAAACCCACCATTGGGCCTGTCGTCGCCACAGTTGACCCAAAACAATACCCACCCAAGCATAGGGTACAACATACAGAATACTGCGAGTCGGCCCCATTAATACCGTCAGCAACAACCCCGCAGTTAAGGCTCCCATGTGGGCTTCTCGCTTGCCCCAACGCAAATACAATAAAGCAATAGGTAGGGGAAAAAATACCCGCAGTAGCGGCCCGAGAGGAAAATAATAGTTAATAAACCAAATTAAACTCGCTGCACTGGCTAGAAAAGCAGTTTCTACCATCATCAGCGGCGAATCCGTTTTCTGTGGAGTAGACTCAGACTCAGACTCAGACTCAGACTCAGACTCAGAAGAGATTAAATTCGGTTGACTCACTTCAGGAAAATCACTCATAAAAAAGGCTGTTAAATTCTCATGTTGGGGTTATGACTTAGGGCACGATTCCCCAATCTCCTCATCGTGAATGGGTATTTACGATCGACTGAGTGTTGCTGGGGGGTATTTACCTGTGACATCCTCCCGACGCTGACCCTACGGGTACAGCGCGGGCTTCCCAACCTCACAATTGGGCGTTCGGAGCGTAGCACTTATCTAGATCAAAAATCCCCGACAGTACGCTATCAGCAGGCGGTTTCCTTTCCCCAGTTA